>NZ_JBIBKK010000005.1:0-515993 GCF_042959105.1 Streptomyces sp. NPDC007917
CCCGCCCCCGGGCGCGGTTCGGGTCGCCCGGCCGCGCCGGGGCCCCCGCCGCGGGGGGGGGGGGGGGGGGGGGGCCCGCCCGGGCGGGGGGGGGGGGGGGGGCCGGCCCCCCCCCCCCACCGCGCCCTACCGGGTCACTACTTGGTCACTGCCGGTCGGGGTCCGGCTGCGTGATCTGGAACCTGGCCACGTTCTCCTCGGTGGCCACGTGGTGGAAGCCCGCCTTCTCCAGCACGCGCTGGGACGACGGGTTCGGCAGTTCCACGGCGGCGGAGACGGTGTGGACCTCCGGCGCGGTGAGGGCGAACTCCGCCAGGGCCCGGGTGGCCTCGGTGGCGTAGCCCCGGCCGCGGCGGGAGGCCACGATGCCGTATCCGATCTCGAGGATGCCCTCGCTGGGCGGCCAGAACAGGCCGATCGAGCCCACCACCACGCCACTGTCACGCTCGATGATCAGGCGGTGGCCGTAGGCGCCGAGCCAGTCGGGGTGCTTCTCGAAGAGGGCCGCGATCACCCGGTCGCCCTCGGCGGGGAAGTCCTCCGCCCAGTGCGTCGGCCGGGCGTTGTCGAGGACGGCGGCGGCCTCGATGAGGGTCCACGTCCGAAGGACGAGGCGGTCGGTGGTCAGATCATCCTGCGTGGGACGACTGGAAGACACGGTGTCACTCCTGGTTGTTGGAACGACCCGGGCCGCGCTCCGCTACTGCTGCGCGGGCCGGACGAGGGCATGCTGACGAAGGCGGACGGCAGCCATATTCATCAACCTCCTCGTCACGTGATCACGCGTGTCTCGCGCCGGAGCGATCGTAGCAACCGCGTTCGAGCTGTGCGCCTTTCCGGGGCCGTGACGGCCGTGACGGCCGTGACTGTGGCAGCCACGGCCGCGACGACCACGGTCGTGGCTGTCAGCCCGTCAGCGCCGCCTCCCCGCCCAGGCGCACCGGAAGTGCCTGGTGGCCGTTGGAGATGAGGGTGGGCATGGGACGCAGTTCCCCCGGGTCGACCGCGAGTTGGAGGTCGGGGAAGCGGTCGAAGAGGGCGGGGAGGGCGATACGGGCTTCGAGGCGGGCCAGCGGGGCGCCCAGGCAGTAGTGGACGCCGTGGCCGAAGGCCAGGTGTTCCTTGACGGCGCGGGTGACGTCGAAGCGGTCGGCGTCCTCGCCGTGGACGCCGGGGTGGCGGTTGACGGCGGTGAGGGAGAGGACGATCGCTTCGCCCTGCTTGATGGTGACGTCCTCGAGTTCGATGTCCTCGACGGCGTAGCGCAGCGGCACATTGACCACCGGGGGCTGGTTGCGCAGGGTCTCCTCGATCACATCGTCCCAGGAGGCCTGGCCCGAGCGGACCAGGGCGCGCTGGTCGGGGTGGGTCAGCATGGCGTGGACGGCGTTGTCGAGCAGCTGGACGGTGGTCTCGAACCCGCCGGCGATCAGCACGCCCACGGTGTCGGCGAGCTCCTGCTCGTTGAGGTGCGAGCCGTCCTCGTCGCGCACGGAGATGAGGTCGCTGGTGATGTCGTCACCGGGGGTCTCCCGCTTGAGCGCCACCAGTTCGCGCAGCAGGGCCTCGTGGCCCTGGTAGGCGGCGACGGCCTCCTCCGGGGGCGCGTTCGTACGGAACATGGTGCTGACGAATTCCAGCTCGCGCTCGCGCATCTCTCCCTCGGGGATGCCGAGCAGCTCGCAGATGACCTCCATGGGGATCGGGTGGCAGTACCCGGCCTTGAGGTCGACCGCGGTGTCGGGCCCGGCTGCCGCGAGGTCGTCCAGGAAACGGGAGACCAGGTGCTCGATCCGGGGGCGCAGCGCGGCCGTGCGGCGGGTGGTGAAGGCCTTGGCGACGAGCCTGCGCAGCCGGGTGTGGTCGGCGCCGTACGCGGTGAACATGTTCTCCACCGCGACCCAGGCGATCAGGGGCCAGGTCGCGGGGATCTCTCCGCTCGCGAACTTGGGCCAGTGCTGCCGGGGGTCCTTGGAGACGCGAGGGTCGGTGAGCAGCCGCTTGAGGAGGGTGGGGTCGGTTATCGACCACGCCACCACGTGATCAGGGAGTTCCACCAGGGTCGCTGGGCCGCGCTCCCGGAGCCGCGCTCCCTCCCCGTGGACGTCGCGTCCCTGGGGGTCGAGGACGAGGGGGCTGAGGTCGAGGGATCTCGGTTCGGGTTCCATGCGTTGTCTCCGGAGTTCTGGTCGTTCGCGGCGGCGCCCGTCGCATCGTACTTGGCGGTCACCGGAGGGAAACGCACAGGCAGAGCGACCAGGGCGCGGTGGAAGGGGCCTGGGCGCCACTGGAGTTGGGCGGGGTCCATGGTCAACTCGATGTCCGGGACGCGGTCGAGAAGCTTCTCGACGGCGGTGGAGGCGATGATGCGCGCCGGGTCCTTCGCGGGGCAGGCGTGCGGGCCCGCGCCGAACGCCAGGTGGGCGCGGTTGCCGCGGCGGTCGGAGACCAGCTGCGGGTCGTTGTTGGCGGCGCCCATGCTGATGAGGAGGGGGCTGCCCTTGGCCACCCGGTGTCCGGCGATGGTGACGTCGCGGACTGGGAAGTGGGTGGCGTAGTTGGCGATCGGCGGGTCGGTCCACAGCGCCTCGTCGAGCGCTTCGTCGACCGGCATGGTGCCGCCCGACAGGTCGCCCGCGAACCGCTCGTCGGACAGCAGCAGCCGCAGCGCGTTGCAGATCAGGTTCTTCACGGGCTCGACGCCGGCGCCCGTGAGGAGGATGAGCTGGCTGACCATCTCCTCGTCGTTGAGGCGGGCGGGGTGGGCCAGCAGCCAGGAGGTGATGTCCGCCCCGGGATCGCGCCGCTTCAGGGCGATCAGCGCGAGGAGGGTCTCGATGAGGACGGCGTTGGCCTCCACGGCGTCCTCGCTGGCGTCCAGCAGCGAGGCCATGCCCTTGACCAGCGTCTCGCTCAGCTCGGGCGGGCAGCCGAAGAGCTGGTTGAAGACCAGCAGCGGCAGCCGGGCGCAGTACTCGCTGAGCAGTTCGGCCTCGCCCTCGGGGCCGAAGAGGTCGATGAGGAGGTCGGCGCTCTCCTCGACGTAGCTGCGCAGGGCGTGCGGGTTCAGCCGGTTGAGGGTGTCGGACACCGCGCCGCGGTACCGCTCATGCTCCTCCCCGTCGGTGTACATGGGGTTGGGCCGGTACATCATCATCGGGACGACGGGGCTGTCCATGGGGACCGTGCCGTTGTTGAGCGCTTCCCAGCGGCGCGGGTCCCTGGGGAAGGTCTCGGTGTTGCGCATGATCTCCAGGGCGGTGGAGTAGCTGGTGACCAGCGAGGCGTGGACGCCGGGGGAGATCTCCACGGGTGCGACGGGTCCGTACGCGCGCAGCCGGGCGTAGACGGCGGAGGGGTTTTCGGCGAACTCGGCTCCGTACAGCGACTCGGGGTGGCCCGGTGCCGGGGTCTGGCCGGAGTGGGCGGGGCAGCCGGGCGGCGGGGTCGGACCGGAGTCGGGGGTGGAGGTCGGCACACGTACTCCTGGGCGGTGCTGGGATGAACAGGGCATGACAGCGTCATGGCGGGGGGTGCGCGCGGCTCGATCCCGTGCGGCAACGACACCGTACGGCCTGGCCGGGCGGGGTAAGGCTAGCTGTGGATCACCGGTGCCTCCACCCCTGAGGAAGACTCAGCCCGCCTGGTGGGCCCAGGGGAGCGGTCACACCGCCCGGTAGGTCACCGGGTCCGTGCCCGGCACCGCCTCCGCCCGGCCCTGCTTCACCAGGCGGCGCAGATGCGCCTCGGCCTCCGAGACCGCGATGTTGCGCGATCCGTAGGGGATCTCGGCCCAGGGACGGTTCCACTCCATGGCCTCCGCCAGCTGCCACGGCGTCAGCGGTGCGCCGAGCAGCAGGGCGCGCAGCCCGGCCAGGCGCTCCTCGTGGTGGCGCAGCAGCGCCCGGACCCGGCCCGGGGCGTCGGTGAAGGCGTGCTGATGGGCGGGGAGCACTTCGGCCGGGTCCAGGGCGGCGATGCGGTTCAGGGAGTCCAGGTAGTCGCCGAGCGGGTCGGTGACGGTCGCGTCGTCGGGGTCCTCGTACAGGCCGATGTGCGGGCTGATCTCGGGCAGGAGGTGGTCGCCGGAGAATAGCCGGCCATGGCCGGGCAGCCCCTCTCCGGCCGCCGGGTGGGTCTCTTCGAGGTGCAGGCAGACATGGCCGGGGGTGTGGCCCGGGGTCCAGACGGCGCGCAGCCGGCGGCCGGGCAGGTCGAGGAGTTCCCCGGGGGCGATGGGGCGGTCGGGCAGGGCGGCGCGCCTGCCGGGGAGGGTGGCTATGAGCGTGTCTTGGCGCGCTGCGCGGGCTGGACCGAGGAGCCGCGCAGCGACGGAGGAGCGAGCAGTGACGAGGGAAGCCCGCGCGTCGGAGCGCGCCGAGACTGAGCGGGAGGAGGGGGCACGGCCGGAGGCGCGGGCCGTGCGGAGCGGGGCGAGGTGTTCCTCGGGGGCCCCGGCGGCGGCGAGCTTGACGGCGAGGTAGTCGAGCCAGCGGGTGGGCTCGGCCTCGCGGGTGCGGCGTACGACCTCGGCGTCGGCGGCGTGCATGGCGATCCACGCGCCGGAGGCCTCGCGCACCTGGGCGGACAGCCCGTGGTGGTCGGGGTGGTGGTGGGTGACGAGCACGCCGTGGACGTCGGACACCGAGGTGCCGCAGGCGGCGAGGCCGGCGGTGAGGGTGTCCCAGGCGGTCGGGTCGTCCCAGCCGGTGTCGATGAGGACCGGGCCGCGGTCGGTGTCGAGGAGGTGGACGAGGGTGTGGCCGAGGGGGTTGTCCGGGATGGGGACCGGGATGCTCCACACCCCGCCGCCGTGGTCGGTCACCTCCGGGTCCGCCTTTGCCTCTGCCCCCGTCATGGACGCCCCCTCTTCCGGTCGCTCCTGCGAGCATCGCAAGCATTGCCCACTATAACTAGAACTGGTATCAGTTCTGATGCAGCGTCAGTTGGGCGTCAGATCCAGACGAGCGGCGGGAGGCTCGGCGATGAGCGACCTCATCGAGCACGGACAGCTCTTCATCGGCGGCACGTTGGCCGATCCGGCCGGCACGGATGTGATCGAGGTCGTCTCGCCGCACACCGAGGCGGTCATCGGGCGGGTGCCGCACGCCTCGCGCGAGGACGTGGACCGGGCGGTCGCGGCGGCGCGCACCGCCTTCGAGGAGGGGCCCTGGGCCCGGGCGTCGCTGGAGGAGCGGATCGCGGTCGTCACCCGTATCAAGGACGCCGTCGCCGTCCGCCACGAGGAGATCGCCAAGGTCATCAGCGCGCAGAACGGCTCCCCGTACTCCTGGAGCGTGCTGGGCCAGGCGCTCGGCGCGCTGATGGTGTGGGACTCCGCGATCACGGTGGCGCGCGACTTCGTCTTCGAGGAGCGGCGCACCGGGGTCCTGGGGCCGCTGCTGGTACGGCGCGAGCCCGTCGGGGTGGTCGCGGCGGTGGTGCCGTGGAACGTCCCGCAGTTCACGGCGGCGGCGAAGCTGGCGCCCGCGCTGCTGGCCGGGTGTTCGGTGATCCTCAAGCCGTCGCCCGAGACCCCGCTGGACTCCTACATCCTGGCGGAGATCGTCGCCGAGGCCGGGCTGCCGGAGGGGGTGCTGTCGATCCTCCCGGCGGACCGCGAGGTCAGCGAGTACCTGGTCGGGCACCCGGGCGTGGACAAGGTGTCCTTCACCGGCTCGGTCGCGGGCGGCAAGCGGGTCATGGAGGTCGCCTCGCGCAATCTGACCCGGGTGACCCTGGAACTGGGCGGCAAGTCCGCCGCGGTGATCCTGCCCGACGCCGACATGGACGCGGCGGTCGCCGGGATCGTGCCCAACGCGTGGATGAACAACGGGCAGGCGTGCGTCGCCCAGACCCGTATCCTCGCCCCCCGCAGCCACTACGACGAGATCGCCGACCGCTTCGCGGCCGCCGCCTCGGCCCTGGTCGTCGGCGACCCGCTGGACCCCGCCACACAGGTCGGCCCGCTGGTGGCGCGGCGCCAGCAGCAGCGGTCGCTCGACTACATCGCCACCGGGCAGCGGGAGGGCGCCAAGGTGCTGACGGGCGGCGGGCGTCCAGCGGACCGGGAGAAGGGCTGGTACGTCGAGCCGACGCTGTTCGGCGACGTCGACAACGGCATGCGGATCGCCCGTGAGGAGATCTTCGGGCCGGTGATCTGCCTGCTGCCGTACGGGGACGAGGAGGAGGCGGTGCGCATCGCCGACGACTCCGACTACGGCCTGTCCGGCAGCGTGTGGACCGCGGACGTGGGGCGCGGCATCGAGATCGCGCGCCGGATCCGCACCGGTACGTACTCCGTCAACACCTTCAGCCTCGACATGCTCGGGCCGTTCGGCGGCTACAAGAACTCCGGCCTGGGGCGGGAGTTCGGGCCCGAGGGCTTCTCCTCGTTCCTGGAGCACAAGATGATCCATCTGCCGCAGGGCTGGGACGGGGAGCAGGGCTGATGGGCGACCGCTGGCACGTCGAGGTGGACCGCGACGTCTGCATCGGCTCGGGGCTGTGTGTGAGCGCCGCGCCCGGCGGGTTCCGGCTCGACGGGGCCCGGCAGTCGCATCCCGTCGCGCCGGAGACCGACGCGTCGGAGGCGGTGCTGGCGGCGGCCGAGGGGTGCCCGGTCGAGGCCATTGCCATCCGGCTCATCGGCGGTGAGCAGGTATTCCCCCCGGACGAATAGTCGGACCGGGACTTGAGCGGCGGGGAGTTTCGAACTACAGTTCATGCATTTCGAACTGCAGTTCATCGAACTTACTCATGCGTATTGCACGGTCTCTTCGTGACGGATGTGACTGTTCCTCCCGGCGGTGGCGTGGAAATCTCTAGGCCATCACGCCGAGGGGGACGCGATGGACAAAAGGTATGAGGTCTTCTGTCTTGCCGACAGATATTTCTATGAGACCCCCGACCGGCTGTCCGCCGATACGCGGGATTCCGAATCCCGCTACGAGGCCGGCCAGCGCGCCGTGCCCGAGGGGTGGGAGACCTTCGTCTCCGGGGACTGGCTGCACGTCAACCCCGTACTGCCGGATGGGACACCGCGGCCGGGCCGGCCCCAGCAGGGTTGGAAGGTGCATGTCTCGGCCTGTCTCGACAACGCGGAAAAGACCGCGGCCAAGGTCTGGGACTACTGCGTTCCCCGGGAAATACCCTTTAAATTCGTGCCCACTGCGCATGCGCTGCACCTGCGCAACTCGAAATACGCGGGGCGCGGCTCCAGCGGGAAGTTCGCCACCATCTACCCGGCCGACGAGGCAGAACTCCACACCATTCTCCGGGAATTGGGCGATCTGCTGGCGGGCGAGCCCGGCCCGTACATCCTCACCGATCTGCGCTGGCAGGACGGCCCGCTGTATGTGCGGTACGGCGGCTTCGCACAGCGCTACTGTGTTGATGACGCCGACGGCTCCGGCGGCGCGCTGGTGCCCGCCATCGAGGACGCGTCGGGCAGGCTCGTCCCGGACCGCCGCGACCCCGCCTTCCACGTCCCCGAATGGGTGACGCTGCCCGACTTCCTCGCGCCGCAGCTCGCCGCCCGCAACGCCACCACGGTCGCCGACCTCCCGTACCGCATCGAGAAGGCCCTGCACTTCTCCAACGGCGGCGGGGTCTATGTGGGGACGGACACCCGCACCGGCGCCAAGGTGGTCCTCAAGGAGGCGCGCCCGTACGCCGGCCTCGCCTCCGACGGGGCGGACGCCGTCACCCGGCTGGAGCGGGAGAAGGCCGCGCTGGAGCGGCTGTCCGGGCTGGGTGTGGCGCCCGAGGTGCGTGACTGGTTCACCCTCGGCGACCACCGCTTCCTGGTGATGGACCATGTCGCCGGCCGCACCCTCAACTCCTTCTTCGCGCAGCGCCACCCGCTGCTGGCCGCCGAGCCGGATCCGGCCGCGGTCGCCGAGTACACCCGCTGGGCGCTGCGCATCCACGGCGCGGTCGAGGAGGCCGTCGCCGCCGTCCACGGGCGCGGGGTGGTCTTCAACGACCTGCACATGTTCAACATCATGGTCAGCCCCGACGAGTCGTCCGTGATGCTGCTGGACTTCGAGGCGGCCGCGCACATCGGCGAGGGGCGGCGGCAGGCCATCGCCCACCCCGGCTTCGTCGCCCCGCTGGACCGCCGCGGCTTCGAGGTGGACCGCTACGCGCTCGCGTGTCTGCGGCTCGCCCTCTTCGTGCCGATGACCACGCTGCTGGTGGTGGACCGCGGGAAGGCGGCGCATCTGGCGGAGGTGGCGGCCGGGCAGTTCCCGGTGGACCGGGCCTTCCTGGACGAGGCGGTGGAGGTGATCGCGGGCGGCGAGCGCGGTGGCTCGGCGGGTGCGGCGGGCGGCGGTGGCTCGGCCGGTGTGGCGGGTGGCGGTGGCTCGGTGGGCCTGGCGGGCGGCGGCGGCTCTTATGTGCCCGTGGACCCCGCGGACTGGCCCCGCAGCCGTGACTCCATGGCCCGCGCCATCCGCGCCTCGGCCACGCCCGAGCGCGACGACCGGCTCTTCCCGGGCGACATCGGCCAGTTCGCCGACGGCGGCGGGCTCGGAGTGGCGCACGGCGCGGCGGGTGTCCTCCTCGCGCTCGACCAGACCGGCGCCGGGCGGTTCGAGGCGGGGGAGGAGTGGCTGCTGAAGCACACCGCCCCGCCCCCGCGCGGCACCCCGCTCGGCTTCTACGACGGGCTGGCGGGCGTGGCGTACGCCCTGGAGCGGCTCGGCCACACCGAGCGTGCGCTGGAGCTCGTCCAGCGGGTCCTCGACGAGAAGTGGCAGCGGCTGGCGCCGGATCTGCACGGCGGCCTCGCGGGCGTCGGCCTGACGCTGGACCACCTCGCCCGGGTGACCGGCGAGACGGAGCTGCGCGAGCGTGCCTCGGAGGCGGCGCGGCTGCTCGCCGACCGGCTGGGCGGGGCAGCCGGGGAGCGGCTGACCGGCAAGCGGGCCGGGCTGCTGCACGGCGCGACCGGCCCGGCGCTGCTCTTCCTGCGGCTGTACGAGCACTCCGGCGACCCGGCGCTGCTCGACCTCGCCGCCACCGCGCTCCGCCAGGACCTGGACCGCTGCGTCCGCGACCGCCACGGCGCCCTGCTCGTCGACGAGGGGTTCCGCACCATGCCGTACCTGGGCGCGGGAAGCGTCGGGATCGGGATGGTCCTCGACAGCTGGCTCGCCCACCGCGCCGACGACGACTTCGAGGCGGTCCGCGGTGCCATCGCGGCCGCGGCGTCGCTGCGCTACTACGCCCAGCCGGGGCTGTTCAACGGCCGCGCCGGGATGGTCCTGCACCTCGCCCGCACCACCACCGCGGACCTCGCGCCCGAACGGCTCGCCGCGCAGACCGCGAGCCTGGGCTGGTACGCCGTGCCGTACCAGGGCCATCTCGCCTTCCCCGGCGAGCAGATGATGCGCCTTTCGATGGATCTGGCCACCGGAACCGCGGGCTGCCTGCTCGCGCTCGCCGCGGCCTGCGCACCGCCGCAGGCCGGACCGGTCGGCCTGCCCTTCCTGCCGCCGCTCCGGCGGCCCTAGGACCGGCCCCTGCCAGGGGTCGCAGCAAGAAAACCAACACAACCCATCCCCAGGGATAACAGAGAGAGGAACGACCATGACACTGCTCGACCTCCAGACGCTCGAGACCGAGGAGTCCGAGGACTTCGGCGGCGGTGGCGGCGGCGAGAGCAGCGTGAGCCTGCTGCTCTGTGACAAGCACAGCTCGCACAGCAACCTCCTGTGCCTGTGACCTGACCGGTCTCGCACCATCGCGGTCCCGGCGGTATCACCCGCCGGGGCCGCGACCCGCGGGGGTCGGCCCACCGCACCCGCGGCCCCGCGCCGGGCTTCCGGACCGGCGCGGGGCGCTTCACGTGCACGGCCCGGTCCGGGCCCGGTCCGGGCCCGGACGGGCGGCACCCCGCTCCGGCCGGCCGGACGACACCCCACTCGCGAGGAGACGAGGACCTGCCCCGCATGGCCTCTTCCACCCCGGCAGACACCACCCCGGCGGACACCACTTCCGCGGACACCGCCACGACCACCCCCGACCGGCCGTCCGACCGTGCGGGTGAGCGGTTGTTGCGGGGAGCGCTGCGGCACAGCGCGGGGCATGTCGGCGCCGTCTTCTTGCTCACCACCGCGTCCGCCGCCGTCGGGCTCGCGCTCCCCGCCGTCCTCGGCCGCACGCTCGACGTCCTGCTCGCCGACCCCCACGGCGCCGAGGCCCGGCGCTGGGTGTTCGCCGGCGCGGGGCTCACCTGTCTGCTGGTGGTGCTGGACGCGCTGGACTCGCTCCTCACCGGCACCGCCAACGCCCGCTCGATCGCCTGGCTGCGCCGCAGCCTGCTGCGCCATACGCTGAGCGCCGGGCCGCGCACGGGGCGGCGGGCGGCGGCCGGCGATCTGGTGACCCGGCTCGTGGGGAACGCCGCGCAGGCCGGGACCGCGCCGACCGCGCTGGCCTCCGCGCTGGCCGCCGTCGTCACCCCGGTGGGCGGGCTGGTCGCGCTGGCCCTCATCGACCCGTGGCTCGCCCTCGCCTTCCTCCTCGGGCTGCCGCTCCTCGCCGTACTGCTGCGCTCGTTCGTCCGGGACACCACCGACAGCGTCGCCCGCTACCAGCACAGCCAGGGTGAGATCGCGGGCCGCCTGGTGGAGGCGCTGGGCGGGGCGCGGACCATCGCGGCGGCCGGGACGGGCGGCCGGGAGCGGGCGCGGGTGCTCGCGCCGCTGCCCGAGCTCAGCCGGCAGGGGCATCGCATGTGGCGGGTCCAGGGGCGCTCCGCCGCGTGGGCCGCCGCGATCGTTCCCTTGCTGCAGATCGCCGTGGTCGCCGTGGCCGGGCTGAGGCTGACGGCGGGGGAGCTGAGCGTCGGCGAGCTGCTGGCCGCCACCCGTTACGCGGTGCTGGCCACCGGCATCGGCATGCTGGTCGGCCACCTCAACGGCCTGGTGCGCAGCCGCACCGCCGCCCGTCGCTTCGCGCCCGTCCTGGCCGAGCCCGCCACCGCGTACGGCACGCGCTCGCTGCCGCCGGGGGACGGGACGCTGGAGCTGCGCGGGGTCCGGGCGGCGCGCGGCGGGCGTACGGTGCTGCGCGGCGTCGATCTGGTGGTGCCGGGCGGGCGCTGTCTCGCCGTGGTCGGCCGCTCCGGGTCCGGCAAGTCGACGCTGGCCGCGATCGCCGGGCGGCTCGCCGACCCGGACGGCGGCGAGGTGCTGCTCGACGGCGTGCCGCTGCCCGAACTCACCCACGACGCGCTGCGCCGCGCGATCGGCTACGCCTTCGAGCGCCCGGCGCCGCTCGGCGGCACGATCGGCGGGACCATCGCGCTGGGACCGGCCGAGCCCCCGCCCGGCCGGGTCGTCCGGGCGGCGCGCGCGGCCTGCGCCGACGAGTTCGTGCGGCTGCTCCCGGACGGGTACGACACGCCGGTCGCGGACGCCCCGCTGTCGGGTGGTGAGACCCAGCGCCTGGGCCTGGCACGGGCCTTCGCCCACGAGGGCAGGGTGCTGATCCTCGACGACGCCACCTCGAGCCTGGACACCGTCACCGAGCTGCGGGTGGCCCGGGCCCTGTCCGGCCGCCTCCTGGGCGCCCGGCCCCGCACCCGGGTGATCGTCGCCCATCGCGCGGCGACGGCGGCCCGCGCGGATCTGGTGGTCTGGCTGGAGGACGGGCGGGTACGGGCGGCGGGGGACCACGCCGAACTCTGGGAGCTGGACGGCTATCGGGCGGTGTTCGCCGCGCCGGATGTTTCTGGCGGGGCGGATGGGTTCGACGGGCCGAACGAGCCCGAAGTTCCGCAAGCGGACGGGGGAGTTCAGGGTGGCTGAATCCGGACCGGAAAAAAGGGGTGGCCGGGCCGGGAGGCGTGGGTCTAGGCCGGGGCCATATGCCGAGGGCATTCGCTTTCTGTGTGGGCGGCGCCGGGTGCTCCTGCGGCTCGCGGCGTGGTCGGTGCTGGAGTCGGGACAGACCTTCCTGGGCGGATACGCGCTGGCCCGGGCGCTGGACGACGGCTTCCTGGCGGGGGAGCGGGAGACCGGGCTGGCGTGGCTGGGGGTCGCCGCGCTGGCCGTGGCCGTCGGGGCGTACGGCACCGGCCGCGTCTACGGGGCGATGGCCGCCCTCGTCGAGCCGCTGCGCGACGCGCTCGTACGCCGGGTGGTGACGCACGCCGTAGGGGGTGCGGGCGGCGGCCGTACGGCAGGTGGGGGCGGGGGCAGTACGGCGGTCTCCCGGCTCACCCATCAGGTGGAGATCGCCCGGGACACCTTCGCCGGTCTGGTCATGGTCTCCCGCTCGTTCGTGTTCGTCGCCGCCGGGGCCCTGGCCGGCCTCTTCTCGCTCGCCCCGGTCCTGCTGCTCGTCGTCCTCCCGCCGCTGGTCCTCGGGCTGGCGCTGTTCCTGGCGACGCTGCGCCCGATGGCCCGCCGTCAGGAGGCGTTCCTCGAAGCGGACGAGAACATCGCGGAGACGCTGGGCGCCGCCGCCTCCGGGCTGCGGGACATCACGGCGGCGGGGGCGGAGGAGCGGGTCGGGGCGGACGCGGGGGAGCGGATCGACGCCGAGTACCGGGCGGCGCGCTCCCTCGCCCGCTGGAGCGTGGTGCGCGTGGTCGCCATCGGGGTGGGCGGACGGCTGCCCGTCGTGCTGCTGCTGGTGGCCGCCCCGTGGCTGCTGGGCCGGGGGGTCACCACGGGCGCGCTGGTCGGGGCGCTGGCCTACCTCCAGCAGTCCCTGCTGCCCGCCCTGCAGAGCCTGATGCAGGCCCTCGGCACGGGCGGCTCCCGCCTGGCGGTGGTGATCCGTCGGCTGGCCGGTCCAGGGCCAGGCGCGACGGCTCCAGAGGGAACGGCGCCCCGCGCGGCGGTGGGTGCGGGTCCCCGAGGACGGGGCCCCGCGACGGCGGGTGGCGCGGAGACGGCCGACGCGGCGCCGTTCCGCGCGCCATCGCGCCCCGCCTCCGCCGCCGTCGAGCTGCGCTCGGTCACGTTCGCGTACGGCGACCGCGCCGCCCCGGTCGTCGAGGGCCTGGACCTCGACGTTCCGGCGGGTGGCCATCTGGCCGTGGTCGGTCCGAGCGGCATCGGCAAGTCCACGCTGGCGGGGCTGATCGCGGGTCTGCTGGAGCCGCGCTCGGGTGAGGTCCGGGTGTGCGGGGAGCCCGTGCGGGGGCCCGGCGCGGTACGGCCGGCCGCGCTGCGGGTGCTGATTCCGCAGGAGGCGTACGTCTTCTCCGGCACCCTCGCCGACAACCTCCGCTACCTGTGCCCGACGACAGGCCCCGGCGCCCGTACCGACGCCGAACTCGCCGCTGCCGCCGAGGCCATGGGGCTCGACGCGCTGCTGTCCCGGATCGGCGGGCCGTGCGCCGAGGTCGATCCCGCCGCCCTGTCCGCGGGGGAGCGCCAGCTGATCGCGCTGGCCCGCGCGTATCTCTCGCCCGCCCCCGTGGTCCTGCTCGACGAGGCGACCTGCCATCTCGACCCGGCCGCCGAGGCCCGTGCGGAGCGGGCCTTCGCGCGGCGTCCCGGCACCACCCTGATCGTGATCGCCCACCGCGTGAGCTCGGCGCGCCGTGCGGAGCGGGTGCTGGTCATGGACGGGCGGCAGACGCTCTGCGGCCGCCATGCCGAGCTGCTGGAGCGCTCCCCGCTCTACCGCGACCTCGCGGGAAGCTGGGGAGGCGGGGACGGCCCGGGGGCCTGGGGGAGCCAGGGAGGCTCGGGGGGCCGGCCGGGCGCCGGGGTGTCAGACCCAGCCCTCGCACCGTGAGATGCGGATGGCGTCCACGCGGTTGCGCGCCCCGGTCTTCCGGGTGATCGAGGCCATGTAGTTGCGTATGGTCCCGTTGGACAGGTGCAGGCTGCGGGCGATCTCGGCGATCGAGGCGCCTTCGGCGGCCAGCGAGAGCACGCTCAACTCGCGTGCGGTCAGCGGCATCCGGGCCGCTTGGAGAAAGCCATAGCCCAGGGAGTCGTCGATGAAACGCTCCTTGTTCGCGACGCTCCGGATGCCGTCCAGCAGCCGGTCGGGCGACGCGTTCCGGTCGATGTAGCCGAGCGCCCGCGCCTCGTGGGCCCGCCGCAGCGGCCCCGGCCGCTCCGCGTCCGCCAGCACCAGCAGTTCGCACCGGCCGTCCATCCCGGGTCTCTCGCCGGGTATCCCCTCCGATATCTTCGCTAACTCCCCTTTTCTCGTGGCCCCGTCGGAGCCCGGACAGTCCGTGTCCACCACGCATACGTGCGGTCGGACCGCGCGGGCCCTGCTACGCGCGTCGCGCCATGATGTCGTCGTCACCTCGATGTCCGGTTCGGCTTCGATCAGCGCTGCCAGTCCGGATCGCAGCAAGCGAGAGTCGTGCACCAGAAGTACCCGGATCACGTGCTGTCCCTCCAACCCCGTGTGGTCCGCCCGTCGCGGGCGTCGTTGATGCTTACCGGGGTTGCCCCTGTCATGAACGCGTGTATTGAGCCAATGGGGGGCGCGCGGGCGCACAAAAGAGCTCATTCGCGCTTTCCGGCCCTCATGCGCGCCGCCTGCGCCCCCGATGCGCCGTTTCCGTCGCCCCCGCCGTCCCCGCGCCCGGCGCCTTCCGTCCGGCGCGGGGCGGTGAGGTCGATGAGGCGGCAGACCGTCTCGATGTCGATCTTCACTTGGGCGATGGAGGCGCGCCCGGACAGCCAGGTGATCAGCGCCGAGTGCCAGGTGTGCTCGATGACGCGCACGGCGGACAGCTGCTCGGGCGTCGGCGGCCCGTCAAGACCCATCGCGTCGAGGATGATCGCGGTGGTGAGCCGGGAGACGGTGTCCACCTCCGGGCTGACCGAGCGGTCGGCGAAGGTGAGCGCCCGCACCATCGCGTCCGCCAGATGGGGCTCGCGCTGCAGCGCCCGGAAGGCGCGCATCAGGGTCTGGGCGACCCGGGCGGTCGACTCCTCCTCGGTCGGGGGGCGCTTGCGCAGCGCCTCGTGCATGTGCTGCAGCTGGTCCTGCATGGTCGCCACCAGCAGATGGACCTTGGAGGGGAAGTAGCGGTAGAGGGTGCCGAGCGCCACGCCCGAGTTCTCGGCGACCTCGCGCATCTGCACCGCGTCGAAGCCGCCGCGGCTGGCCAGCCGGGCGCTGGCGTGCAGGATCCGCCGGCGGCGCGCCTCCTGCCGCTCGGTCAACTGCAGGGAGGCCGGCTTGGCTTCTGCGGTCATCTGTCTCACTTCGGTGCGGTACAGCCACTGAAACTCGTTCTAGATTAGCGCGGTGGCTCGCCCACCACACCGGCGTTTGCGCAGTTGAGACAGGTGGCGGCCCTACTGGCGAGTATCCGGGCGGGCCGTCCGCGCCTCACCTGAACCTCCGGACCTGCGCCCGCAGTGGTGCGCATCACCCGTCCCGGCAGCGGAACCGATGTCCTGACCAGGTATCTTCGAGACTTCTCGGGCGATCCGCTAGTGAAACTTGTTCTAGATAAACGCGAGCGGTTACGCTCCCGCTGAGTTGCACCTAGGAGGGGGCGCGAGTGACCGCTGAGGCCGCGCAGAAGACCGGGACCGGACCGCTCCCCGACCCGCCTCCGGCCACCGCCGACAGGGATCCGGACAGACCGCTGCGGATCGCGCTGCTCACCTACAAGGGGAATCCGTTCTGCGGGGGCCAGGGCGTCTACATACGCCACCTCTCCCGCGAACTCGCCCGGCTCGGCCACACCGTGGAGGTCATCGGCTCCCAGCCGTACCCCGTCCTCGACGACCAGGAGGGCGTCACCCTCACCGAACTGCCCAGCCTCGACCTCTACCGGCAGCCCGACCCCTTCCGTACGCCCCGGCGCGAGGAGTTCCGCGACTGGGTCGACGCCCTGGAGGTCGCCACGATGTGGACCGGCGGCTTCCCCGAGCCGCTGACCTTCAGCCTGCGCGCCCGCCGCCATCTGGCCGCCCGGCGCGGCGAGTTCGACGTCGTCCACGACAACCAGACCCTCGGCTACGGCCTGCTGGACCTCGACCGCATCGGCTTCCCGCTGGTCACCACCATCCACCACCCCATCACCGTCGACCGGCAGCTGGAGCTGGACGCCGCGCCCGACTGGAAGCGCCGCGCCTCGGTGCGCCGCTGGTACGGCTTCACCCGGATGCAGAAGCGGGTGGCCCGGCGGCTGCCCTCCGTGCTCACCGTCTCCGGGTCCTCCCGCCGGGAGATCGTCGGCCACCTCGGGGTGCGCCCGGGCCGGGTGCACGTGGTGCACATAGGCGCGGACACCCGGCTGTTCTCCCCGGACCCCGCCGTGCCCGAGGTGCCCGGCCGGATCGTCACCACCTCAAGCGCCGACGTACCGCTCAAGGGCCTGGTCCACCTCGTGGAGGCGCTCGCGAAGGTACGGACCGAGAACCCCGACGCGCACCTGGTCGTCGTCGGCAAGCGCCCCGAGACCGGCCCGGTGGCCGAGGCCATGACCCGCTACGGGCTCGAGGGCGCCGTCGACTTCGTCAAGGGCATCAGCGACACCGAACTCGTCGACCTCGTGCGCGGCGCGCAGATCGCCTGTGTGCCCTCGCTGTACGAGGGGTTCTCGCTGCCCGCCGCCGAGGCCATGGCCACCGGCACCCCGCTGGTCGCCACCACCGGCGGCGCGATCCCCGAGGTCGCCGGCCCGGACGGCGAGACCTGCCTCGCGGTGCCGCCCGGCGACGCGGGCGCGCTCGCCGCCGCGCTCACCCGGCTCCTGGGCGACGCCGAGCTGCGCCGGAAGCTGGGCGCGGCGGGCCGTGAGCGGGTCCTTGCGCGCTTCACCTGGGAGCGGGCCGCGATCGGCACCGTGGAGCGCTACCGCGAGGCCATCGCGGCCCGGGCCGGAGCCCCCCGCCCCCGGCCCGCCGCCCGCCGCCCCCTCTGACCACCTCCACGGCCCCTTCAGCCCCGTCCGACCCCCGCAGCCCGACCCGCCGGAACCCCCCTGATCAGAAGGCAGATCACCGTGCTGACCGTCGATTTCTCCCGCTTCCCGCTCGCCCCCGGCGATCGCGTCCTCGACCTGGGCTGCGGCGCCGGCCGGCACGCCTTCGAGTGTTACCGGCGCGGCGCGCGGGTCGTCGCCCTCGACCGCAACGGCGAGGAGATACGGGAAGTCGCCAAGTGGTTCGCCGCCATGAAGGAGGCGGGCGAGGCCCCCACGGGCGCGACGGCCACCGCCATGGAGGGCGACGCGCTCTCCCTGCCCTTCCCCGACGACAGCTTCGACGTCGTCATCATCTCCGAGGTGATGGAGCACATACCCGATGACAAGGGCGTACTGGCCGAGATGGTGCGGGTGCTGCGCCCCGGCGGCCGGATCGCGGTCACCGTGCCGCGCTACGGCCCGGAGAAGGTCTGCTGGACGCTGTCCGACGCGTACCACGAGGTCGAGGGCGGCCACATCCGCATCTACCGCGCCGATGAACTCCTCGCCAAGATGCGCGAGGCCGGACTGCGCCCCTACGGCACCCACCACGCCCACGCGCTGCACAGCCCCTACTGGTGGCTCAAGTGCGCCTTCGGCGTGGACAACGACAAGGTCCTGCCCGTCCGGGCGTACCACAAGCTGCTGGTGTGGGACATCATGAAGAAGCCGCTGGCCACCCGGCTCGCCGAGCGGGCCCTCAACCCGGTCATCGGCAAGAGCTTCGTGGCGTACGCGACCAAGCCGCACACCCCCGCCCAGGGCTCCCAGGGGGAGGCGTGACGGCCTTCGGCCCCGGGCCCGGCCGCACCGAACGCCTCGTCCTGCCCGGCGTGCTGACCGCGGAGCAGGCCACGCGGACGGTGGCGGGCATCAAAGCCGTCCAGCGCGACGACGGGGCCATCCCGTGGTTCCGCGGCCACCACCTCGACCCGTGGGACCACATCGAGGCCGCGATGGCGCTGGACGCGGCGGGCGAGCCGGAGCGCGCCGCGGCCGCGTACGCGTGGCTGGCCCGCCACCAGAACCCCGACGGGTCCTGGTACGCCGCCTACCCCGACACCGCGAGCGGGGTCGACGCCGCGCACCCCACCGACCCCGGCCGGGAGTCCAACTTCTGCGCGTACGTCGCCGTCGGCGTCTGGCACCACTACCTGGCCACCGGCGACGACGCCTTCCTGGAGCGCGTCTGGCCCACCGTCTTCGCCGCCGTCGAGTTCGTCCTCGGCCTGCAGCAGCCCGGCGGACAGATCGGCTGGCGGCGCGAGGCCGACGGCACCGCGAACACCGACGCCCTGCTCACCGGCTCCTCCTCCGTCTACCAGGCGCTGCGCTGCGCCCTGGCCATCGCGGAGCACCGCGAGGAGCCCCAGCCGGACTGGGAGCTGTCGGCGGGGCTGCTGGGCCACGCCATCCGCCACCACCCCGAGCGGTTCCTCAACAAGGACCACTACTCGATGGACTGGTACTACCCGGTGCTCGGCGGGGCCCTCACCGGCGCCGCGGCCAAGGAGCGCATCGAGGCGGACTGGGACCGCTTCGTCGTCCCCGGCCTGGGCGTGCGCTGTCTGTCCACCAACCCCTGGGTCACCGGCGGCGAGAGCTGCGAACTCGCCCTCGCACTGTGGGCGATGGGGGAGTCGGACCGGGCGGTGGAGATACTCCAGTGGATCCAGGCCCCGCTGCGCGCGGAGGACGGGATGTACTGGACTGGGTACGTCTTCGACGACGACGCCATTTGGCCCGAGGAGCGCACCACCTGGACCGCGGGCTCGCTGCTGCTGGCGGCGGCCGCGCTCGGCGGGGACGAGCCCACCACGGCGGTCTTCGGCGGGGAGCGGCTGCCGCGCGGGCTGGACTCGGACTGCTGCGGGTAGCGGCCGCGCCTTGGCCGCCGTACCGCTTCGGGCCCCGCGGCCTCAGATCCGCCGGATGCGCGCGGCCAGCGCATGGCCGATGATCAGGTAGACCAGCGCGGGCAGACCGTAGTTGAGCACGGTGCGCAGCCAGTCGGTGTCCATGGTGAACAGGTCATATGACCAGCTCGCCAGCCACCGGGCGGCGTCGTGGACAAAGCTCACCAGGTCGTTCGCGCGGTTCGCGTCGAGGAGGGAGAACAGGATCCACAGCCCGAGGATGACCGCGGTCACGTCCGCCACGACCGCCACGACCCGCGCGGCCTCATTGCTTCCGTAGCGATAACTTCGAGACATACCAGGCGGGTTGCCCGGCGGGCGGAGGCCAAACGCGCCGTGCCTCAGCTGTTGAGATCCGCCAGCGTCCGCAGGGTCTCCGGGTCGGGCGAGGTCACCAGCAGATCGGTCACCGGGCCCTTGCGCCACAGCTCCAGCCGCTCCGCGATCCGCTCGCGCGGCCCGACCAGCGAGATCTCGTCCGCGAAGGCATCCGGCACCGCCTGGACCGCCTCCGCGCGGCGGCCCGCGAGGAAAAGCTCCTGGACCCGTCGCGCCTCCGCCTCGTAGCCCATGCGCCCCATCAGATCGGCGTGGAAGTTACGGGCCGCATGGCCCATGCCGCCGATGTAGAAGCCGAGCATCGCCTTGACCGGCAGCAGCCCCTCGGCGACGTCCGCGCAGACCCGGGCCTGGGCCATGGGCGCCACCACGAACCCCTCGGGCGCCTCGGCGAGCGCCGCCTCGTACAGCTCCGTGCGCCCCGGCGACCAGTAGAGCGGCAGCCAGCCGTCGGCGATCCGCACCGTCTGCGCGATGTTCTTGGGGCCCTCCGCGCCGAGGAGCACGGGCAGGTCGGACCGGAGCGGGTGGACGATCGGCTTGAGCGGCTTGCCGAGGCCGCTCGCGTCCGGCCCGGCGTACGGGTGCGGATGGAAGCGCCCGTCCAGCCGCACCGGGGCCTCCCGGCGCAGCACTTGGCGGATGACCTCCACGTACTCGCGGGTGGCGGTCAGCGGGCTCTTCGGGAACGGCCGCCCGTACCAGCCCTCGACGACCTGCGGTCCCGACAGCCCGAGGCCGAGCATCATCCGGCCGCCGGAGAGATGGTCGAGGGTGAGGGCGTGCATCGCGGTGGCGGTGGGGGTGCGGGCGGCCATCTGGGCGACGGCCGTGCCCAGCTTGACCCGGGTGGTGTGGGCGGCGATCCAGGTGAGCGGGGTGAAGGCGTCAGAGCCCCAGGACTCGGCCGTCCATACGGAGTGATAGCCGAACCGCTCGGCCTGCCGGGCGAGCTCCAGGTGGCGGGGGTCGGGACCGCGGCCCCAGTAGCCGAGCGCCAGTCCGAGCCGCATGGCGTCCCTCCGTCCGGTGTGACGGTGTGTCAGGTGGTGCGGACTGTACGGGCCGGGCCCGGGAAAGGCAACGGCCCCCCGCCCTCGATCGGGCGGGGGGCCGATGGGCTCGCGTGAGCGTCAGCCGCGCTGGATCCCCGTGGTGTCCTGCAGCACGCCGCGACGGCCGTCCTGCGTCTGGGCGACCAGCGCCTGACCGCGCTGCTCCACCGCGAGGTACCAGGTGCCGGGGGCCAGCTCCGCGATGGTCGACGAGGAGCCGTCCTCCGCGTACAGCGGGCGGGCCACCGGCACCGCGAACCAGAACGGAGCGAAGTCCGAACCGGCGGCCGGCGGCGGGGTCGGCTGACCCGCGCCCGGCTGGGCGCCGAACGGCTGGGCGGGCTGACCGGGCTGGGCACCGAACGGAGCCGGGGCGCCGGGCTGCGCGCCACCCGGGCCCGGGTAGCCGTAACCGGGCTGCGGGGCCGGGGCGCCGTACGGAGACGGGGCCGCCGGGCCGCCGGCGCCCGCGAGCGGGGCCTGAAGGGCGGGGACGCGCGGGGTCAGGACGACGCCCGCCACCATGGCGAGGTTGGCCAGCAGCGAGAGGATCGCGCCGACGCCCATGCTGGCGCCGTCGGGCGTGGTGAACAGCGTCCAGAGCGAGGCCCAGGCGGCGGACACCGTCAAGCCGGCGCCCCACTGGCCGAGGGTGAGCCCGCTGATCTTGCGGGACTCCGGCTGGAAGCGGCCCGCCACGACGAGGCCCGCGCCGATCAGACCGGCCAGGACGACCGACGGCAGGACGATGTGGTACGTGTCCGTGTCCCAGGCGTTCGGCACGTCGATCTTGTCGCAGTACGAGCCACAGCCATCGGGCGAGTAGAAGTCGAGGAACGAGGCGATGAACAGCAACACCGCTGCTCCGATCACCACGCCGTCGCCTCGAGTGAGGGAGCGGATGTTCAACGTAGAGGTCCTTTGTCGGTTTCGTCGGTACGGACGGCAATCGCCGCACGCGTGGCGCGAAGGCGTCGGGGGTGGTGCCCCATCGTACGGGTGAATCTCTCGCCGGTGAGCAGGGGTGTCCGATCGGTGTCCCGGTCGTGACCTGCTGTTCGGGGAGTTGTTGCGTTATCCGTTCAAGAAGTCCGTAATGCCCTGTGCGATCCCCCGTGCGGCGCGCTCCCGCCACGCCGCGTCGGTCAGTTGTGCGGCGTCCTTCGGGTCACGCATATTGCCACACTCGATGAACACCTTCGGAACCGTCGAGAGGTTGAGTCCGCCGAGGTCACCGCGCACGTTCAGGCCGGTGCCGTCACCCACGTAGTTGGCGGGCTCCGCTCCGGTCGCCTCCTTGAACTCCGTGACCAGCCGCTTGCCGAGGCGGCGGGACGGGCCGGAGATCGCCGAGGTGTCGGCGTCGCCGCCGCGCACGGAGGCGGGCAGGATGACATGGAAGCCGCGCTGCCCGGCGGCGGCGCCGTCCGCGTGCACGGAGACGGCCGCGTCGGCGTGCGCCTTGTTGCCGATCTCCGCCCGCTCGTCCACGCAGGGCCCGTAGGCCCGGCCGCCGTCCTGGGTGAAGACGACCTCGGCGCCCCGCTCTTGGAGCAGGGTGCGCAGGCGGCGCGAGACGTCGAGGGTGAAGGACGCCTCGGAGTATCCGGAGTTGGTCGCCGTGCCCGTGGTGTCACACTCCTTCCTCGCCGTGCCGATGTCGACGCTGCGGGCGATCTCGGAGGGGTGCTCGCGGTTGTGCGGATTGTGGCCCGGGTCGATGACCACGACCTTGCCGGCGAGCGGCCGGCCGGAGTCGTCCTTCGGATGTCCTGTGGCCGCGCCCGACGGGCCACCGCTTGCGGGCGGGGCGATCGAGGTGCTGTCGGCGGTCGGCAGGGAGCCGGTGCCGCCGCTCTTCGAGTCGCCCATGGAATCCCAGACCAGCCAGCCGGCGAGACAGACGGGCACCAGCGCGGTCAGCGCGACCGCGAGGGCGCCGCCGCGGCGGCCGGGGCTTGGGGGAAAGCTTCCGTTCGACACTCGGGCGATGGTAGCCGGGCGGGGCCAACGGGCGCGGGCGGGTCGCGCGGGCGCGGGCGCGGGCTCCCGGCGCGTGGGCGGTGCGATGCGGCGCGGGCTCCCGGCGGGCCCGTGGCCCGGGGGCACGCGGCCCCCCCCCGGGACCGCTCCCGGGGGCTGGGCCGCTGGTGTGGGTAGGGGCGGGCAGGGGGGGAGATCAGCTGGACGCGTCTGCGCCCGGCTCGCGGCGCAGGACGCGCAGCGAGCCGGTCACGGACACCTCGGTGAAGGCGCCGGAGGCGAGGGCGCGGCGGTAGACGCGGTACGGGGCCTGGCCGCCGTCGGCCGGGTCGGGGAACACGTCGTGGATCACGAGGAGCCCGCCGGGGGCCAGATGCGGGGCCCAGCCCTCGTAGTCGGCCGTGGCATGCTCGTCGGTGTGGCCGCCGTCGATGAACACCAGGCCGACCGGCCCGCCCCATACGGCCGCGACCTGCGGGGACCGGCCGACGACGGCGATCACGTGGTCTTCGAGGCCGGCGGCGTGGAGGGTGCGGCGGAAGGTCGGCAGGGTGTCCATCAGGCCGACCTCGGGGTCGACGACCTCCGGGTCGTGGTACTCCCAGCCCGGCTGCTGCTCCTCGGAGCCGCGGTGGTGGTCGACGGTGACCGCGACCGTGCCCGCCGCGCGGGCGGCGGCGGCCAGCAGGACCGTGGAGCGGCCGCAGTACGTGCCGACCTCCAGGAGCGGCAGCCGCAGCGCGGTGGCCGCGTCCGTGGCGGCGGCGTACAGGGCAAGGCCCTCGTCCACGGGCATGAAGCCCTTCGCGGCCTGGAAGGCGGCGAGCGTGGGGGCGTCGGGGGTCTCGGTGGAGGTGGAGGCGGAGGCAGGCTGGGTCACCCGGTCATCGTGCCGTACGGCGCTGCGGCGGGGCGGCGGGGGTGGCCGAGCCGGAGGAGCGGCCGCCGACGAGCCGGCGGCCTGAACCGCGTCGCTCTACCCGGGTCACCGGTCTTCCCTCACTTCTGACTATCCGTCAGATTGGGTTCACGGGCAGGCAGGCCGAGAGAGCCGAGAGGGGCGCTCCATGGGCATCGCCATCACGGAAGACCAGCGGGAACTGGCGCACGCGGTGCGGGGGTGGGTCGCTCGGGCCGTGCCGCCCGAGGAGGTGCGCAAACTGCTCGACGCCCCCGCGGGCGGCTCGGGGCGGCCCGCCTACTGGGACGGCCTGGCCGCGCAGGGGCTGCTCGGGCCGCATCTGCCGGAGGCGTACGGCGGGGGCGGCGGCCGGCTGCTCGACCTCGCCGTCGTCCTGGAGGAGACCGGGAGGGCGGTGCTCCCCGGGCCGTATCTGCCGACCGTACTGGCCTCGGCGGTGCTGGCGCGCGCGGGGCAGGGCGAGCTGACCGCCGCGCTCGCCGGGGGCGCGCGTGTGGGCGCGGTCGCCCTGGACGCCGGATCGCTCACCGCCGCCCCGGCCGCGTCCGGCGACACGACGACGGCGGCCGACGCCGCGCGGGGCTGGGTGCTGGAGGGGTGCGCGCCGGCGGTGCTCGGCGGGGCCGATGCCGACCTCGTCGTGCTGCCCGCCACGACCGCCGACGGCGGCACCGCGTGGTTCGCCGTCGACACCCGCGACCTGGAGGTTCGCGCTCACGACAGCGCCGACCCGACCCGCCCCACCGCCGAGGTGCGGGCCTCGCGTACGGCCGTCCCCGCCGACCGGGCGCTCGCCGTGGACCCGGGGCTGGTGCGGGACCTGGCCGCGGTGCTCTTCGCTGCCGAGGCGTGCGGGACGGCGGCGTGGGCCCTGGAGACCGCGGTCGCGCACGCCAGGACGCGCGAGCAGTTCGGGCGGCCCATCGGCCAGTTCCAGGCCGTCAAGCACCTGTGCGCCGACATGCTCGTACGCGTCGAGCAGGCGCGCGCCCTCACCTGGGACGCGGCCCGCGCGGCAGGCGAGGAACGGGAGCAGGGCGAGGAGCCGCCGGCGGACGGCGAGGCCGCGGCACGCGACGAGCCCGCGACACCCGAGCCGCATCGCCCGCGCGCCCTCACCGCCGCCCGCGCCCTCACCGCCGCGCTCGCCGCCGCCACCGCCCTCGACGCCGCCCACGGGTGCGCCAAGGACTGCGTCCAGATCCTCGGCGGCATCGGCTTCACCTGGGAGCACGACGCCCACCTCCACCTCCGCCGCGCGACCGCCGCCCGCGCCCTGCTCGGCGCGGGCGGCGCGCACCGGCTGCGGGCCGTCCGGCTCGCCGCCGCGGGGGCGCGGCGCGAGCTGCGGCTGGAGCTGCCGGCCGAGGGGGAGGTCCGCCGGGACTACGAGCGGTACCGGACGCGGGCGCGCGCCGCGGTCGGGGCGGCGCGCGGCCTGGACCCCGGCGCCGCCCGCCGCGCCCTCGCGCCCACCGGTCACGCCGCCCCGCATCTGCCGCCCCCGTACGGGCTCGGCGCCGGCCCCCTCCAGCAACTCGCGGTGCAGCGGGAGCTGGCCGACGCGGGGGTGGTCCTCAGCGATCTGGGGGTCGCCACCTGGGTCGTGCCCTCGCTCATCGCGTACGGGACGCCGGAGCAGCGGGAGCGCTATCTGCTGCCGACGCTCCGCGGCGAGCTGCGCTGGTGCCAGCTGTTCTCCGAGCCGGAGGCGGGGTCCGATCTGGCGGCGCTGCGGACGAAGGCCGAGCGGACCGAGGAGGGGTGGCGGGTCAGCGGGCAGAAGGTGTGGACGTCGGGGGCGCGGCGGGCGCACCACGGCATCCTGCTGGCCCGTACGAACCCCCGGGCGCCCAAGCACAAGGGACTCACCTATTTCCTCGTCGACATGGAGCGGACCACCGGGATCGACATCCGTCCGCTGCGGGAGATCACCGGGGAGTCAGTGTTCAACGAGGTCTACCTGGACGACGTCCTGCTGCCGCACGACGCCGTGGTGGGCGAGGTGGACGGCGGCTGGGCGGTGGCCCGCAACACGCTCGGCAACGAACGCGTCCACATGGCCGATCAGCTGACCTTCGACACCGGCCTGGAGGCCCTGATCGCCCGCACGGCCGGCGGTGTGGACGACTCAGGCGCCGACGGCTGGGTGCGGGAGCGGGTCGGGGCGCTGATGGCCGAGGCGCACGCGCTGGCGTGCCTGGGGCTGCGCACCACCTTGCGGCAGGTGTCCGGTGTGGAGCCGGGGGCCGGCGCGAGCGTGCGCAAGCTGATCCAGACCGCGCACCAGCAGAAGGTCGCCGAGCTGGCCCTGGAACTGCTGGGCCCGGCGGGCGCGGTGCGCGAGGGCGCGGGGGAGCGGGCGCTGCACGGCTTCTTGATGTCCCGCTGCCTGACCATCGCCGGTGGTACGACGCAGGTTCAGCTGAACGTCGTCGCGGAGCGGATGCTGAGGCTGCCCCGCGACCCGGCGTAAGCGGGCGCGTGACCCGGCTTGCGCCCGTGCACATGCGCCTGCCGTATGAGCCTTACGCCCAAAGACCCAAGTAGGTACGACAAAAATACGATGCACTGCGCATGGCCCGGTGCCAGCATCACGGCCATGCCCGCCCACACCCCCTCCACCACAGGCCACTCGTCCGCCGCGGCACGCGTCACCCCACCGGCCTGGGCGGTGCTGCTGGCCGCGTGCTCGGGCCAGTTCCTGGTCGTCCTCGACGTGTCGGTGGTCAATGTCGCGCTGCCGTCGATGCGTACGGACCTCGGGCTCGGCGAGACCGCGCTGCAGTGGGTGGTCAACGCCTACGCGCTCACCTTCGCGGGATTCCTGCTGCTCGGCGGCCGGGCCGCCGACCTCTTCGGGCGCAAGCGCGCCTTCCTCGTCGGCCTCGGCCTGTTCACCGCCGCCAGCCTGGCGGGCGGACTCGCCCAGGAGCCCTGGCAGTTGGTCGCCGCCCGGGCCGCCCAGGGCCTGGGCGCGGCCGTGCTCTCCCCGGCCACCCTCACCATCCTGACCACCACCTTCCCGGGCGGCGCGGCACGCTCCCGGGCCATCGGCACCTGGACGGCGGTCGGGGCGGGCGGCGGCGCCGCGGGCGGGCTGGTCGGCGGGCTGCTCACCGACTACCTCTCCTGGCGCTGGGTGCTGCTGGTCAATGTGCCCGTGGGCGCGCTGGTGCTGGTCGCCGCGGCGGTGTGGCTGGCCGAGAGCCGGGCGGCGGCCGGGCGCCGGCTCGACGTACCGGGCGCGGTCCTCGTCACGGCGGGGGTCTCCTCGCTCGCGTACGGCATCGTGCAGACCGAGCGGCACGGCTGGGCCGCCGCGGCCTCACTCGTACCGCTGCTCGGCGGGCCGGCGCTGCTCGGCCTCTTCGTCGCCGTCGAGGCGCGCACCCGGGCCCCGCTGATGCCGCTCGGGCTGTTCCGTATCAGAGCGGTCTGGGCGGCGAACGCCGTGATGCTGGTGTGCGGCGGCGGCATGTTCGCGATGTGGTACTTCATGTCGCTCTATCTGCAGAACGTGCTGCACTTCAGCCCCGTCGAGGCCGGTCTCGCCTTCCTCCCGCACACCCTGTCCATCGTCCTTGGCTCCAAGCTCGCGCCCCGGCTGATGGCGGTGTTCAGCGGTAAGGCGCTGGCGATGACCGGCGGGGTCCTGGCCGTGATCGGCTACGCCTGGCAGAGCAGGATGGACGCCGACGGCACCTTCGCCGGTACGGTCCTGGGCCCCGCGATCGTCATGTCGCTCGGCTCAGGACTGATGATGACCCCGCTGGCCACGGCCGCCACCTCGGGCGCCGCGCCGACCGAGGCCGGGCTGGTGGCGGGCCTGGTCAACACCAGCCGTCAGATCGGCGGCGCGCTCGGCCTGACCGTGCTGACCACGGTCGCCGCCGGGCGCATCGCCGCGACCGAGGGCGGGGGTGGCAGCGACGGGGGCGGCAGCGGGGACGGGCCGGGGCCGGTGGCGCTGGCGGCCGGGTACAGCCATGCTTTCACCGTCGCCTCGGGCATCATCACGGCCGCCGTGGTCCTGATGGCCGTGGCCCTGCCGCGCCGGCGCGCCTGAGAACTCTTCTTCCGCGGCCGGGCAACGGTTCGCCGTCCCCATGGACTCCGTAGGACGAGGAGGTGCCCATGGGGGACACGACGGCGGACCGGGACGAGGAGTTCCGGGAGTTCGTCACCACGCGATGGCCGCGGCTGCTGCGCACCGCGTATCTGCTCTGCGGTGAACGGCACACGGCCGAGGACCTGGTCCAGTCGGCCCTGGTCCGCGTCTATGTCGCATGGCGACGGGTCCGCGCCGCGGACGAGCCGGACGCCTACGTACGCCGCGTCCTCGTCAACGAGCACGCGCGGCGGCACCGCAGAAAGCTGAAGGAGTTGCTGACCCTCGGCCCGGGCGACACGTCCGGCTGGGAGGCACCCGACCGGGACCGGATCACCCTGGCCGACGACCGGGAGATGCTGCGCCACGCCCTGGTGCGACTCCCGCCCCGGCAGCGGCAGGCCGTGGTGTTGCGGTACTGGGAGGACCTCAGCGAGTCACAGGTCGCGGTCGCCATGGGCTGCTCGGTCGGAACGGTCAAGAGCCAGACGGCGAAGGGGCTTGCCAAGCTGCGGGCCGCGCTGGCGCGCGAAGACGTGACCGCGGGTCACGGGGAGGTGCGATGAACAAGGAGTCGTGGTACGCGGAGCCCGAGCACGCGGGGGATCCGGACCGTGAAGCAGGTGAACTGACGGATCGGCTGGGCACGATCGCGGACGAGGTGACCATCGGTCCCGCGCCCTACCCGGACGTGGTCCGCGCCGGCCGCCGGCGCAGGGCGCGCCGCCGGGTGGGGGCCACCGCGCTGGCGGTCACGGCCGTGCTGGTGGCCGGAGGGGTGGGCCTCGGGCAGTTCGGCGACTCCGGCCAGGAAGAGACGGCGACAGCCGCCGCCGCGTCGGCGCCGGCGCCCGCCCCGCTGGACCCGGTCACGACCGTCGTGGGCAAGGGGAAGGTCGACGGGAAGCGGTGGCAGGTCTCGGTCACCGTCTACGGGCCCGCGCGGTCGAAGGAGGAGGCGCACCGCCAGTACGACCTGGCGATGCGCCGGGGGGACGCCTACCCGACACTGGACGGCAAGTGGGAGGGGAAGTACCCGAAGACCCTGCGCATCGGCGTGACCTGGTTCTCCACCCGGGTGACCGAGGGCGGGAAGCAGAGGACGACGATGGCGGACTGGGTGTCGCCGAAGCCGGCCAAGGGGGAGACGCTGCTGGGCGGCTCGTATCAGCACTCCGGCGCCGAGGCCGGCCCGGTGGGCCTGGCGTGGCTGTCGCCGAAGGTGGAGCGCGTGGCGGTCCACTGGAAGGACGGTTCGACCGACGAGCCGAAGGTGGTCCCGGTGAAGGGCACCGACGTCCGCTGGATCGTGAGCGAGCGCCCGGGCCACGGCGTATCGGACGACTTCATCGAGCTCTTTGACGGTGCGGGGAGAGGAACGCGGATCGGGCCCCCCTTGCGGTTTGATGCCCTGAAGAAGGATCCGGCGTTCCAGAGGAAGGAGCAGGAGAAGAAGCGGGTGGCGGCTTCGACGAAGAAGTAGGACAAGAGACGGGGGCGGGCGCGCCTCGGGGGCGACCCGGGGCGCGCCGCGGGGCCGTCAGCCATCACAGCCAGCCGTTATGACCAGCCGTTATGACCAGGTCGTCACAGCCAGCCGTTCTGGCGCGCCGCCCGCACCGCCTCCATGCGGTTGCGGGTCTGGGTCTTGCCGATGGCCGAGGACAGGTAGTTGCGGACGGTGGCGGGGGACAGATGGACCTTGGCGGCGATGTCGGCGACGGTCGCCCCGTCCACCGCCGCCGTCAGGACATCCCGCTCGCGCGGCGTCAGCGGGTTGGGGCCCGCACTCAGGGCGGCCGCGGCCAGGCCCGGGTCGATGACCCGCTCGCCCGCGAGCACCCGGCGGACCGCGACGGCCAGCTCCTCGACCGGGCCGTCCTTGACCAGGAAGCCGGAGGCCCCCGCCTCCATCGCGCGGCGCAGATAGCCGGGGCGGCCGAAGGTGGTCAGGATCAGCACATGGCAACCGGGGAGCTCCTGGCGCAGCGCGGCGGCGGCGTCCAGGCCGCTGAGGCCCGGCAGTTCGATGTCGAGGAGAGCCACGTCCGGCCGCGTCTCGAGCGCGCGGGACACGATCTTGTCACCCTCGCCGACCTGCGCGACGATCTCGAAGTCCGGCTCCAGGCCGAGCAGCAGGGCCAGCGCGCCCCGCATCATGCCCTGGTCCTCGGCGAGCAGTAGCTTGATCACGCCGTACGGACCCCCTTGACGTCCATCGGAACCTTGCCCTCGTCTTCCCTGTCTTCGCCGTCGTCGCCGTTGTTGCCATCCACCGGCAGCGCCGCCGCGAGCCGGAAGCCACGGCGCCCGGCCGGGCCGGTCTCCAGCGAGCCGCCCGCCGCGGCCAGCCGCTCGGCCAGCCCCTTGAGCCCCGTACCGCCCCTTCCGGCGGATACGGCCTTACCGGCGGAACGGGAGCCTACGCCGTTTCCGTCGTCGACGATCTCCAGACGCACCTGGCCGTCCTCCTGAAGGACCTCGATCTCGCACCGGCCCGCCCCGCTGTGCCGCACCACGTTGGTGACCCCCTCGCGGACCACCCAGCCCAGCAGCGCCTCGGTCTGCGGGGGCAGCGGCGGCCCCGATCGGCGGACGACGGCGTCGATGCCCGAGGCGTCGAGCAGCGAGCGGGCCCGGTCCAGCTCCGTCGCCAGGCTGCCCTCGCGGTAGCCGGTAACGGCCTCCCGGATCTCGGTGAGGGCCTGGCGGCCGACGGCCTCGATGTCGGCGGCCTGGCCCAGCGCGGCGTCCAGGTCGCGCGGGGCGAGGCGGCGTACGGCCTCGGCCTTGACCACCACGACCGACATGGTGTGGCCCAGCAGATCGTGCAGATCGCGGGAGAAGCGCAGCCGCTCCTTCTCGACGGCGGTACGGGCCAGCTCCTGACGGGTCTCGCGCAGTTCGGCGACGGTGTCGAAGAGCGACAGGATCGCCGCCGTCACCAGGCCGGACATCACCGTTCCGTAGCCGACGATCAGCGCGTCGTCCGCGCCGCCGCGCCAGCCGGAGATGATCCCGGCGGAGGCCGAGTACGCCAGCAGCAGCGGCCCCAGCCGGCGGTGGCGGATCACGATGCCGGTGGCCAGCGACAACAGCGGGAAGCAGAGCAGCCAGTTGCCGGCGTAGCCGATGGACAGGGCGTAGGTGAGGGCGGCCAGCCCGGCGAGCGAGCCGAGGCACAGCGGGGTGGAGCGGCGCCGCTTGTCCAGGCCCGCATAGACGGTGGTGGCGTACAGCGCGCAGAAGGCGGTCATCCCTGCGGCGCCGAGCCACGGCAGCGGGGTGTTCCCCTGGATCAGGTCCTTGACGTCCCCGGTGAGCATGAAGAGCCAAGGCAGGAAGCCGCGCGGGCCGGGCGGCTTGCGGCGCTCGATGTCCGTGGTACTCGCAGGCATGGTCCGAGGTTACGGAAGCCGTCGGTGAGCAGGGCAGACCCGGTTGTCAGGGTCCGGCCGGTGACATTTGTCCCGGCCGGGCGCGGAGGGGCGGGCGCGGAGACCTGACAACCCGTCAGCAGTCTTCCCAGTGCGGGGGGATTGGGCTATACAAGGGCCATCGGCTAGAACGCGTTCCAGTGTCGATGTGTGGCTCCGCCGCGCGGGCTGCCGTACGCGCCCGCGCGAGCAAGGGCTTCGACCCGGCGCGGGTCGGCCGACCAGTGACGACCCCGGCGCGGCCGACGGTGCGGACGGGCGGGCCGGGGTCTTCCCCACCGTGGCGAGGAGTGCTCTCAGCAATGCCCATCGATGCCGCCAAGGCCGTCTCGGCCGAACCCCGGACGACGGCTCTCACCTGGGGCCACAAGGACATCCAGCTCTACCACCTCGGCGTGGGGGCGGGCGTCCCGGCCACCGACCCCGACGAGCTCCGCTACACCCTCGAGAGCAAACTGCACGTCCTGCCCAGCTTCGCCACGGTCGCGGGCGGCGGCATGGCGCTGGCCGGCGGGCTGAGCGCCCCCGGCATCGACGTCGACCTCGCCGCCGTCCTGCACGGCGGCCAGACCATCGAACTGCACCGGCCCATCCCGCTCGCCGGGGACGCCACCCAGACGTCCAAGGTCGCCGCCGTCCACGACAAGGGCAAGGCCGCGGTCATCGTGCTGCGCAGCGACGTCGCCGACGCGGACGGGCCGCTGTGGACCTGCGACACCCGCATCTTCGTCCGCGGAGAGGGCGGTTTCGGCGGCGACCGCGGGCCCGCCGACCGGATCGAGCCCCCCGCCCGCGAACCCGACCTGACCGTCGAACGGGCGATCCGCGAGGACCAGGCGCTGCTCTACCGCCTCTCCGGGGACTGGAACCCGCTCCACGCCGACCCCGAGTTCGCCAAGGTCGCGGGGTTCGACCGGCCGATCCTGCACGGCCTGTGCTCGTACGGGATCGCCCTCAAGGCCGTCGTGGACACCGCCCTGGCCGGGGACGTCGCCCGCGTCCGCTCGTACACCACGCGGTTCGCGGGGGTCGTCTTCCCCGGCGAGACGCTGCGCATCCGGATGTGGCGGGACTCCGGCGCGCCCGGCCGCGTCCAGGTGCTGGCCACGGCCGTCGAACGGGACGACGCGCCGGTCCTCACCGACACGCTCGTCGAGCACGACTGACGTCGCACGACCGATCAAGCAGACCTCGCACGGACGATCGCACGGACGAGAGGAGCCGCTGTGCGCGCAGCCGTACTGCACGAGATAGGGCAGGACAAGCTCGAAGTCCTCGACGACATGGAGGCGGTGGGCTTCGGCCCGGGCAAGGTCAGGCTGCGCGTCAAGGCCACCGGGCTGTGCCACTCCGACCTGTCCGCCATGAGCGGCGTCCTGCCCCAGCCCGGGCCCTTCGTCCCCGGGCACGAGGGCGCGGGCGAGATCGTCGAGGTGGGGGACGGGGTGACCGGCCTGAACCCGGGCGACCGGGCCCTGGTGTGCTGGCTGCCTGCCTGCGGCTCCTGTCCGGCCTGCGAGCGCGGCCAGTCCCATCTGTGCCTGACCGGCTTCATGAACGCCGGCACCCCCAACTTCAAGCGCCCCGGCGGAGCCCCGGAGGACATCTTCGGCTTCGCCGGGACCGGCACCTTCGCCGAGGAGGTCGTGCTGCCCGCGCAGTGCGCCGTGCCGATCCCGGACGATGTGCCGTACGACATCGCGGCCCTCATCGGCTGCGGGGTGACCACGGGGCTCGGCGCGGCCCTCAACACCGCCGAGGTCGAGGCGGGCTCCTCGGTCGCGGTCATCGGCTGCGGCGGCGTGGGCATCAGCGCGATCCAGGGCGCCCGGGCGGCCGGCGCCGCGCAGATCGTCGCCGTCGACCCGGTCGAGGCGCGGCGCACGGCGGCGCTGCGCTTCGGCGCCACGGAAGCGGTCGCGCCCGAGGACCTGGACGACGCCAAGAACCGCGTCACCTCGGGCGAGGGCTTCGACTACGTCTTCGAGGTCGTCGGCAGGTCCGCCACCGCCCGCACGGCCTACGAGGCGACGCGGCGCGGCGGCACGCTGTGCGTGGTCGGGGCGGGGGCGGTGGACGACTTCCTGCGGCTCAGCATGTTCGAGCTGTTCTTCGACGAGAAGCGGATCCTGCCCTCGCTGTACGGCGGCGGCGATGTGCTCCGCTCGTACCGGCGGGCCGTCGCCCTGTGGCGGGCGGGCCGGATCGACCTCGAAGGGCTCATCACCCACCGCGTACGGCTCACCGAGATCAACGACGCGCTGGACCAGATGCGGACGGGCGAGGCGCTGCGCACCTGCGTCCAGGTCTGACATTCGGACACGGAGCCCCGGGAGGACGTTCATGCCGAACACACCGCTGGCGGGCAAGACCGCGATCGTCACGGGCGCCGGGCGGGGCCTCGGCCGCGCCGAGGCGCTGGAACTGGCGCGCCTGGGCGCCAATGTCGTCGTCAACGACTTCGGCCGGCCCGGGCGCGACGGCTCGGGCGAGTCGTCGGCCGCCCCCGCCGAGGCGGTCGCGCGGGAGATCCGGGCGGCCGGCGGGCGCGCCACGGCCCACGTCGGGGACGTGGCCGACTTCGAGCAGGCGGCCGAGCTGGTGCGGCTCGCGGTCGACACCTACGGGGCGCTCGACATCCTGGTCAACAACGCGGGCATCCTGCGGGACCGGATGATCTTCTCGATGAGCGAGGACGAGTGGGACTCCGTCATCCGCGTCCATCTCAAAGGCCACTTCAACACCACCCGCTCCGCCGCCGCGCACTGGCGGGAGCGCTCCAAGGCGGCGGACGGCGGCCCGGTCGGCGGCCGGATCGTGAACACCTCGTCCGAGGCGTTCCTCGCCGGCTCCCCGGGCCAGCCGAACTACGCCGCGGCCAAGGGCGGCATCGTCGGGCTCACCACCTCCACGGCGGGGGCGCTGGCCAAATACGGCGTCACGGCCAACGTCATCTGCCCGCGCGCCCGCACCCGTATGACCGAGGACGTCTTCGCCGGCCTCGAACCCCCCGGCGACGGCACCCTCGACGCGCTCGCGCCCGAACACGTCGCCCCGCTCGTCGGCTACCTGGCGGCCCCGGAGGCGGCGGGCGTGAGCGGGCAGGTCTTCGTCGTCCACGGCGGGATGGTCGCCGTCCTGGAGCGGCCGAAGGTCGCGCTGAAGGTGGACACGGCGAAGGAGGCCTTCACCTTCGAGGAGCTGGACGGGGCGCTCACCCCGTACTTCGCCGGACGGCCCCGCGGGGAGACCTTCGCGGCGGTGGAGGTGCTGGGGCTCAAGCGGGCATAGGGTCGTCGACGCTCGAGCCAGGGTCTTTCGCCGGGGACGGCTGGCGGGCCACATGCGACGCGGGCCAGGACCCCGGCGGGGGCCTGGCCCAGCGGCGTGCGACGTCAGCCGGTTTTTCAGGACGCCGCCGTCTCGTCGGTGCGGCGGTGGCGGCCGTGGGGCGGGGCCTGGGTGTCGTCGGGCGCGGCCTGGCCGCGGTGCTTGCCGTGGGCTGTGGCGTCGGCTCCGGCCGCCGCGGCCGCCTGCTGCGGACGCGCCTCGGTGGTGTTGGTGCCGGTCTGGGACATGTGGGAAGTCACCCCGTCAAATCGCTGCGTACGGTGCGCCGGAGGCCGGCCACGAAGTCAACTCGCCACAACGTCAAGACGATGTCAGTACGTGCCACCCACGCCCCGCGGGTGGACGGAACGCACGGCTGCCGCAGCCCCCGCACGAGTCTAACCAGAGCGCCGATCTCGGACCCAGCGGGGTGGACGGGGCTGACGGGGCTGGGGGGACTGGGGGGACTCGCGGAGTTGCCCGGGGCGGGCGAGTGGTGCCTGCTGGAGCGGTACGGGGCGCGCGGCGGTGCCGGACTCCTGCCTGGGGGCGGGTTCGGGTACCAGCTCGGGTCTGAGCCGGTGGGCGGGCAGGCGCTCCGGCCCGTGCCCGATCGCGTGCCCGATCGCGTGCCCGATCCCGTGGCCGGGCTCCCGTACGGCGACGGCCGCCCGCTCCGGCGCGCGCTCCCGCTCGTGGGCCGAAGCGGCCGGTGTCCCAGGCGGCGGCCCGGAGCCCGGCCCCGCCCCGCGCCGGGGTTCCGTCGCCGCCTCAGGCCCGGGCCCCGTCTCGGCTCCGGACTCCGCCTCCGGGCCGGTCTCCTGCTCGACCCCGGCCCATGACCCCGTACCGGCCCATGGTTCGACCCCCGTCTCGTCCGCGGGGGTCGAGGACCCCGCCGCGGCCCGGGTCCACGACGCGATGGCGGCCCCCGCTGACAGGGATGGTGCCGGCGCCGGCGAGGCCGACGACCGCCCCGGCCCCACCAGCCCCATGGGCCGCGGCAGATCCAGGGACCCCGCCACGCGGTCCACCCGCGTGACCCGGGCGACCCGCGCCACCCGGGCCGGCTCCGGCGGCTCGGGCATCCGCAGCCGCGCCAGCCCGCACGGCACCTGGCCCGTCGCGTACGGCAGCCGCAGCTCGCCGTCACGGGTCCACAGGCCCGCGCCCGCCAGCCAGCCCTCCGGCGCGGGGAGTTGTTGCAGCCGCCGCTCGGACGGCCGCCACAGGCCCACCCACGGCCGCCCGGCGGCCGGGCCGTCGATGCGGAAGGCCACCGCGCATGCCTCCGGGGTCAGCACCTGCCCCGGCTGCACCGCGAAGGGTGTCGCCTCGGCCTGGGCGGACCGCAGACAGTCGGGGAACCTGACGGGGCGGGCGCTGCCCAGCACGCCCCACCCCAGCCGCTCGTCCCCGGGCGCGTCGGACCGTACGAGCAGCAGGCCGCTGTCCGGGTCGGCCAGCAGCAGCCGGTCGTCGCTGTCGTCGGTGATCTGCAGCAGCGGGCTGGTCTCGCCGCCCCGCCGCAGGTCGACGACGACGGTCTTGGTGCGGCCGTCGAGCCGCCGGTCGAGGGCGAGCAGCCGGCCCGTACGGTCCAGCCAGACGCCGCCCGTGCAGCGGCCGGGCAGCTCGGCCAGGTGCTGCGGCCCGAAGCCGCCGTGCACCAGCCACACCGAGGTGGACCGCTCGCCGTGGCCGAGCGCGAAGGCGAACGAGCCGCCGGGCGCCGGCGGCAGCAGGGACAGCTCGGCGCATTCGATGGCGCCCAGCGGCCGCTCGCCGGTGCCGGGGCCGGCCGGGTAGAGCAGGGAGAGGGTGTGGCGGCCGGCCACCCGGCGGCGGATCAGCACCTGCCCGTCGGCCAGGGGCAGCACCTCGCTGTCCGGCTCCTCGGGCTGGGCCGCGGGCAGCGGCACGGCGTACGGCTCGGGTCCGTCGAGCGTCCAGCGCTCGGGGAACCAGCGGCCCGCCTCGCCGCTGAGCGCGAGCCGGGCGCCGTACGAACCGTCCGCGGCGATCGTGAACGCCGCTCGGCGCCGGTGTGCGGTGCCCTGGGCACCGGTGGCGCCTGCGGCGAGCGCGGCATCGAAGGCACAGGCTGTCATCGTTCAGTCACCTCCGGCCACCCAACGTAGTTTTCGCACTCCCCGCCGAACATCGAAATCGGCTCGCTTCACACGTAAGTGTGTCTGTGCCCGATTCGCCTGAGAAGTCGCGCCGGGCTGTGCTGTACGCCGGGCCATCCGCCGGACCGCACGAGTGGTTGCCGTGAGTGAAGGCAGGGGCAAGGCTTGCGGGGGGTCCGGGAGGTAGCCTTGCCCCGTGCCCGCACTCTCTGACGTCCTCGCCGCACTCGACGCACTCTGGCCGCCCGAGCGGGCGGAGCAGTGGGACGCCGTCGGCACGGTCTGCGGGGACCCCGCCGCCGAGGTCGGCCGCGTCCTGTTCGCCGTCGACCCGGTCCAGGAAGTCGCCGACGAGGCGGTGGAGCTGGGCGCCGATCTGCTCGTCACCCACCATCCGCTCTATCTGCGCGGTACGACCACGGTCGCGGCCTCCACCTTCAAGGGCCGGGTGGTGCACACCCTGATCAAGAACGACATCGCGCTGCACGTCGCGCACACCAACGCCGACCGCGCCGACCCGGGCGTCTCCGACGCCCTCGCAGGCGCCCTCGACCTGCGGATCACCGGCCCGCTGGTGCCCGACCCCACCGACCCGGCGGGGCGCCGCGGGCTCGGCCGGGTCTGCGAGCTCGACCACCCCGTCGCGCTGCGGGACTTCGCCGAGCGCGCCGCGGCCCGGCTGCCCGCCACGGCCCAGGGCATCCGCGTCGCGGGCGACCCGGACCGGCTGATCCGTACGGTCGCCGTCTGCGGCGGCTCGGGCGACAGCCTCTTCGCCGAGGTGCGCGCGGCCGGAGTCGACGCGTATCTCACCGCCGACCTGCGCCACCACCCCGCCTCCGAGGCCCAGCAGGCCGCCGCGATGTCCCACGGCGGCGACGGCCTCGCGCTGCTGGACGCCGCCCACTGGGCCACCGAGTGGCCGTGGGTCGAGCAGGCCGCCGCACAGCTCGACGAGATCTCCGACCGGCACGGCTGGGGTCTGCGCACCCACATCTCCCGTACGGTCACCGACCCTTGGACCGCGCACGCGCCCGCCGCTCACGCGCCCACCACCGCTCACGTCCCGTCCACCACCACCCCTGGAGCCCCACGCTGAACGCCGCGCCCGCCGACCAGATCCGCCTCCTCGAGGTCCAGGCCCTCGACGTCCGGCTCTCCCAACTCGCCCACAAGCGCAAGACGCTGCCCGAGCACGCCGAGCTCGACACCCTGAACGCCGACCTCACCCAGCTGCGCGACCTCCTGGTGGCGGCACAGACCGAGGAGAGCGACACCGCCCGCGAGCAGACGAAGGCGGAGCAGGACGTGGACCAGGTGCGCCAGCGCGCCGCCCGCGACCAGAAGCGCCTCGACTCCGGCGCCGTGACCTCCCCGAAGGACCTGGAGAACCTGCAGCACGAGATCGTCTCCCTCGCCAAGCGCCAGAGCGACCTGGAGGACGTCGTCCTGGAGGTCATGGAGCGCCGCGAGTCCGCGCAGGAGCGGGTCACCGAGCTGACCGGCCGCGTCGAATCGCTGCAGGCCAAGATCGGCGACGCCACCGCCCGGCGGGACGCGGCGGCCGGGGAGATCGACGCCGAGGTGGTGACCGTCACCAAGGAGCGCGGGGTCATCGCCGGGACGATCCCCGCCGATCTGCTGAAGCTCTACGACAAGCTGCGCGAGCAGCAGGGCGGCGTCGGCGCGGCCCGGCTCTACCAGCGGCGCTGCGACGGCTGCCGCCAGGAGCTGGCCATCACCGAGCTCAACGAGGTGCGGGCGGCGGCCCCGGACGCCGTGGTGCGGTGCGAGAACTGCCGCCGCATCCTGGTCCGTACGCCTGAATCGGGGCTGTAGGCCGATGGCGCGCCGCTTCGTCGTCGAGGCGGACGGCGGCTCCCGGGGCAACCCGGGGCCGGCCGGCTACGGCGCGGTCGTCCGCGACGCGGAGACCGGCCAGGCCCTCGCCGAGGCGGCGGAGTACATCGGCACCGCGACCAACAACGTCGCCGAGTACCGGGGCCTGATCGCCGGGTTGCGGGCGGCACACGCCCTCGACCCGGAGGCCGGGGTCCAGGTCCGGATGGACTCCAAGCTCGTGGTCGAGCAGATGTCGGGCCGCTGGAAGGTCAAGCACCCCGGCATGCGCCCGCTCGCGGCCGAGGCCAGGGAGATCTTCCCGCCCGGGCAGGTGTCGTACGAGTGGATCCCGCGCGAGCGGAACAGGCACGCGGACCGGCTCGCCAACGCGGCGATGGACGCGGGCGCGCGGGGCGAGCAGTGGCGGCCGAGCACCGGAGTCACGCCGTCCGCCGACGACGCCCTCGAGGCGCCCGCGGAGACGGCGGCCCTGGACGGCGTCGGGAGCTCGGGCGCACCGGCCCCGGGCGCACCGGCCCCGGGCGTCGCGCCCGCCGAGACGACGGCCCCGGGTGTCGCGCCCCCGGCTGACGCGCCCGCCCGGACCGCACCCCCGGGGTGGGCCGTCCCGGCCGATCTGGGCACCCCCGCCACCTTCGTCCTGCTCCGGCACGGCGAGACCGCGCTGACCCCTGAGAAGCGCTTCTCCGGAAGCGGCGGCGGCGACCCCGAGCTCTCGCCCGTGGGCCGTCGCCAGGCCGAACTGGTGGCGGCGGCGCTGGCGGCGCGCGGCACCATTCAGGTGGTGGTCAGCTCGCCGCTCAGGCGCTGCGTTGAGACGGCCGAGGCGGTGGCGTCCCGCATCGGTGTCGACGTCCATGTCGAAGAGGGGCTGCGGGAGACCGACTTCGGGGCCTGGGAGGGCCTGACGTTCGCGGAGGTACGGGAGCGCCACCCGGACGACCTCCAGGCCTGGCTCGCCTCCTCCAAGGCGGCCCCCACCGGCGGCGGCGAGAGCTTCGCGGCGGTCGCCCGCCGGGTCGCGCTGACCCGCGACAAGCTCATCGCGCGCCATGCGGGCCGTACGGTGCTGCTGGTCACGCATGTGACGCCGATCAAGACCCTGGTCCGGCTGGCGCTGGGCGCGCCGCCGGAGTCGCTGTTCCGGATGGAGATCTCCGCGGCGTCGCTGTCGGCGCTGGCGTACTACGCGGACGGCAACGCGTCGCTGCGCCTGCTGAACGACACGACGCACCTGCGGTAGCCGTCAGTCCTGCTGTCAGTCCTGCCGTCAGTCCTGCCGTCAGTCCTGCCGTCAGTCCTGGGGAATGCCGGACTCGGCGCGGTCGGCGTCGATCAGGTCGGTGAGCAGGGCGACGGTGGCGGCGGCGATGTCCCGCAACGCGGCGTCGTCCCGCGGCGCGGCGTCCGGGACTGCTGACTCGCTCTCGAACGCACGCCGCACGGTCCGCGCCAGCAGGTCCGCACGCCGATCGGCGGCGCCTTCGGCCCGGAGAAAGCCCTCGAACGTCGCCTGGTAGGCGTAGCCGATCTCATCGACGCCCATGTCGTCGCGGAGCAGGCCGTGTTCGGCGAGCAGCTGGAAGTACTCGCCCGCCATGCGGGTGTGCCGCTCGTCGCGGGCGGTGTCCGGTGAACTGGTCAGCTTGCCGAGCAGGTCGGGGTCGTCCAGGAGGAACCCGCGCAGCAGCGGGCGGTCGGTGATGGCCAGGAAGTAGGCGCGCGCGAAGCGGTGCGGCAGACAGGTCCGCGGGTCCCGGCGCAGCGCCTGCCGCAGCTCGTCCATCGCGTGGTGCACCTCCCGCTCGAAGACCGCGCTGAACAGCAGCTCGCGGTTCTTCCAGTGCAGATAGACGGTGCCCTTGCCGATCTCGGCTGGTCATGGAGCCTGAGGCGGCGACCGGCCGCCCGGCGAAGCCCTGCGACAGGAGCGAGAGATGAGCGCCAAGGCCAACCCCACCGTCCTGATCTCCGGAGCCGGGATCGCCGGCACGACGCTTGCCTACTGGCTGGCGCGGCACGGATTCCGGCCCACGATCGTCGAGCGCGCGGCGGGCCTGCGCTCCAGCGGCAACCCGGTGGATGTGCGTGGCCCGGCCGTGGAGGTGGCCGAGCGCATGGGCGTCATGCCACGGCTGCGCCGGGCCCGCACCCAGGTGACGGCGATGAGCTTCGTCAACGGCTCCGGCCGTCAGGTGGGCCGGGTCAACATGCGGGCCCTGCGGCGGGCGTCCGACAGCCGGGAGGTGGAGGTGACACGCTCCGATCTGGCCGAGATCCTCTACGAGGCGAGCCGGGACTTTGCCGAGTTCCTGTTCGGCGACACCATGACCGCGCTACGCCAGAACGGCGACGGCGTGGACGTCACCTTCGAAAAGGCCGCGCCACGCCGGTTCGACCTGGTCATCGGGGCCGATGGGCTCCACTCGACGACCCGCCGGCTGGCCTTCGGGCCCGAGTCGGAATTCGTCCGCCACATGGGTCTGTACGTCGCGACGATGCCGCTCGACGGCCCGGCCGACAGCCCCCAGGACGTCGTCATCCACAACGCCCCCGGCCGGATGGCCTCCCTGCACCCCGTCCACGGCCGCGCCCTGGCGGCCTTCATCTTCCGCCACCCGGCGGTCGCGGGCTTCAACCACCGCGACCTCGCCCAGCACAAGCGGATCCTCGCCGACGCCTACGCCGACGACGGCTGGCGCGTACCCGAACTGCTGGACCGGGCCCACGCCGCCGAGGACCTGTGGTTCGACTCCGTCAGCCAGGTGCGGCTCAACTCCTGGGCGAACGGCCGTATCGCGCTGCTGGGCGACGCGGCCTCCTCCGTATCGCTGTTCGGCGACGGGTCCACCCTCGCCATGGCGGGCGCCCACACCCTCGCCGAGGAACTGGCCGCCACCCCCACCGACCCGCAGGCGGCCTTCGCGCGATACGAGACCAGGCACCGCACCCTGGTCGACCCCCGGCAGGGAAACGTCGCGACGGCCGCCGCGCTCATGGTCCCCGCGACCCGTGCGGGGGTCGCCGCGCGCAACATGGCCACTCGGCTGTGGCCGACCGTGGCGGCCGCGTCCTGGGTCCGTAACCGGATCACCCCGTCCCGCAGGCCCGCGTCGGCGCTCGCCTGACGGCGCCCGTCGTCAGTCGCGCAGAGCCGACGCCTCGCGGGCGAGTCCTTCAACCCGCGCCCAGTCGCGCGCCGCGACCGCGTCCGGCGGCAGCATCCATGTGCCGCCGACACAGCCCACGTTGGGGAGGGCGAGATAGCCCGGGGCGCGGGCGGCGTCGATGCCGCCCGTGGGGCAGAAGCGGGCCTGAGGGAGCGGGGAGGCGAGCGACCGCAGATAGGCCGTCCCCCCGGCCGCCTCCGCCGGGAAGAACTTCATCTCGGTCACCCCGTGCTCCAGCAGCGCCACGACTTCCGAGGCGGTCGAGACCCCCGGCAGAAACGGCACACCCGAAGCGCGCATCGCCCCCAGCAGCCGCTCGGTCCAGCCCGGGCTCACCAGGAACCGCGCCCCGGCCGCGATGGACGCCTCCACATGCTCGGGCGACAGCACCGTACCGACCCCGACGACCGCCTCGGGCACCTCCGCGGCGATGGCCCGGACGGCGTCGAGCGCGGCGGGGGTACGCAGGGTCACCTCGATCGCGGGCAGCCCACCCGCGACGAGCGCGCGGGCCATCGCCACGGCGTGGGTGGCGTCGTCGATGACGACGACGGGGATGACGGGGGCGAGGTCGAGCACGGAGGGCGTGGAGGAGGCAGCGGCGCTAGTCACACCGGCCATCCTGCCGCCGCCGGACACGTACCGCAACGATCGTTGCGCATGCTGCAATGGAGGCGGGACCCGCCACTCATGCAGACCAGAGGAGACATACGGGGTGCAGCTCGCGCAGGGCTGCCACTCCTGAGGCCGCGGGGCTGCCGCTCACGCGGAGCTACCGCTCACGCGGAGCTACCGCTCACGCGGGGCAACTGCTCACGCGGGGCAACTGCTCACGCGGGGCCGCCGCGCACAGCGCTATCCCGCTCAAGGACTTACAACTCGGTGACCACCACATCCACCCCCCAGCCCCGTCCGCGCTTGCCCGGTGCCGCGGCTTCCACGGTGTAGCCGAGCCCCCGCAGCGTCTCCACAAGTTCCTCGGGCCGGCCCGGCTCCGCGCCCGCCAGCAGCAGATCGCGTACCATCCGCCCCTTCGTCGCCTTGTTGAAGTGGCTGACCACCGACCGCTTCTCCACCCCGTCCACGATCTTCGACTGCAACACCCGCACGCTCGCCGTACGCTCCGCCACCTCGCCCTTCGGCTTCCACGCCGTGGCGTACGCCGCCGACCGCAGGTCCAGCACCAGCCCGTCCCCGGCCACCTCGGGCAGCACCTCGCTCATCGGCGCGCGCCAGAACGCCCCCAGCGCGCCGAGCCCCGGCAGCTTCACGCCCATCGAGCAGCGGTACGACGGGATCCGCTCGTCGATCCGTACGGCGCCCCACAGCCCCGAGAAGACCAGCAGCGACCGCTCCGCCCGGCGCCGGGCGGCGGCGGGCAGGGTCGCCAGCCCGAGCGCGTCGTACAGCACACCGGTGTAGATCTCCCCGGCCGGCCGCGTCCCGGCCTCCCGCAGCCCCGCGTTCTTCGCCACCTCGCCGCGCAGCCCCTCACTCAGCCCGAGCACCTCGGCGGCCTTCCCCACGTCGCCCGAGCACAGCGACACCAACTCATCGAGCACCGCCGCCCGCGCCTCGCCCAGCCCCGGCAGCGACAGCGCCCCCAGGTCCAGCGGGTCCCCCGACTCCGCCGGGGCCTTTCCCTCCGACGGCGGCAACAGCACGAGCACGGTCTTCTCTCCTTCGCTCCACGACTTCCGGGCGGCGAGCCCGTGGCAGCCTACGGCCCCGCGCGGGGGTGCCTGCGCCACGATCGAGTGAGGCATACGCCTTTTCGTGCGGTGCCGACCCTCTCGGCACCTACGGTGGCGGCGAGACAGGGAGGGGCGTGGCATGGGCGCCATGGCACATGAACCGTCCGCGCGGGAGGAAGTCCTGCTGGAGGGTTTCTTGGACCTGGGGACGCCGGAAGGCTACCGGGCCGAGCTGATCGAGGAGGAGATCGTTGTCACGGGGCCGCCTGAGGGGGACCATGAGACCTGCATCAGCCGGATCGTCGGGCAGGTGATCAGGAAGTCCGTCACCGACATGGACGTCTCCGGCCACAAGGGGCTCACGGTCCCGCGCGGCGGGCTGTGTGTACGCAATCATGTGATCCCCGACGTGACATTCGCCCCTGTTGAGCATGATCTCTTCCGGGGCGCCGAGTCCTGGATGCCGTGCGAGGGCGTCTGGATGGTCGTCGAGGTCACCTCGACCAAGCCTGACCGCGACCGGGAGGTCAAGCGCCACTGCTACGCGAACGGCGGCATCCCGCTCTACCTTCTCGTCGACCGCGAGAAGAGCTCGGTGACGTTGTTCAGCGACCCGGAGAAGGCCGATTACCGCGAGGTCGTCACGGTCTCCTTCGGCAAGTCGATCGACCTTCCCGCGCCCTTCTCCTTCCCCCTGGAGACCGCCGACTTCCTCTGACCCCCGCCGCTGTCCGGGCCACCGCGCGCCCCCGGTACCATGGTCACCACGGCGGACGAGCCGGCCGGGCGGTCGCGTCGGGGTCCTTCGGGGTCCCGCCGAGGAACGTCCGGGCTCCATACGGCAGGGTGGTGGGTAACGCCCACCCGGGGTGACCCGCGGGACAGTGCCACAGAAAACAGACCGCCGGGAGCCGCGAGGCTTCCGGTAAGGGTGAAACGGTGGTGTAAGAGACCACCAGCGTCCGAGGTGACTCGGACGGCTCGGTAAACCCCACCCGGAGCAAGGTCAAGAGGAGCCGCCACCCGGCGGCTCTGCGCGGACGATCGAGGGCTGCCCGCCCGAGTCCGCGGGTAGACCGCACGAGACCGGCGGCAACGTCGGTCCTAGATGGATGGCCGCCGCCCCGGGGGCCGTAAGGGCCCTGGGGAACAGAACCCGGCGTACAGGCCGACTCGTCCGCCGCTCTTTCTCTCCGCAGGCCAGAGGCCACTTTCTCCAGTTGAGCAAGCCGTCGCGGTCGAATCCAGGCCGAATGCGGAGCCCTTAGCTCCCGGAGTCCGCTCTCCAGGTCGCTGTGGTGCTCGCCGATGAGGCCGCCGCCATCTCGGCCGCAGCGAGTCCGGCCAGGAAACGCCCAGCTCAGCAGCGTGATCGAAAGAGTGACACCCTTCAGGGCAACCGGACGCCGCCGCATTGCGCACTCGCCCGGCGCGCCGGCTCGCGAGGTCGGGCGTCCTGTCAGGAGTCGTCAGTGTTCCTCAGGCGCGGCCTCGACGCTTCCAGGTGGTCGCGCATGGCGTGCGGCGCGGCCGTCAGCGGCACGGGGTCACTCATCAACCCTCCACGTCGTCGGTCACTGAAGCTACGCGTTTGACGCCGCTCAATCAGGAGGACGGCGTCGATCGTAGCGAAACCTTGGGACGACTGGTTGACGTCCGATCGGAAGACCTGCATTCTCAATCAAATCCTATAGCATCCGATTCGGATCAAGATCCTCTCGATGGGGAGGGTGACCCTCATGTCCATTCCCGACTGGTTCGGTGAAGCGGCCTTCGGGCTGTTCGTCCACTGGGACCACGCCAGTCAGCAAGGCGTGGAGATCGGCTGGCCGCTGGTCGGCCATTCGATCCTTCCGGGCCGTACCGAGCCCGAAGCCGACATCACGGTCGCGCAGTACCAGTCGACCGCCGCGACCTTCGATCCGCAGCACTGGGACCCGCGGGCGGTCGCCCGCCTCGCCCGCGCCGCGGGTGCGCGTTATGTGGTCTTCACCGTCCGGCACCACGCCGGCTACTCGATGTACCACACCGAACATTCGGACTTCTCCATCGCGGCGTCACCGTACGGCCGTGACATCACCCGTGAGTTCTTCGACGCGCTGCGCGCCGAGGGCCTGCGGGTCGGCGTCTACTACTCGCTGCTGGACTGGAACCATCCGGACTACCCGGCGTTCACCGACGCCGACCGCCCCTACCCGCACGACCGGTACCGCCGGCCGTCGCCGGAGCGGTGGGCGCGCTACATCGACTACGTCAAGGGACAGCTCACCGAGCTGCTCACCCGGTACGGGACGATCGACCTGCTCTGGTTCGACGGGGAGTGGGAACGCACCGCGGAGGAGTGGCATGCCGCCGAGCTGCGCGAGCTGATCAAGTCGCTGCAGCCGGAAGTGATCATCAACGACCGCCTGCCGGGCCAGGGCGACTACGCCACTCCCGAGCAGGGCATGCCGCGCCGTCCGCCGGGCGGGCCGTGGGAGCTGTGCCTCACCATGAGCGACAGCTGGGCGTACCGGCCCGACGACCTGGACTACAAGAGCCCGCGCCTGCTCGCCGGCTACCTCAGCGAGGTCGTCTCGCGCGGCGGCAACCTCCTGCTCAACATCGGGCCGCGCGGCGACGGTTCGCTTGTGCCGACCGAGGTGGCCACACTCAAGCGGCTCGGCGCCTGGCTCGCCAGCCACGGCGAGGCCCTCTTCGGTGCCGGGCCGGCGTCCGAACGCCTCGACTTCCACGGCCCCGCCACCCAGCACGGCGACACCGTCTACCTGCACCTGCTGTTGCGGCCGCAGGACCTCCTCGTCGTGCGCAACGTGCCCATCGGCTCGGTGACCGGCGTGCGCATGCTCGGCACCGAGCAGCCCCTGGAGTACTCCGTCAATGAGGAAGTGCACAAGGCCAACGGCGCCGAGGACGAGCCCCTCGGCGAGCTCTTCATCACCGTGCCGCCACCGACCGGCGCCCTCATCGACGTCATCGCCATCGAACTGTCCAACTCCCGGAAAGACGAGTCACGTGCGGGCCTTTGACACTCCCCGGGCGGCCAGGCGCGCCGTCGTCCTGCTCGCGGCCGCGAGCATCCTCTCGGCGTGCGGCACCGGTCCGGGCGCTTCCTCCGGCGACGGCAAGTCGCTCCGTGTGCAGATCCCCGCCGGGCCGATGGCCGATCGGATGCAACAGGTCGGCGAGGACTTCGAGAAGGCCAACCCAGGCACCGAGGTCACCTTCGAGAGCGTCGACTCCAACAGCTCCCGCGGCCCGAACGTGGCCCTGCTCAGCTCGACCGCCACCCCGGACATCGGCTACCTCCAGCGCAGTACCGGCGTCTGGTCGGCGCTGCTGAAGAACAAGCAGCTCACCCCGATCGATGATGTGTGGGATGACGCTGGTCTGGCGCACAAGTACGCCAAGAGCCAGACCGCCTACTACACGACCAACGGGCATCACTACGGCGTTCTCTACGAGGAACTGCTCATCGCCCCGATCTACTACAACAAGGCGGCGTTCGCCAAGGCCGGCATCCCCGACCCGGCCGATCATCAGGTCGCCTCCGTCGCCGAGTTCGAGTCCATGGCGGCCAAGGTGAAGTCCGCAGGGTACGAGGGCCTCGGCGTCGGTGGGTCGAGCCCGTACGACCTGGGGCACACGCTCGACGCGCTGCTGCCCACCGCGGTGTCGAAGAGCGATTACCAGGCCATGCTCACGAACTTCAAGCCGGGTTCGCCGACGAACGTCAAGTACACCGACCCGGGCTTCGTGAAGGTACTGCGGACCATCCAGGGCTGGCAGAAGAAGGGCGTCTTCCAGAAGGGGATGCTGGGCATGGACACCACACAGGCCCAGGCGCTGTTCACCAGCGGCAGGCTCGCGATGCTGCAGGGCGGCAACTACAGCTACGCGGACCTGAAGGCGGCCAAGCCGTCGTTCGACATGGGCTGGTTCCTGCTGCCGCCGCTCACGGAGGGCCGCGAGACGCCGTTCAACGCCTTCAACGGCGACACCCTCGTCATCCCGGCCAAGGCGGCGAACCCGGCACTGGCCAAGAAGTTCCTCAAGTTCTTCATGACGGACAAGTACCAGGTCAGCGTGGTCGCCGCCAGTGGCTCCCTGCCGGTGTTCACCTCGATCCAGCCGTCCCGCCTGTCGAACCTGGGCGACCTGGTGCAGCAGCAGTTCGAGGTGTCCAAGTCCGTTGGACTGGTCAACATCTGGGACTCGACCGTGCCGTCCACGCTCGGGCAGTCGTTCGCGGTGCCGGTGCTGCAGAAGCTCGTCTCCGGCAAGCTGACCCCGCAGCAGGCGGCCCAGCAGTTCCAGACCGCGCTGGAGAAACTGCAGTCCGGCAAGGTCTCCGGGGCGACGGACTGATGGCAGCCCAGGAGATCCCCCCGGTGGCCGCCCGCACCACGGCCCGCACCGCCGCCCGCGGGCCACGCCGGAAAGCACAGAGCGGCAAGGCACAGAGCGGGAAAGCACAGAGCGGCAAGGCACAGCGCGGGAAGGCACAGAAGTTCCCGATTCTGATCGTCGCACCGGCGCTGGTGCTGATGGCCCTGCTCATCGCCTACCCGGTCGCCGAGTCCGTGCACATCAGCCTCGGCTCGTGGGACGGCATCGGATCCGTCACCTACCGCGGGCTGGCCAACTACCGGCGGCTCATCAACGACTCACTGGTCCGGCAGTCGATCGTGACCAGCCTGGTGTTCTTCGTCGGCACCGTGGTCTTCACCGTGATGATCGCCACCTTGCTCGCCAACGCGATCAACCGGAAGGTCCCCGGCGCCCGCTTCTTCAAGACCATCTGGTTCCTGCCGGTGATCGTCCCGGTCAGCGTCGCGGGCGTCTTCTGGTCCAACTCGTTCCAGCCGTCCACCGGCGTGGTGAACACCGTGCTCGGCTCACTCGGACTGGGCGACACACACGCCTGGCTCGCGTCGCCGACGACCGCGCTGATGGTGACGATCTTCGTCGCAGTGTGGACGCAGACCGGGTACGCGATGCTGATCCTGCTGGGCGCGATGGACACCATTTCCCCCGAGGTCCACGAGGCGGCAACCCTCGACGGCGTGTCCGAGGCCGGACGGCTTCTCCGGATCACACTGCCGAACATCGTGCCGATGCTCGGCACGGTCACGACCCTGATGACGGTGTTCTCCTTCAACGCCTTCGGCATCATCTACGCGATGACCCGGGGCGGGCCCGGCAACGCCACGGGCATCCTGCCGGTGCTGGTCTACAAACAGTCCTTCGTCGACCAGGACTACGGCTACGGCTCGGCCACCGCCGTCGTGACGACGCTGATCGTGGGTGTCATCGGCGTCCTGGTCCTGCAACTGTTCCGCCAGCAGCGGCTGGAGGCGCGATGACGGCCCCGACGACACCGGCCTGGCGCGCGAAGACCCGGACGGCCGACATGGCGGCGGGCACACGCCGGCGCGGACGGCTCCGGCGACGCGGCCCGCTGTGGTACCTCGGGTATCTGCTGCTGCTCGTCTGGACGTTGATCACCATCGTCCCGTTCCTGTCGATGCTGTTGCTGTCACTGCATCCGACGGCCGACATCTACGCCCATCCGCTGGGCCTCAGCGGTCGCTGGATGCTGTCGAACTACTCCACCGCCTGGCGCGGCACGGTCGGCGGGGCACCTCTGCCGACGTACATCGGCAACAGCCTGCTGATCACGCTGTGCAGCCTCGGCATCGGCGTGACCTGCGGCAGCCTCGCCGGCTACGGCCTGGCCCGGGCGACCCGCGCGCTGTCGGGCGTGGTCAGCCGCATCATGGTGCTCGCGCTGAGCATCCCGCTGATCGTCGCGCTGATTCCGACGTTCGAACTCCTCGGCAGGTACCGCCTGCTCAACAGCGTGCTCGGCATCTCGCTGGTGTACGCGGCGTTCATGACGCCGACCATCGCCCTGATCATGCGGTCGGTGTTCGCCGCCGTGCCGCGTGAACTGCTCGAGGCGGCCAAGATCGACGGATGCGGGGAGTTCGCCGCGCTGCTGCGCATCGTCCTGCCGATCAGCAAGGGCGGCTTCATCTCGGTCTCGATGCTCGGGCTGATCTTCGTCTGGAGCGAGGTGCAGTTCGGCGTGGTCCTGCTGACCCGCCCGCAGAACCGCACGCTGTCGGTCGGGCTGCTGTCCTTCCAGGGACAGTTCGTCAGCGATCAGGGAGCCTTCTTCGCCGGCCTCACCATCGCGACGTTTCCCATCGTCATCCTCTTCCTCATCTTCCAGCGCTACGTCACGAACGGCATCACGCTGGGCGCCCTCAAGTGAGCCGCAGCCCCCAAGTGAGCCGTACCGTGCCCCGACCCAGGAAGCACACCACATGACCCGAATCGAACGCATCGACGTCCAACTGGTGGATCTCGAGCCGGCGGCCGTACGCGTCGACGCGATGCAGTCCTTCGTCAAACAGGAGACGGTCCTCGCCACAGTCCACACGTCCGACGGGCTGTCCGGCATCGGGTACTCCTACACCATCGGGACCGGCGGGCGGGCCGTCGTGTCGCTCATCCGGGACCACTTGGCCCCGGCGCTGCTCGGGCGGGACGCCCGGCCCGTCGAGGCACTGTGGCGGCACATGCTCGACCAGACCCGGGCGACGACCGTCGGGGCGATCACCTCGCTGGCGTTCGCCGCCGTCGACACCGCGCTGTGGGACCTGCGCGGTCGCCGCACCGGCGAGTCGCTGTGGCGGATGGCGGGCGGCGCCCACGAGCGGCTGTCCGTCTACGACACCGAGGGCGGCTGGCTGCACCTGCCGATCGAAGAACTCGTGGAAGGCGCGCAGCGGTCGGCCGCGGCCGGGCTGCGCGGCGTGAAGATCAAGGTGGGCAGGGACTCGCCGGCCGAGGACGCCGAGCGGCTCGCGGCCGTCCGCGGGGCCGTGGGCCCGGAGCTGGAGGTGATGGTCGACGCGAACCAGGCCTTCACGGCCGCCGAGGCGATCCGCCGTGCTCGCACGTACGAGCCGCTTGACATCGCCTGGTTCGAGGAGCCCCTGCCGGCCGACGACCTGGCCGGGCACCGCCGGCTGTCCGCCTCGACCAGCGTGCCGGTGGCGGTCGGCGAGTCGCTGTACTCAGTCCAGCGGTTCGGCGCCTACCTGGCCGCGGGCGCGGCCGGGATCGTCCAGGTCGACGTCGCCCGTGTCGGCGGGATCACCCCCTGGCTGAAGGTCGCGCACGCCGCCGAGGCCTTCAACGTCGCGGTGAGCCCACACTTCCTCATGGAGCTGCACGTCAGCCTTGCCGCGGCCGTGCCGAACGGGATCTTCGTCGAGCACATCCCGCAACTCCAGGCGATCACGCACAGCACGCTCGCCATCGAGGACGGCTGTGTGACCCCTCCCGACGTCCCCGGCATCGGAATCGACTGGAACCCCGACGCCCTGGACGACCACCGGGTCGCCTGAACGACTTCAAGGCCGAACCAGGCCGTGCCGCCCGCCGCCGCTCAGCGGGACGCGGTCCGACTGCGCGCCGGGGGCCTGGGACGGGGGCGGTGGCGCACCCGGCTGGAGCGCAGGTGCGTGGCCATCGCCTCGGCCGCCTTCTCCGGGTTGCGCTGCACGAGAGCGTCCAGGATGTGCTCGTGCTCGGCGACGGTGGCGTCGACGGATCCGGGCGCGCTGTTCAGCCGCAGCATGTGCAGATGGGCGTGGAGGCGGTTGACCGCGTCGGCGAGCAGCGGCCGCCCCGTCGCCTGGGCCAGCACATCGTGGAACTCCTGGTCGAGCGCGGCGAACCGGCGAAAGTCCGAGTACTTCTCGCCCAGGTCGGGCTGGCGGCGCATCTCCTCGACGATGGAACGCAGTTGGTGCAGTTCCTCGTCGCTCGCGTTCTCCGCGGCCAGTGAAGCGGCCCGGGGTTCGAGCAACAGCCGCATCTCGAACAGGTCGAGCAGGGCGTCGGGGTCGAGGAGGTCGGTGGCGCGATAGCCGGCGTTGGGCCGCTTGACCATGAGCCGCTCCGACTCGAGCCGGGCGAGCGCCTCGCGGACCGGGGTCGCCGACACGTTGAGCTGACGGGCCAGTCCCTCGATGTTCACGCGGGCGCCAGGTTCGATCTCGTGGTCCATGACCATCGTCTTGACGCTTTCGTACACGCGATCGGTCAGCGCATCCTGTCGAGTCCCATCGGCCATGGGCTCAATCATAGAGAATCCCTGCTCATGCGGGGCCGATGGCCAGTCCGTCCGTCCTTCGGGTGCGCTCCGCCCGCCGTCGCCTCGGCGCTCTGGGTGACGGCCTGGGGCTCCGTTTCGAACTGTTCAGCACAAGCCATTGCCCCGCTCCCTATTCCTATAGCATCCTATCGCCGGTCCGCATTTCCTATAGGAAAACGAGGTCCCTTTCCGTAACAGGCCGCCCCTTTCCGTCACAGGAGGACGACGATGTCCACCCTCGCCACGGCGAAGCCCACCCCCAGCGCCACCGCCCACCGCCGCAGGGTCCTGCTGGCCTCCCTCGTCGGCTCCGCCCTCGAGTGGTACGACTTCTACCTCTACGGCACGGCCGCGGCCCTCGTCTTCAACAAGATCATTTTCCCCTCGTTCGACCACACGGCCTCACTCCTGGCCTCCTTCGGCACACTCGCCATCGGCTACTTCGTCCGGCCGCTCGGAGGCGTCCTCTTCGGCCGCCTCGGCGACCTGTTCGGCCGCAAACGCGTCCTGGTCATCACCCTGCTGGTGATGGGCGCCTCCACCGTCGGCATGGCACTCGTCCCGACGTACGGGCAAGTGGGCGTCCTCGCCCCCGTCCTGCTGGTCGTCCTGCGCGCCGTCCAAGGGCTCGGGGCCGGAGCCGAATACGGCGGGGCGGCCATCCTGGCGGCCGAGTTCTCCCAGCCACGACGGCGCGGACTGTTCGGCGCGGCACCCAGCGTCGGTGTCTACATCGGCATCCTCCTCGCCTCCGGTGCCTTCGCGCTGGCGACCCAGCTGCCGGAAGACCAGTTCCTGGCGTGGGGCTGGCGCATCCCGTTCGCCGCCAGCGTGCTGGTCATCGCCGTGGCCCTGGTCATCCGCCTGCGGCTGACCGAGAGCCCGGCGTTCGAAGCCGCCCAGGAACGCTCGACGACCGCCGAGGTCTCTCCCGTACGCGAGGTCGTGCGCACCGAGTGGAGGGCCGGCCTGGTCGTCTTCGGCCTGCAGACCGCGCAGAACGTCGTCGCCTACCTGAACCTGACGTTCCTGGCCGCCTACCTCACCGACACGCTGAAACTCTCCAGCTCGACGGGCCCCGTCGCGATCACCGTCGGCACCGCCGTGACAGCCGTCTCCCTCCCCCTGTTCGCCCACCTCACCGACCGCGTCGGCCGCAAACCGGTGGCCCTGGCCGGCGTCGTCTTCTCCGCCGTCTTCGTCTTCCCGTACTTCTGGGTCATCGACCACGCGCACAGCTCGCTCACCGTCACCCTGGCCGTCGTGGTCAGCATGGGCATCGGCGTGGGCTGCATGTTCGCCCCGCAAGCCGCCTACTTCAGCGAGCTGTTCACCGCGCGGTCCCGCTTCACCGGCCTGGCCCTGTACCGGGAGGTCGCAGGCGCGGTCACCGGCGGACTGACCCCGCTCATCGCCGTCGCCCTCGTCGCCGCGACGGGCGGCCGCTCCTGGGGCGTCGCGTTGTTCGTCATCGCCTCCTGCGTCATCGGTGGTCTCGCGGTGGGCCTCGGCCCCGAGACCCGCGGCCGCGACCTCTCCGCCACGACCGTCGACGCCCTCCGGGACTCGACCGGAACCTACCGCTGACGCTGATCACGAGGTCGTGCCGGGAGGGCGTGCGGGTGGTTGCCGGAACCCCCGACTCCGCTCCGGGACCGGGGGCCGTTTAGGGTGGCGTGTGCTCGTCAAAGGCCTGATCGGCCGTTGTCCCACGGGGGTAGCACATGCATCGTCGTTCCACGCGCCTTGTCGCCGTCGCCGCGGTCGGGCTGTTCGCCCTGACCGGCTGCGGGAAGAAGGACAAGCACAGTGACGGGCTCGGGGGCGGTGGGTTCGTCTCCGGGGGCGGCAGCGGCGGCGTGTCGTCCGGTGCCAGCGGGGTCCCGACCGATCTGCCCACGGATCTGCCTACGGACCTGCCCTCGGGTGTCCCCTCGTCCGCGCCGTCGTACGGGACCCCCTCGGACTCCCCCTCCTTGCCGACCACGTACGACCCGGAAGGGCTCGACGAGACCGACGGCAGCAACTGCAACTACGACCCGACGGCCGGTCAGCTCACGTACGACGTCACCATCACCAACGACGACACGACGCGCGGCTACAGCTACAGCATCGCGGTGAGCTGGAACGATCCATCGGGCGGTCTCATCGGGTACCGCCACAAGTACGTCACGGTGCTCGCGAACTCCACCAAGACCGTCACCATGGCGGACACCACCAGCTACACCAAGCGGACGTCCATCACCTGCCAGATCACCGCGGCGGACAAGACCCCGGCGTCCTGAGCCCCCTCGCACCGAGTTCCTGGGGTATATGACGGAAGGTGTCATATACAGCGCGGAGGATGCAGTCATCAGGCCGCCGGAAGGGCGCGGCCCGTAGGGAAGGACACGGCTGTGACCGCGATGGACACCAAGCAGATCGCCGAGGGCTACGCCAAGGCGTGGACCAGCGGGGATGTCGAGACCGCGCTGACTTTCCTGAAGGAGGACGTCGTCTGTGACGCGCCCGCCGGCCGGATCGAGGGTGTCGCGGCGTACCGCCCGTTCACCCAGAAGTTCGTCGACCTGCTGACCGAGGCGACCGTGACGAAGGTGCTCGCCGACGAGGGGAGCGCGGCGATCGTCTACAGCATCGACACCCCGTGGACCAAGGGCTTCCGCTGCGCGGAGTACATGACGATCGAGGACGGCAAGATCGCGCACGTCACCACGATCTTCGACCGTCTCCCGGCGGCCGAGGCGGCCAGGAACGCCCAGGGCTGACCTCACCCAGCCGGTTCCGGCCCGCCGCTCCGACCGCGCGGCAGCCACGCCCGCCCGGCGGCCGCGTCCGGTGCGCGGCTGGGCGCCCCGTTCCGGCGTGGTCGGCGCGGCCGCGCGGGTCAGGGGCGGATCGAGAGCCCGTGGTGGAAGACGTCGCTGGGGTCCCAGCGCGCCTTGGCCGCGCGCAGGCGGGGGTGGTTGGCCTTGTAGTAGAGGGTCTGCCAGGGCGTGTCCGAGGTGTTCCAGCGCGGGTCGGCGAGGTCGGTGTCCGGGTAGTTGATGAAGGCGCCGTCGGCGGCCTCGCCGGGTACGGGGACACCGCCGGTGTCGGCGAACAGGTCCCGGTAGCACTCGCGGATCCAGGCCAGGTATCCGGGCGCCTGATCGGGCTCGGCCCAGGACGCGAGGCAGGAGAGCTTCAGGACCGAGTCGCGGTGCGGCATGGCCGTATCGGCGGGGGACAGGGTGTTGACGGCGCCACCGTAGGTGTTGAGGACGACGCTCCCGGCGACCACGTCGGTGTCCGCGCGGGTGAGGTGACGGTGTACGACGGCGATCTGGGCGTCCGTCAGGGGGCGCCGCAGAAAGGCCGACTTGATCTTGATGTGCCAGTCGCCCACCGCCTCCCCCGAGCCGTTCAGCGCGGCGGTGAGCCAGGGCAGCCGGTGGACCTTCAGGTTGCCCGGCCGGGTGGTGCCCGCGCTGACCGCGCCGAGGAAGCCGTCAAGGAGCCGGCGGTCCGCGCCGGGTTCCGCGGCGACCTGGCCGAGGAGCAGATGGGAGCCGGCCGCGCGGCGGGTCAGGGCGAACTCGGCGTACAGCGCGGCGTTCTCGTCGTCGGCGGCGCCGTGCCGCTCGGCCCACTGCCCGTGGTTGCGGACCATGCGGGTGAAGCGTTCCTCGTCCATCCCCTCCCAGCTCCAGTCCGCGGTGAAGGTGAGCGCGGTCCTGGTGGGAGCGGGCAGCATCCGGGCCGGGTCCGTGTCGTGTGTGGCCTCGGGGGAGCGGAACCAGTAGCGGGTCACGACGCCGAAGTTGCCGCCCCCGCCACCCGTGTGGGCCCACCACAGCTCGCGGTTCGGGTCGTCCTCCTCCCGGGTGGCCACGACGGCGCGCACCTCGCCCGCGCGGTCCACGACGACGGCCTCCACCGCGTAGAGGTAGTCGCTGACCAGCCCGAACAGCCGGCACAGCGGCCCGTATCCGCCGCCGGGCACATGCCCGCCCGCGCCCACCTCGGCGTGGTACCCGGCCGGTAAGGTCACGCCCCAGCCGAGGTACAGCTTCCGGTACACCTCGCCGAGGGTGGCCCCGGCCTCGACGGCGAACGCCCGGCGCCGTTCGTCGAAGGAGACCTCCGCCATGGGCGACATGTCGATGACGGCCTTGACGTCGGGGCTGTCGACGAAGTCCTCGAAGCAGTGCCCGCCGCTGCGGACGGCGAGCCGCGCCCCGGACCTGACCGCTTCCCGTACGGCCCGTACGACGTGCTCCGTCGAGCCGACCAGGTAGACGTGGTCCGGCCGGCCCCGGAAGCGGTTGCTGGCGCCCCGCGCGACCAGATGGGCGTAGCGGGGGTCGGCGGCGGACACGCGCAGCGGGCCCTCGGGCAGCCAGCCCGGCCCGCACGCGCCGGTGTCGGCTCCCTTCGGGGAGGCGGCCCGCGCCGCCGACGGGGTCAGCGCCAGCCCCGCGCCCGCGGCCGACACGGCCCGCAGGACCGCGCGCCGCGCGTGTTTGCCGTGTGAACCCATGGTCGGCTCCTCTGAACCCATGCCCGGCTCCTCGCTGTTGGGGGGAGTGGTGTGCGCCATGCGGTGGCGCACACCCGACGGTAGGGAGCTGCGCCGGCCCTGAGAGGTGGGCTACGCGGCCGATCCGGGGTACATCCCGCACCACCCCGCGTCGGGGGTTTCCACCCCCTCCGCCCCACCCCCGCGGCACGCGCGCCGCCGCCCACCCCCTGAGGTTGATCCGGTGTGCCGCGGAAGGTTGATGCCGGACTTCCGCCCGGGTTGCAGCGTGACTACATCGGGTGCCGGATTCCGCGCGGTGCGAGCCTCGGTATTTTCTTGCCGTGTCGTACGGCGCCGGGGACCGAAAATGCGGCCCGGCAAAACGATGCCCCCTTGCCAAGGGGTGTACGTGCACGCGGAGGTTTCCAGCACGTGAGCTTTTCTCGTGTCATCGCTCGGTTGTCATCAACGTCCCAGGGATTCACTTTCGTCTCCGGGGATTCCACTGACTTTCTCAGCTTCGCGGAGCTGAAGGACGCCGGTGAGGACTTCGGCAGGCGGCTCGCCTCCGCGGGTTTCCGGCGAGGCGACCGCGGCATTCTGATGCTGTCCGGTCAGCGTGAGTTCATCGTCGCGTTCATCGGTATGGTGCGCGCCGGAGTCATCCCCGTACCGGTGTTCCCACCGGCCATGCTGACCCGGATCGAGGCCTACCGGGAACGCCTGCGCTCGATCCATTCGTCGTGCGAGCCGCGGCACATCATCGCCGACGAGGCGCTTTTCGACATCTGCGTCGACGCGGTGGGGGCCAAGCCCGTCGGCTACCCGGAGCTCGCCGCCGGGGAGCCGACCGGGGAACTGGTGGAGGCGGAGGGCGGGGAGCCGCTGTTCCTGCAGTACACCTCCGGCTCCACCGCCAGCCCCAAGGGCGTCGTGGTCACCCACGACAACCTCCTGGAGAACGCGCGGGCCATGGACGAGGCGCTGGGGACGTCCGCCGGGCGCGACCGGTTCGTCAGCTGGCTTCCGCTGTACCACGACATGGGGCTCATCGGCTGCATGCTCGGGCCGCTGGTGTACGAGGTCCCGGTCTGGTTCATCCCGCCCTATGAATTCGCGCGCCGCCCCACCACCTGGCTGGACTGGATGTCCAAGGTCTCCGGCACCTTCTCCTACGCCCCCAACTTCGCGTTCGAGCTGGTCACCCGCCGGGCGACCGACAAGCAGATGGCCGGCTGGGACCTGTCCGCGTGGCGGGTGGCGGGGGTCGGCGCGGAGCCGGTCCGGCCGCGGACCATGCGGGAGTTCGCCGAGCGCTTCGCCGGCGTCGGGTTCGACGCGAAGGCCATCACCCCCTCCTACGGGCTGGCGGAGGGCACCCTCGGGGTGGCCTTCACCACGATCGGCGACGGGCTGCGCACCCTGTCGGTGGACAGGGCGGCCTTCGAGGAGGAGGGCGCGGTCCGCCCGGTGGACACCGGGCCCGGGGCCGGGGAGACCGGGACGCGCGAGATGGTCTCCTGCGGGCCGCTGCTGAGCGGCTGGGAAGCCCGTATCCGGGCCGCCTCCGGTGAGCTCGCCGAGGAGTCCACCGAGGGGCAGATCGAGATCCGCGGGGGCAGCGTCGCGCGCGGCTACTGGGGGGCGCGCGAGCTGACCGAGGAGACCTTCAGGGACGGCTGGCTGCGCACCGGCGACCTCGGATTTCTGCGCGACGGCGAGCTGTATGTCACCGGCCGGACCAAGGACCTGGTCATCCACCACGGCCGCAAGTACCACCCGACGGACATCGAATGGGCCGCTCTGGGGCTCCCGGGGGTCCGCCCGGACCATGTGATCGCCTTCTCCACCCCGGACGAGCGCCTGGTGGTGGTGGCCGAGCACAAGCCGGCGAGCTCGCCCCCCGACCTCGCGCAGCAGATCGCCACCCGGGTCCGCGGCTCGGTCGGGGTGACGCCCGACGAGGTGGTGCTGGTGAAGCCCGGCACGCTGCCCAAGACCAGCAGCGGCAAACTGCGGCGCGCCGCCTGCCGCGACGCGTACTGCCGCGGCGCGTATTCCCACAACGGCCTCGCGGGCCACGGAGGAGTCCAGTGACGACCGCCGATCTGACGGAAGAAGAAGCGCTGCGCATCGTCGCCAAGGCGGCGGCGGAGGTGGACGCCCGGCTGGCCGAGCGGACGTTCACGCCGGCGGACGACATCGGGGAGATCGGCCTCGACTCGGTGGCCACCCTCGAACTGATCGTCTCCATCGAGGACCAGACCGGGCTCAGCTTCGACGACGACGTGCTGTTCGGCGTCAGCACCGTCGGCGATGTCGTCGAACTGATCCGCTCCGGAACGCCCGCGGTCCGGGAGGGCTGAGCCGTGGACCTCCTTTCAGAGGAGACGCTGTACCGGCAGTACATGGAGTTCTTCGAACTCGCCGAGCGGCGCCGCCGCTGGAGCGTCTTCGACGACATTCCGTGGGACAAATGGCAGGAGCAGAGCCGGGACGAGAGCCTGGCCCAGTGCGCGGAGACGTTCCTCGGCGTCGAGATGTATCTTCCGGACTATGTGGCCGAAGGGCTCAATGTCGTACGGGAGTCCTTCGGACAGGCCTGGTTCCAGGTCAACTGGGGCTATGAGGAATCCAAGCACGCGCTCGCCCTGAAGGAATTCCTGCTGCGCAGCGGTCAGCGCACCGAGGAGCAGGTCCGGGAATTCGAGAGAAAAGTACTGAGCCGGCGGTGGACGATGCCGTTCGCCACGCCGCGCAGAATGTTCGTGTACGGCGCCATCCAGGAGAAGACGACCTGGATGAGCTATCGGCAGCAGCTGAACCGGGCCCGTGAGCTCGGCGACCCCGTGATGGCGGAGATCTGCCGCTACATCGCGCGGGACGAGGCCGCGCACGCGGATTTCTACCGGCGCACCCTGCAGGCCTGCCTTCAGGAGGACTACGAGGGCACGCTCAAGGACATCGCGCACGTGGTCAAGGAATTCAAGATGCCGGCCTACGACCTGCTGCCGGACTACGACAAGCGGCTGGCCGTCATGCAGGTCATCGGGATCGACCGCGAGGTGTTCTTCCGCGACGTCCTGATGCCGACGCTCAAGAAGGTCGGGGTCAGCCGCCGCGATCTGGTCAGGGCCCGGGGGCAGCTGCGCCGGGAAGGCCAGGAACACCTGGAACGCGGGGACCGCCGGGAACATGGAGAGGACGAGTGATGGCAGAGCAGTCGGCCCGGGTGACGGATGACGAGGTCCTGAAGGTGATCTTGGACCACTTGACGGTCCGCGGGGTGTCCGCCGAGCGCATCGTGCGCGGCGCGACCTGGAAGGCCGACCTCGGCATCGACTCGCTCGACATCCTCACCCTCACCCAGGAACTCGAGGACACCTTCCACGTGAAGATCGGCGAAGAGGACGCGATCGACCTGCGCACCGTGGGGGACGCCGTCGACTACATCGTGCGCGTGTCCGGCGCCCGGACCGAGAGCGAGGCGGCCCACGATGCCTGAGTACACGGCCAGTTGGCTGAGGGACCTCCAGTCCTCGGAGTTCGTCACGGCGTACCACCGCGGCGTCGCAGCCGGAAACCTGCCGTTCTTCCGGAACGCGGAATCCCTGCTCGACCCGGTCGTCACCATGGAGGGCACCCCGCGGCTGATGCTGGGCTCGCCCAACTACCTGGGCCTGGCCAGCCATCCCCGTGTGCTGGCCGGCGCCAAGGCCGCGGTGGACCGCTACGGCACCTCGCTCACCGGCTCCCGGATCCTCAACGGCACCACGGCCCTGCACCGGGAGATGGAGGAGGAGCTGGCGGACTGGCTGGGGGTCGAGGCCACCCTGCTGTTCACCACCGGTTTCCAGACCAACATCGGCACCATCAGCGCCCTGGTGGGCGTGGGCGACACCGTGGTGTCCGACTCCTTCGCACACGCCTCGATGCTGGACGGGGCCGGGCTCTCCCGGGCCAAGCTGCGCGGCTTCCGGCACAACCGGATGGACCTGTTCGCCGACAGCGTCCGCCGGGCCAAGGCCGACGGCGGCCGGATCCTGGTCATCCTCGACGGGCTGTACTCGATGGAGGGGGACCTGCCACCGCTGGACGAGATGCTGGACATCTGCCGGGAGAACGACGCGGCGGTGATGCTGGACGAGGCGCACTCCCTCGGTGTGCTCGGCGAGCACGGCACCGGCGCGGCCGAGGTGTTCGGCGTCCAGGACCAGATCGACATCCGGATGGGCGCCCTGTCCAAGGCGCTGGCCGGCGTCGGCGGGTTCATCGCCGGCAGCCGCGAGCTGATCGACTACCTCCAGATCACCGCGCGCGCCTTCGTGTTCACCACGGTCGGCGTCCCGGCGGCGCTGGGCGGTTCGCTGGAGGCCATACGCATCCGCCGCTCGCCCGAAGGCGACCAACTCGCCGAGCAGCTGCGCCGCAACTCCCGCTTCCTGCGCACCGAGCTCAAGGGCCTGGGCCTGCCGATGGGGCCCGACTCGGACCTCCCCGAGCGGACGACGCCCATCATCCCGGTCATCCTCGGCGACGACGACCTGGCCATGGAGTGGTGGCGCCAGCTGTACGACCGCGGCGTGTTCACCGGTGTGGCGCTGTACCCCGGCGTCCCGCCGACGGGCGCCATGCTGCGGATCTGCCCGATGGCCACCCACACCCAGGCCCAGCTGGAACAGGCGCTCGAGGTGTTCGCCGAGGTGCAGAAGGTGATGAAGCGGAAGGCGGGCACCCCGTGACCGGTGGGCCCGACCCCGTGACCGGTGCGTCCGGCGCAGCTCCCTCACCGCTGCTGTCCTGGCTGGTCGCCCCGCGCAGCGACCGCGGTATGCGCTTCGCGCGGGGCTCGGGCGAGTGGGACCGCTACAGCTACGCCGATCTGGCGCATCTGGTCTCGCTGGCCAGCGCGGCCCTCCGCGCCCGGGCGCACAAGGACCGCCCGGGCGTGGTGCTGGCCACGCCCAACAGCGTCGGCTTCGTCACCGGTTTCTTCGGCGCCGTGAACGCGGGGCTCGTCCCCACCGCCATCGCGCCGCCCGCCCGCTTCGGCGGCCGTGAGGACTACGTACGCCATGTCGCCCGCGTGCTGCGGCTGACCCGCGCCTCGGCGGTGGTCGGCGACCCGGTGCACCTGTCGATGCTGACCGACGCAGCTGCTGCCGCCGCTGCCGCCGCCGAGGCGGCGGGCGAGGACGGCGGCGGCCCGGTCGCCGTGCTCTCCAGCGACTTCTCCACCGGCACCGAGACCGACCGGCTCAGCGCCGTCCCCAGCGCCGAACTGGCCACCCTCCAGTTCACCTCGGGCTCGACCAGCAGCCCCCGCGGGGTGCGGATCACCTGGGCGAACATGGAGGCCAACGCCCGCGGCAACAGCCGGCTGATCGACTACGACGGCGCCCTGCAGACCGTCAGCTGGGTGCCGATGTACCACGACCTGGGGCTCGTCGGCTGTCTGATGACCATCGTGTCCCAGCAGGGTGACCTGTCCCTGATGCGCCCGGAGCAGTTCATCTACGACCCGAGGCGCTGGGTCGACTGCATCGCCCGGGAGGGGATGGCGTACACCGCGGCGCCGTCCTTCGGATTCGCGTACGCGGCCCGCAGGCTCAAGGCCCAGGACCTGGAGGGCGCCGACTTCTCCGCCCTGCGCTCGGCCACCCTGGGCGCGGAGCGGCACGATCCGCGGGGGCTGTGGGAGTTCACCGAGCTGTGCGAGCCGTACGGCTTCGACCCCGCCGTCTTCACACCCTGCTACGGCATGGCCGAGATGACCCTCGGGATCACCGGACACCCGCCGGGCACCGTGCCGCAGGCCGTCCACCTCGACTGGGAGTCGCTGGCCCCGGAGCAGCCGGTCAAGGTCCTCGCCCGCGGCACCCTGCGGGACGCGGGGGCGGCCGCAAGCCCGGCCCAGTGGCTGGTCAGCTCGGGGACCCCGATCGAGGGCGTCTCGGTGACCGCGGTGGACCCCGAGGGCCGGCCGCTGCCCGACGGCTACCTCGGCGAACTCCTGCTGTCCGGAGACAGCGTGGCCGCCGGGTACGAGCCGCCGGACGCCGAGAGCTCGTCCCGGTTCGCGGACGGCAGCGTGTACTCCGGAGACGCCGGGTTCCTGCTGGACGGCCAGACGTACGTCATCGGGCGGCTGGGCGACGCCCTGAGCGTCAGGGGCCGCAACATCTACGCCGAGGACCTGGACGCCCGGCTCGGGGACACCCCCGGCGTGGACCGCTACCGCTGCGCCACCCTGGTCGACGCCCGCCGGATCGTGGTGCTCGCCGAGCTGGAGCCGGGGGAGTGGGCCGAGCGGCTGGCCGAGGCCCTGTCCCTCTACATCGGCGGCGTCGTCGACGTCACCGTCTTCAGCTGCCGGCGCGGCACCATCCAGCGCACCTCCAGCGGCAAGCCCCGGCGCCGCCTCATGTTGACCCAGTACCTGGACCAGAAACTGCCCGGCGACGTGGTCGCCCACCGCCCGCAGCGCCCCGAGGAAGGACGAGTATGACCGAGCACGCCGAATCCTCCGACGACCAACAGCTCAAACCGGTCGACGTCATAGCGCACTCCGCGCTCCCGGTCGCCGGCCTCATGCAGCTCATCCTGGGCCACTGGGGCACCCAGGTGATCTCCACCCTGGCCACCCTGGGCATCCCCGACTCGCTCGCGGACGGCCCGCGCGGCGCCGAGGACCTGGCCAAGCAGCACGAGGTGGACCCGCGGGCGCTGTACCGGGTGCTGCGGGCGGCGGGCACGCTGCGGGTGCTCGACCACGCCGAGGACGAGACGTTCGCGCTGACCGAGGCCGGACACTTCCTGCGCACCGACTACCCGTTCTCGATGCGCTACAACGCCATGCTGCACGGCTCGCGCTGGCACTGGGACCCGTGGTCGCTGACCCCGGAGGCGGTGCGCAAGGGCGGCGAGACCTTCTCCGACCACCACGGCTCGCCCTACTACGCGTACATCGACAAGCACCCCGAGGAGGGCGACCTCTTCGACCGCGCGATGACGGCCATGGCCTCCCAGGCCCAGCTGCTGGCCGTGCCGCTGCACGACTTCGGGCAGCACAAGGTGGTCGTGGACGTCGGCGGCGGCGCGGGGGTGGTGCTGTCCAACCTGCTGGAGACCCACGCCGGTCTGCGCGGTGTGCTCTTCGACCGCGAGCGGGTGGTGGACAGCGCCAAGCAGCTCATGGGCGAGGCCGGGCACGCCGAGCGCGTCGACTTCGTGCCCGGGGACATGTTCGAGTCGGTACCCGAGGGCGGCGACTGCTATCTGCTGTCGATGGTCCTCAACGACTACAACGACGACAAGGCCCGCAAGCTGCTGGAGAACTGCCGGGCCGCCATGGGCGAGGACGGCACCCTGGTCCTGTTCGACATGGTGATCCCGGGCAACGGCACCCCCTCCTTCGCCACCCTCGGCGACATCGAGTGCCTGGTCGTCAGCGGCGGTGAGCTGCGTACCGAGCTGGAGATCAAGTCCCTGCTCGCATCCGCCGGATTCCGTCTCGAAGCCGTCCACCGCGGCTTCTCCCCTGTCTGTGCCGTCGTAGCGAAACCGGAGTAGTCCACCATGACCGACACCCATTCGACCGCAGCGGGCCGCCTCGGGACGCGGGAGCGCGCGGCGCTGGAGCGGCTGCTCCCCGGGCTCGACGAGAAGCTGGCCAAGCATCCGCTGGCAGAGCTGGAGAAGCGTGGCGGCCCGGCCATCCCGGCGTTCCGGGAGGCCGGCGGGGCCGGGCTGCTGGTGCCCGCCGAGCACGACGGTCTGGGCGCCGAGCCGCTGGAGGCGGTCCGCGTCCAGCGGGCCCTGGCCATGCGCTCGCCCTCGCTGGCGGTCGCCGCGATGATGCACCAGCTCTCGCTGGCCACCTTCACGGAGTATCTGACCGAGCACTGCGCCCCCGACGCCTTCGAGTGGATCCTGTTGAAGTCGATCGCGGGGGAGAAGCAGCTGGTCGCCTCGGCGTCCGCCGAGGCCAAGCGCGGCGGCAGCATGCTCGAGCCGACCATGCGGGCCCGCCGGGACGGCAAGAACTTCATCATCAGCGGCAGCAAGAAGCCGTGCAGCCTGTCGGCGTCGATGGACTGGTTCACCGCCAGCGTGCTGGTGGAGGGCGACGAGAAGTACGACGGCCATCTGGCCATGGCCCTGGTGCCCGCCGCGACCGAGGGCCTGGTGCGGCGCCCGTTCTGGGAGAGCGAGGTGCTGGCCGGCGCCGAGAGCGACGAGGTCATCCTGGAGGACCTGGTCCTGGACGAGTCGCTGATGGTCTTCACCGACCAGCGCCCCGGCACCCAGATGGACACCCTCCAGATCCGCGGCTGGACCTGGTTCGAGCTGCTGGCCGCGGCCTCGTACGTGGGCGTCGCGAGCACGCTGGTGGAGAAGGCGATGGCCTCGCCGCGGGTCTCCCGCGCCGAGGTGGGCGCCCTGCTGGTGAAGCTGGAGAGCGCCATGGGCGCCGTGGAGAACGTGGCGCGGGACATGGCCGCGTCCCTCGAGGACCCGGGCGACCAGCTGGCCCGCTCGCTGCTGGCCCGCTTCCAGGTCCAGGAGTCGGTGATGGAGGTGTCCACGGCCGCGAGCGAGCTGGCGGGCGGCATCTCCTTCATCCGCGACACCGAGGTCGGCTATCTGCTGCAGGCCACGCGCGCCCTGGCGTTCCACCCGCCCGCGCGGGCCAAGGCGCTGCCCGCACTGGCCGGTTACTTCCTGGGCGAGGGCCTGGACACCACGGTCTACTGATCGTCCGACAGGGGAGCGGGGAAGAAGCCGGGGAGAGGGCCACGTGACGGAGCGGTTCGTAAGCGTGATCGGCCGGGTGCGATGGCCGTTGCTGGCGGTGTGGGGCGCGCTGCTGGTGATCAGCGGGCTGCTCGCGCTGTCGCTGCCGGACAAGCTGAGCGGCGGCGGCTGGTACGTCCCCGGCTCACAGTCCACCTGGGTGGCGGAGCAGCAGAAGGAGGGGTTCACCGGCCGTGGCCGGACCAGCGTCACCCTGGTCGTCCACGACAAGCGCCACGCCACCGGCACGGCCCCCTTCGAGCGCCGGGTGCGCCAGGTGGTGGACGACATCGAGGGCGACAAACGGCTCAGGGCCGCCTCGCACTACGGGTGGTCCACCCTCCAGAGCGCGCCGAAGAACGCGTTCGTCGGCCGGGACGGCCACACCGCGATCGAGATGTTCGGCCTCGACGTGGACGACGGCACCGCCCGGCGCATCCTCCCCGACATCCAGCGGGAGTTCGACAAGCGGTACGAGGCGCGGGGCCTGACCGTCGGCATGGTGGGAACGGCCCCGTTCTTTGGCGAGATCAATGTCCTGAGCGAAGAGGGCCTGGTCAAGGCGGAGATCATCGTGATGCCGCTGATCACCGTGATCCTGCTGCTGCTGTTCCGCAGCGTGGTCTCCGCGGTGGTCGCCATGATCACCGCGGGCACGGCGGCCGTCGTCACCTTCGCGATCCTCTCCGTGCTCGCCGACTCCTACGACCTGTCGGTGTTCGTCCAGAACACCGCGACCATGCTGGGCCTCGGCGTCGGCATCGACTACTCGATGTTCATGATCCGCCGCTTCCGGGACGAGCTCGAAGGCGGTGAGCCGGTACCGCGCGCCCTGCGGATCGCGCTCGCCACCTCCGGGGAGACCGTGGTCGCCTCGGGCGTGACCGTCATCGTGTCCATGGCCACGCTCGCCTTCGTCAACCTCCCGGTGATCCAGTCGATCGCGCTGGGCGCCGCGCTGGTCGTCGCGGTGTCCGTGCTCACCAGCGTCCTGCTGCTGCCGGTGCTGCTGTACGCGGTCGGCAACCGGATCGGGCGATGGGACGTGTTCGCCAAGCTCCGCCCGGCGAGCGCCACCGCCGACCCCCGCGAGCGCGGCTGGTACCGCTTCGCCCACCGGGTGCTGCGCCGCCCGGTGCTCTCCCTGCTGGGCGGCGGCGCCCTGCTGGCGGTGGGCGCCGTCCCGGCCCTGGCCCTGGACACCTTCACCCCGGACGCCAAGATCACCCCCACCTCCTCGACCGTGCGCCAGTCCTACGACCGGGTGGAGGAGCAGTTCGGGCCGGGCGACGCCTCCCCGATGGTGGTGCTGATCCGCTCCGACACCCCGCTGCGCGGCGAGGGCGGGCGGATCGCCGCGCTGCGGGACGAGCTGGCCGGCCTCCCGCACGTCCGGCGGGTGGACTCCGCGCTCGACGCCCTGGAACAGGCGGCTCCGGGGCGTCCGTTCGACGCGCTGGAGCCCGGCGTACGGGACCGGCTGCCGGACCCCGTCCGCGCCTCGGTGGGGTACTTCGTCTCCGAGGACCGCACCAAGCTCATCGCGCAGGTGATCCCCGAGGAACACGCCTCCTCGCCCGGGACGCGCGGGCTGCTCGAGGACGTCCGGCGGGTGGCGGCGCGGGCCGACGGCGAGGGCTTGCGCATCGAGGTCGGCGGGCAGACCGCCGAGGGCGTGGACGCCAACAAGGTGATCGCCGACGGACTGCCCACGGTCGTCGGGGTCATGCTGCTCGCGATCTTCGTCATCCTGATGCTGTCGTTCCGCTCGGTGCTGCTGCCGCTGAAGGCCATCTTGGTCAATGTGCTGTCGGTGTCCGTGGCGTTCGGCATGCTGGCCCTCGCCTTCAAGGAGGGCAGCCCGGTGGCGGAGGCGCTCGGCTTCGACGCGTCCGGCCGGGTCACCAACTTCGTCCCCGTGCTCCTGCTGGCCCTGCTGTTCAGCCTGAGCACGGATTACGAGGTGTTCGTGCTGGGCCGGGTGCGCGAGTACTACAAGGCGGGGCTCGGCAACACCGAGAGCGTGGCGCTCGGCATCTCCGCCACGGGCCCGCTGATCACTGGCGCGGCGGTGCTGATGGTGGCGGTGTTCGGCGGCTTCACCCTCTCCGGGATCCAGCCCATCGGCGAGCTGGGCTTCGGCATGGCGGTGGCGATCGCCGTGGACGCCACGCTGGTGCGGATGTTCGTCGTGCCGGCCGCCATGAAGCTCATGGGCTCGGCGAACTGGTGGTTCCCCGGCCGGGGCCGCGCATCGTCCGAAGCCGCTCACTCACGAACCTCAAGAACCGGGAGCACGCGAGAGCATGGCAGCGAGCGACACTTGGCAGAGCTTTCCGCTGATCGAGGGCCTGAAGTCCCGCCGGGCCCGTAGATTCGGCATGGGGATGACGGTCCCCGGCGGGCCGCTGGAGTACCGCAGCAAGCACGAGCCGGTGCCGCTGACGGAGGAGGAGCAGGCGATCCTCACCTTCGCCGCCTGCGGCATCACCGGCCCCGCGCTCAACGACTGGAACTGGGAGAAGGGCAAGGGCGGCAATGTGATGGCCGGCGTGGTCGGCCGCACCGTCTCCAGCTCGGACGCGCTCCAGAGCGGGGCGATGGTGGTCATGGACGACGAGGCCACCTATCTGATCCGCCGGCCCGCCGATCTGTCCACGGCGGAGCTCAACGAGGTCAAGGAGCTGGTCGCCAAGAACGACTTCGTCGGGGCGTACCGGGCCACCCGGATCAGGATCGGGACCGAGCGCCGCCATCCGCCGGTGGCGTCCCCGTACAACCTGACCGGCAACGAGTGGTCGCTGCACACCCCCGGGTCCACCTACTTCCTGCCGATCGAGGACCTGTCCTACCTCTACATCAACATCCTCTTGGAGTTCTTCAACGAGGAGATGGCGGTCTTCTGCATCGACGAGCGGCGGTTCTTCCTGCCGGCCGGCCTCGGCAAGTTCGGCAAGTCCAAGGGCGGCCACCTCGACGACGACCCGCGGAAGCTGAAGTCCATGCCGATGGAGTACGCCGAGCGCCTTCTGGTGGAGACGGCGTGCATCGAGATGGGCATGATGCTGCAGAACCTGGGCCTGGTCAGCCAGGCGCTTGGCCTGGGCGGCTTCCCGCACTACACCGGGCATGACGGCGGGTGGTTCGAGGCGCTGGACTTCCGCATGGCCGAGATGCCGATCAGCCGCTACTTCCGGGTGCCCACGCTGGCCAAGATGGTGCTCAAACTCCGGGGGCAGGACGCGGGCTTCGCCTATCCGCTGGGCCTGGAGCGGGACGGCGAGGTGCTGCTCAAGCCGTACTGCCCGCCGTACTACGAGTCGATGGAGGCGGCGGTGCACGCGGTCGTCGAGCGCAAGTTCGGCGAGAGCGGCATCTACCGCGGCGGCATCGGCCGGGGCGGCTGGCGGGAGCCGGAGAAGGTGGCGGCGGGAATCAGCGGGATCAGCCAGAAGGCGATCGACGCCACGGTGGCCTTCTGCGAGTACGCCTACAAGAAGTCCGGCCGGTTCCCCTCGTATCTGCCCGCGTACCACACGCAGATGGGATTCCAGTCCGTCCATCTCGACGTGGACTTCTACGACGAGTTCTACGACCCGTCCGTGGTCCCCGAGGTGCACCGGTCCCACATGCGGGACTGGCACGGGCGCTGATCGGAGGGCGGTGCGCAGTGGACGAGGTGTCGATCTCCGTCGCGGCCCCACCCGAGCGGGTGTGGCGGCTGGTCTCCGATGTCACCGGCTTCGGCCGGTTCAGCCCCGAGTGCAAGGGCGGGCGCTGGGTGGCCCCGGCGTCGGGGCCCGCCGTCGGGGCCCGGTTCCGCGGCCGCAACAGGCGTGGGCCCATCTTCTGGACCACCGACTGCACGGTCGTGGAGTGCGAGGAAGGGAAGGTGTTCGCGTTCGAGGTGGCCCAGTCGAAGGTGCGGTGGGGCTACCGGCTCGAACCCGACGGCGAGGGCGTCGCGCTGACCGAGTGGCGGGAGCACTTCGGCCGCCCCCACCTGCTGATACGGGCGGTCGACGCCAGCGGCCTCGTGGGGTTCAGGCGGGAGCGGCTGATGGTCGAGGGGATGCGCACGACCCTGGCCCGGATCAAGGAGGCGGCGGAGCGGGGGTGAGACCTTTCGTCCCCGCGGCAGCGCGCCGCGACACCCCGCGGGAGCGCGCCACGATGCCCCGACGGCCGGAACGCCGTCATCGTCACCGGCCGTCGGCCGGTCCGCCGGGGCAGGCCCTTCATCGGGAGGGAGAGCAGCCGCAAGCGGTCAGCAGCGCGGCGCCCTCAGGCGACCGACTGGGGCTGCGAGGGTACGACCAGGCCGCACTCATAGCCCAGCGCCACGGCCTGGGCCCGGCTGGTGATGCCCAGCTTGGTCATCGCCCGGTTCAGATGGGTCTTCACGGTCGCCTCACTGATCTTGAGCTCCCGCGCGATGGCGGAGTTGCTGCGGCCCTTGGCGACATGGCGCAGCACCTCGGTCTCCCGCATGGTCAGCATGGCCAGGGTGGCCCCGGCGGTCTCGGTGGCCGTCGCGCGGTAGGTGTACGCGTCGATCAGCCGCTCCATCACGCTGGGCGAGAAGGCCATGTCGCCGGTGGCGACCGCGCTGATCGAGGCAATCATCTTCTGTGGCGAGGTGTCCTTGAGCAGGATCCCGGCGGTGCCCACCCGCAGCGCGGACTGGATCTCCTCGTCGCTGACCTCCGAGGCGGTGAGGATGACGCGGGGCGGCCGGACGGGCGCGGCCTCCACGATGTGCTGGGTGGTGGCGATCCCCCCGAGATGCGGAAGGGAGATGTCCATGAGGATGACGTCCGGGTTGTGTGCGGCGGCCTGGGCGCGGGCGCCGTCGCTGTCGGCGGCCTCGCCGACGGCGCGCAGCGCGGGGACCGAGCTCAGCAGGGTTAACAGCCCCAGTCTGGCCAGGGCGTGTCCATCGGCGATCAGGACCTTGACCGGCATGGCGTCCTCCCCCGTTGCGATCACCTTTGAGCTCCTTTCATCCACGCCGGCGCCGAAAGGTGCTCAAGAGACACCGAAAGGTGTACAGCTGAGCAGAAATCAGCACCTTCAAGGGCGCTGGGTGGGGTTGGTTGCAGCTTCGTGCTGTTCGGAGCGGTTCCGATGGTGCTGTCGTTACCACTGGTAGGGGCGATCGTCGCGCATGGCGGACGCCGGTCTCAAGCACATGGAGACTTCATGCCACCTTCTGGTCGATGCTCTTGCGGACGGCGCCGGGATGCGGTTCAGCCGTCGAGCGCGGCGAGGGCCGACTTCGCGGCGGTGACCGCGCCCTTGCGCAGCTCGTCGGCGCCCGCCGCCTCGTGCGTCTCGAAGTCGCCGCCGTTGTAGACCACCGTGACCACCGCGTTCGCCTCGCGCGCGACGACGACCGCCTCGCGTATGCGCTGCTGGTCGTCGGTGGTGACGGTGAGGCTGACCGACGCCTGGTCGCCGAGGCCGGGCACGGCGGTGCTCGGGCCGTCGCCCTGTGCCGACCGGGCGCGGGTGGCCGCCGAGGCCGACACATCGTAGGTGACATCCAGCCAGCGGTAGTCGAATCCGCTCAGCGCGTGCCAGGAGCAGCCCGAGCGGTGGGCCGGGTCGCTCGTCTTGAGCTGGGTGCCGGCCGTCTCGGCCTCCGGCACCAGGTCCTTGACGGTGCTCGCCGGGAGGGTGCCGCAGGGCTTGGCCGGGGGTTCGGGGTAGCGCGGCGCGGCGGTGCCGTCGCCCTGCCCGTCCGGTGCCGGGGCGGACGTGGGATCCGATGAGGCGGTCGCGGTCGCGGAGGGGTGCGGCGAGGCGGCCGAGGGCTTGGGGTGCGCGTCCGAGTCGGCGGTGGTCGTCATGGCCACGCCCGCGGCGGCGAGTACGGCGACCGGCAGCAGGCGGGCGACCAGCGTGAGCGGCAGAGAACGCACGGCGGTCTCTCTTCGGTCGTGAGCGGCGTGGTGGGCGGCGCGGATCGGAGCACGACCATGCCATACGAACGGGTCTGCGAACAGCCCGGGGCGGCCCGGGGGTCGCGTCCGGCTGGCCCTAAGGGGTGAAATCAGCACTTGATCGAATTATCTGATCAAGTGACCGGTTAAGTACGCGTAGTGACGATCCTTCGCCCGTCAGCCCCGCCCGATGAACGGCATCGCCGTCGCCATCACGGTCGCGAACTGCACGTTCGCCTCCAGTGGCAGCGATGCCATATGACGCACCGTACGAGCCACGTCGGCGGCGTCCATCACCGGCTCGACCGCCGTCTCCCCGTTCGCCTGCGGGACACCGACGGTCATCCTCTGCGTCATCTCGGTGGCCGCGTTGCCGATGTCGATCTGCCCGCACGCGATGCCGTACGGCCGCCCGTCGAGCGACAGCGATTTGGTCAGTCCGGTCAGGGCGTGCTTGGTCGCCGTGTAGGCGACGCTGCGCGGCCGTGGGGCGTGCGCGGAGACCGAGCCGTTGTTGATGATCCGGCCGCCCTGCGGGTCCTGGGTGCGCATCAGCCGGAAGGCGGCCTGCGCGCACAGGAACGCGCCGGTCAGATTGGTGTCCACCACCGCCTGCCAGTCCTCGTGGCGCAGCTCGTCCAGCGGCACGTTCCGCGGCCCGAAGCTCCCGGCGTTGTTGAACAGCAGGTCCAGGCGGCCGAAGCGGTCCCGTACCGCCGCGAAGAGCGCGTCGACCTGCTCGGGGCGGGTCACGTCGGTCGGTACGGCGATCACCGCCCCGTCCCGGCCCGCCAGCCGCTCCGTCTCGGCGAGGGCTTCCCGGCGGCGTCCCGCCAGGGCCACCGACCAGCCCGCGTCGGCGAGTTCGAGGGCCACCGCCCGGCCGATCCCGGATCCGGCGCCGGTCACCACCGCAACCTTCGACATCACATTCATGGGTCCGCAGCGTACGCGACGTCAAGATCCGCCAGAGCGGCGGCATATCGCGTCAAACGTCCCATCCTGATGCGGAACTCACCCGTCCGACATCTTTATGACGTGTACAGGCTAGCGCGCGGCCGTCCGTTGCCCGTCCAATTCCTCTGACGTACTTGCCAGATGCCACGAACCGGACGCCACAGCCAGTCGCCACGAGCCAGGGGAGAGCACAAGATGGCACACCACCCGCATCAGCAGGCCATACGAGCCGCGGCAGCGAGCCTGGGCCGCCGCCGCTTCCTCACCGTCACCGGGGCCGCCGCGGCCATCGCCTTCAGCACCAACCTGCCCAGCGCCCACGCCACCGAGCAGACCTCGCACTCCCTCACCGAAGACCCCTTCACCCTCGGCGTGGCCTCCGGCGATCCGCTGCCTGACGCCGTCGTGCTGTGGACCAGACTCGCCCCGCGCCCGTACGAGCCGGGCAACGGACTGCCCGACGAGGGCTTCGTGTACGTCCAGTGGGAGATCGCCCACGACGAGCGCTTCAGACGAGTGGTCCGCAAGGGCAAGACCATCGCACACGCCGAGTTCAACTACACCGTGCACGTCGACGCCAAGGGCCTCGACGCCGACCGCGGCTACTGGTACCGCTTCCGCGCCGGCCGCTTCACCAGCCCCGCCGGCCGCACCCGCACCGCCCCCGCCACCGGCGCCCACGTCCGCGAGGGCCGCTTCGGCCTGGTCTCCTGCCAGGCGTACCACGACGGCTACTTCACCGCCTACGGCCACCTCGCGAGCGAGGACCTGGACGCCGTCTTCCACGTCGGCGATTACCAGTACGAGTACGCCGTCAACGCGGTCGGCGGCGCGCGCAACTACACCGACCGCACCCTGCCCGCCCACTTCAACACCGAGACCCTCACCCTCGACCAGTACCGGCTGCGCTACGCCCTCTACAAGACCGACGAGGACCTGCAGGCCGCGCACGCCGCCTTCCCCTGGTACGTCACCTGGGACGACCACGAGACCGAGAACAACTACGCGGGCGACATCGACGAGAACGAGGACCCGCCGGAGGAGTTCCTGATCCGCCGGGCCGCCGCCTACCGCGCGTACTGGGAGAACATGCCGCTGCGCATGCCCCAGCGGCCCGACGGCCCCGACATGCGGCTCTACCGCCGCTTCCACTACGGCAGGCTCGCCCAGTTCGACATCCTCGACACCCGCCAGTACCGCTCCAACCAGGCGTACGGCGACGGCTGGCAGTACCCGGGGCCCGAGTCCGAGGACCCGTCGCGCACCCTCACCGGCGCCGCCCAGGAGCGCTGGCTGCTCGACGGCTTCCGGCGCTCCAGGGCCACCTGGAACGTGCTTCCGCAGCAGGTCACCTTCTCGCAGCGGAAGAACACCACCGCCGCCAGCTCCAAGCTCAGCATGGACTCCTGGGACGGCTACCCCGCCTCCCGCGAGCGGATCCTCGCGGGCGTCGAGGCGGCCGGGATCGAGAACTTCGTCGTCCTCACCGGCGACGTCCACGTCCACTACGCCTTCGACATCAAGAAGGACTTCAACGACCCCGCCTCCCGCACCCTGGGCGTGGAGTTCGTCGGCACCTCCATCACCAGCGGCAAGGACGGCTCCGACAAGCCGTCCAACTGGGCCACGTACATGGCGGCCAACCCGCACATGAAGTTCTACAACGGCCGCCGCGGCTATGTGACGGTCACCCTGGACGGCGAAGCCGCCCGGGCCGACTACAAGACGGTCGCCGCCGTCACCACCCCGGGCGCGCCCCTCACCACGGCGGCGTCGTTCGTCAGCGAGGCCGGCAACCCCGGCCTCCAGGAGGCCTGACGGCGGCCTGAACCGGCCGGCGAAGCATACGCCGCAGGTCGGCCGCAGACGGAAGACGGCACTGCCAATTCAGGTGGTGCCGTCTTCCGGCCCTTCAGCTACCTGCGAGTTCGGCCGAACGCCGACCAGATGTACATCGACTCCGGCTGTGGAAGAAGGCGACGATCGGGGTTGCCCGGACTGAAAGGGGCCTTCGCCATATTGGGGATCTACAACACCAGGCCGGGCTCCCGGGCCTGAACGCCCTGTGTGTACGCCCTGTACTCGGCATCCGTGAGATATATCCGCATCCCAGGGTTCTCGGAGTCACGGAGGGCAACGCCGCCCCGGAGTTTCGCGACTTCGAGGCAGTCCCCTCCGCTGCCGCCGCCAGAGAACGACGACTTCGTCCACGCGTCTTCGGGCACGTCTTGGGCCATCAGTTCGCTCTTGTCACGCACTAGACATCTCTTTCCTAATTTCTTTAACCATTGCCATAGATTCCAGTGGTGAGAGGGCAAGATTACGCACGGCCTCAATGTAGTGCCGATTTTCGCGGACCTCCCGGGGGCGTTTCTGGAAGGTCATTCCCGTCATGGAATCGAAGGCCGTGATCGGCTTCTCGTCCGCCTCGCCGAACTCAAGCAGGTGCATCATATACATGGATGCGGCTTCTGCTGTGAAAGGTACGACCCTGATGCTGATCTTGTACTTGGCATCATCCTCGATGAGCGAATCGAGCTGTTCCAGCATGACGCCGGTGCCGCCGACGTGCTGGCGCAGGGCGGCCTCACCGAAGATGAACTCAACCGGGGTCGGGTTGGGCTTGTCGAAGATTCCTCGACGACTGCGGCGCAGTTCGACCGAGCGTTCTACGGCATCAGGGGCGAGGACGGAACCCGCGACGGACTTCGTGATCGCTCGTGCGTAAGACCGCGTCTGGAGCAGGGCCGGCACCACGTTGACCGCGCATGTTGTGATGCGCTGTGAGGCGTCCTCATAGGCGATGAACTGGAGCAGACTTTCCGGGAACTCTCCGTCGTACGCCGTCCACCACGCGTCGGCGATCGACATGCCCTCGGTGCGCATGGTTTCCAGTCGTACGCGGGCAGCCAGGTCCATGGCCAGGAACTTGACGAGGATCTTCCACTCATCCTTGTTCGGCCACGTCTCGCCGCGCTCCATCCGCGAGACGCGGTGGTAGCTCTTGTAGCCGAGTGCGCGTGCGACGTCGCCCTGCTGCACCGGCTCACCGCTGGGTAGGCGAGCGGCCTTGCGTACTTCTTGCAGCGCCTGACCGAAGCGCTTTCGCGCAGCCATCGCGGCTGTGTTCAGTGCCACGGGCGCCCTCCCCTCGGCGGTGGTGGTGTCCAGCGCAGGGTAGCGCGCAGCGCGACGCGGACGGCACTTCTGGGGGGTAATTCCGGCGATGAGGTTGCGTACGCAGTTGCGTACGCACCACACTCATCATCACGCACCGAGTCGGTTCCGTAGCGGTGCGTGTACGTCTGCGTGGCTGGTCGCAGCCGCGCCCTGGAGGCTGCCATGCGTACGGATCAGCACGACGCATACGGAGAGATGTCGGCGACAGCCAGGTTCGCTCGCGAGCCCAAGTCGGTGGCGCTTGCCAGAAATTGGGCTGTTCAGGCCTACTCCGATGCCGGGGGAAGCGAGGTCGATGTATGTGAACTATTAGTGAGTGAAGTGGCCACCAACTCGGTCAACTATGCCGAGGGCCCGGAGTTCGAAGTGCGAGTGCGGTCCGATCTCTGGATTGAGGTCTGGGACGCTTCTCGCCAGGAGCCCCAGAGACGCGTGGCCAACGAGCAGTCGACCGGCGGGCGCGGCTTGGAATTGCTGGAGCTTTTGGCTCCCGGCTACACAGTCGACATTGGGCCAGACGGAAAGACGGTCTGTTTCTTGCCGAAGGGATGGTGACCTTGCTATGCCAGCCATGAGCGCAAGAATCCGCCTGGAACTGCTGAGTATCGGCAACGTAGCGCCATGACTCTACGCGGGACCAGGGAGGCCCTGGCCCCGCGTAGAGTCATGGGCGCCAGATCATGAAGACATCGTTCACGATCTCGAACCCGAGTCCGACATAGAGAGACTGTCCTTCGGAGGAAGCGCGCAACTGGATATGCCCGCAGTCCCGCTCGGCAAGCCAGCCCATGACCGCAGCCACGCAGGCGCGGGCGTGACCGCGGCTCCGGTGCTCGAGATCGGTGGCGACGGACAGAATGTGTCCGATGTTCGCCGCCCTTGCACGGGGGCTGGGCAAGAGCGGGGTGTACACCCCGATCGCGCAGGACAGCAACCGCCCTGCCCCGTCATCGATGACGAATGCGGCGAACGCCGGGTCATACTCAAGACGGTCAGCGAAGGCGGCTGCGCTCTCCTGGAACCATGGGCCGTCGGGCACGGGCCCGAGAGAGGCGAACATCACACCGCGCAGTCGCGCGAGCTCCGGCGCATCGTCGCCGGTGGCGCGGCGTGGGTTCACCGGTCTGCTGTCTTCAAGGCGGTGAGGAGGTCGGCGGAGACCGGCCGCTTGTCGGGGTCCGGATGAAGGCACCCGGCGACGATCTCCTCGAATCCTGGGAATGGCCACGGGCGGGCACTGGCGAAGTCGAGCGTGCGCCCCTCGGCGATATCCCGCAACTTCCCTCCCCGTGGTCCTTCGGGATCCCGGTACGGCACCGGCCGGTGTCCGGTCCAGCACCAGAACAGCGACGCGCCCAACGCCCACACATCAGCCGCCGGTGTCGGCGCGATATGGACTGTGTCGACCGTGTCCAGAACAGCGGCGGCAATCTCCGGCGCGGTGGTGTGGGTCAAGGCGCCTCGGTAGGGCGTGCGACCGGTCTCGAGGTCGGGCAGCCCATCCGCCACCGGGCCACACGCCAAGGCATAGTCGATCAGCGTCGCCGCGCCGTCCTGCGTTAACAGCATGTTCGTGGGCTGGATATCGGCGTGCACCCACCCGGCCCCATGCAGAGACGCCACGGCGGCTGTCATCGACCGTGCACATGCGAGCAGGAGATGACGAGCGTAGGGCGTGTCATCGGTACGGGCCGGTGAGAGGGTGTGCCACATCGGGCCACCGGGTGCCCAAGTCACCGCAAGCCACCGGCCGGACTCGAATTCACCCGCACCGACGAGGTAGCCGACAGGCACGGCACGGAGCCGGTCCAGCTCGGCGATGACACGTTCCTCCCGCTCGAGCTCGGCGCGCTTGTCTCGTCCCTCGTAGTCGTCTTCGGTGTTCGCCTTCAGGGCGTAAGTGTTGCCGGTCGTCGCCACCTTCCACGCTGTTGAGCCGCGCCGATCCGACACCTGCCGGGCCTCGGTGATCTGCTCGCCGATGTTCGCCAGATACGCGGCCAGTGCCCCAACCGGTGCCGGCCACTGCTCTGTGCTGAGCATTACAGCGTTCCCCTTGTCTCGAGTTGGTGAGCCGCCCAGGATCGCAACCGTGGCCACGCCGCGCATGCCTCCTCGCCAAGCCCACCCGCCGGGGCGAATACGTCCCGGCGATCGTCCTCCGAGTCGGCGATGACGTGGGCCAGGTGCGGCGTGTGGGGCAGGAGGCGGCCGTCGATGGCGGGGACTGCGGCCCGCAGCGCGAGCAACGGAAGAGGTGCAGCAGCGATGGGCTGCCCCTTCCGATCGGTGTCCGATCGCCGCGGCCAGAACTTCCCCACCATGACCCCGACCGGGGCGTACGCGGCTTTCAACGCCCAGTGGGGCCATGGGAGGACTCGAGGCCCCACATACGGGCTCAGCTCGAAGGCGACAACGACGCACGCCAATCGGGCACCATCGCCTCGCCGCGCTCGCACTTGCTCGGCGGCATCAACCGCAGCGCCGAACACGCCCGCTTCGACGGCGCCCATGTCGGCGCCAAAGGTGGGCCGGTAGCGCACCCACCGCGTCTGTCCGGCGCGTATCGACGGAGCCAGATACGGGCAGTTCCCCGCCACCGCTTCCGCGTACGCGGCGAGCCCTACAGCCGACGCATCGCCGGCGCTCACCTGGTCCAGCACCCCGAATGCGGGCGGGGCCCCGACGGAGTTCCGTCGGGGCTCTGCCGCGGACTCAGTCACCGCCGTCGGGCAGTTGCGGGCCGGGGAGGCTTCGCCACGTCGCCACCGTCTCCGGGAACCGGCGAGCAGTCCCAGTCGGTGATCACGATCCCGGTGCGTTCGTATCGGCCGAGGAGGTCCGTGTCGACCTGTCCGGACACGTCGGTGAACCACACCGCGGGCAGTGTGCCGAAGCGGGCTGCGTACTCCTCGACCCAGCCCACGCGGCCGGAGCCCTTGAGCGGTGCGTGACCAACGGGCAGGCCGGCGTGGCGATCGCAGAACGCGGCCAGAGCGGCCGGGTCGGTGTTGAGCTGGTGCCACGCGGCGTCAATGCGGGCCGAGAACATCGGCATGACGCGGTCGTCACCGCGGGCCTGCCGCTCGGCGTACAAGGTGAAGAAATTCCCGAGCTCATCGAGCTCGGCGCCGTCCAGCCGGGACGGCTGTTCCTTAGCGTGGGGCATGGCTTTCCCTTCGTTGATGACGGCTGGACGCACTGAGCCGTGCCAATAAAGCTAGGAGGGGGAGTAGACGAGGCTCCACGAATATGCCGGAACTTGCCCAATTTTCACCCTAGAGATTCGATGGCTGCGGCGATAATTTCACGTGCAGCCGGACCGTAGACGGCAAGTTCGGCCAGCTTGTTGAATGTCTGTACATACAGGGCGAGTTCCTGCTTCTGGACAACGGTTAGGTGCGCCGAGACGAGTTCCACGTTCACCGTTTCGTCGTCGTACAGGAAGAAGCCCTCGACGGGCCAGAGGGACGATCGGTCCGCATCCTGGGGGATGATGCCGATACTCACCGAAGGGAGCGCCATTGCGCCGAGAAGATGGTCGAGTTGTTCCGCCATCACATCCGTCCCTCCGATGCGGTATCGGAGTGCGCTCTCTTCCAGGAGGATGGCGAATGTGTGGTTGCCGTACACGACCTGCTGCTTCTCGACGCGCACTCTGACGGCCCTCGGCACGTCATCGATGAGCCCACGGCGGTCACGAATGGAGGTCAGAAGTGCGGTGATGTATGAGGCTGTTTGCACTGGGCCGGGAATGAGCCATGGCGAGTAGATGCGGAACCGCTGCGTGCGCTCCCAGAGAGGGAGAACAGACTTCTGGGCCCACTTGAGCCCGTTGCGTTCCATCTTGCGCCACTCGACATACATGCCCTCAATACCGCGGGCCATCGAGATGAGATCTTCTGTTTCACTCTCCGCGCCACACGCGGAACACCAATCGAGAAGGTCGCGCTCCGAGGGCGCGCGGGTGCCGCTCTCGAAGCGCGAAGCCTTCGACTCATGCCAACCCAGACTGTTGGCCAGGGCTCGCTTAGTGAGACCGGCTGCCTGCCGAATCTCGCCCAGGCGTTGGCCGAGCGCCTTGCGGGCTTCCTGAACACTCGAAGATGGCGATGTCATGTCGGTACGAAGGTGCTGTTCTGTCTGTCAGGCCAACTCGAAGTCTGCATGAGGCGTTCCCCGCTGCCATACAGACTCGAAGGCAGACTCGCACAGCTTCGCTACCTCCGGATCTTCTGTGAGTTCCACCTCCATGTTCTCACCTTCACCATCGAAGTGGTTGACGAGGACGAGGCTGGAATCGAATAGCCAGAAGTCGTTGCCCGGAAGTGCGAGGTCGGTCGCGCCGCGTCGGGAGAGCCAACGCACGTCTTCGCCAGCATCGATGTTCAGTCCGGCCGTCACGTCGTACTCGAAGCGGATGTACTCGCTGACGGGCGTCGAAACGACGCGGGCACGCCGGACCTCGACGCCTCGCGCGGTCGCCTCCGTGACGATGGCGTGCCAGTCGGCCCAGCGTTCGGCGGGGTCGAAAGTCTTGCCGGTCTTCCAGTCGATGAAGGCCGGGTCCGACCTCATGTAGCCGTCGCGCATCTCCAGATGGATCGCAGTCCTCTGACAGTCGCGGAACAGTTCCTCAAACGTCGGGGTCCTCGTCATCCTTCTTCACCTCCAGGAAGAACTGCACCATGCGCCGGGGGATCTCCACCACCGACTCATGGCCGGGGATGTCCATCTGCCCAAGTCGCTCGCAGTCTTCCACCTTCCACCCCTGTACGAGGTAGTTGTCCTTCTCCTCGTCGAGGTAGATGGTGGGGGAGCCGCCGTTGGGACTTTCCGGGTCCTTACCGAGCTTACGCAGGGCCATGCTGTCCTCCTCGGATGCACGTAATGGCTCTCTGTGCCAGAGCTTGCCCGCAGCTGCTCCGTGGAGCGAGGAACTTGCCGAGACTTGCCAGAGATGCGGGGAGTTGACCGTACGTTGCGGGAGTCGCGGCGATCAGCAGCGGACCGGGGGGTAAGATATTCGATTCGGGCTGCACTGGGCTCGGCGGAAGATGCGCCAGGACTTCAAGCGTGTGACGCCGCGCTCGACCGGTGGCCCGTGCCACCGACAGCTCACGGTTGACGGCTTGCTGGGTTGGTGTGCGGTCGCGGCCGCAGGCGTCTGAGGGGTGTCGTCACCCACGGGCCGACTCCCATGTAGGCACGGTCGGCGAGGACAGGGCTTGGCGTTCGCAGATCCGGATGATCCGGTGGGCGCGGGCCGCGGTGAGGTCGTGGCTGGGCAGGGCGGGGCCAGATCCACTGTAGTCGTCCGGCCGGATCCGTCACCACCTGCACGTTCTCCGTGTCGGCGGGGTTTGTGGGAGTAGTCGGCCCGGCTGTCGCCGACCCGGTCGCACTCCGCGAGCGTGCCGTAGAGCAAGACGTGATCGGGACTGGTGGTCTACCGCAGAACACGCAGCAGGCTGGGTGCGCGCTGGACGAGGTGGTCGATGGCGGCAGTGGCGTAGGCGTACGCAGTGCCAACGCAGAGCCCGAAGCCGGCGGCGATCTGCGCGAGGGTGTCGTGCTTACGGAGGTAGACCAGGCCGCCGAGGGGGAGTTTAGATATCGATCACCTCTCTCAAGGACACAAAAGCTTGAGCGTTGCGGACGTTGATTTCGTCACCCGATCAGCGGCCACGCTGAAAGAGTTTTATGCTTCAAGTGGGCTCACCAGCCGTGGGTGTACCGTCAGATGATGACCGAGGAGTCGCCAGATCACTGTTGACAGCCACCTTTGCGGTTTCGATATCGCTGAGGAGAGCGTGAATCTGGCGATCTCGGGCCAACTGCGACGGGAGCCGGGTGGACCGACGAAGAATACTGGGTAGTAGCTGCTCAACCGTTAACCCTTTCGCGGAGTGAAAGTCCGCGTCTTCAAGTAAGGCCATCTCAAGGTTCGCTCCTCTGAGGTTCGCTCCCGGGAGGCTGGCGCGCCAGAGTAAAGCGCTCTTAAGAACTGCCCCTTCGAAGGTCGCTCCCTCAAGATTCGCCTGGACGAGGCCCGTCCCTACCAGGGCTGCCTCCTCCAGGTTCGCCCCTTTGAGGTTTGCCCCGAAGAAGTTCGCCCTACCCAACTCCGCCCTCCTCAGGTTTGCACGAGTGAGCTCCGCCTTAGCGAAGTTCACATTCCCGAGATTCGCCCCGCCGAGGTCAGCCCGCGGGATGTACGCATTGCGTAGACTTATGTCCTGTTCTTTGTCGGGGGCTGGCCGTCGGCCTAGTACGGTCAACGCGGCCTGGATATCTTCGGGTAATAGTGGAATGTCGGGCTGCTCGCCGAGTTTCGATGAATTTTTTTCTATACCCTCTGAGCTGATAGCGCTGTTCGCTGCCTGGCTTCCTTCCTGTCGCGCTTCACGTTCCCGCCTAGCTTTGAGTTCCGCCGATTTGCTGCGGATGAACGCAGCGAGGACTTCGATGGTGGTTCCACGATCCTTCTCACTGTCATGCATTATGCGTTCGAAGGAGTAGATCCCGCACAGTCGCTCGGTCAGGCGCTCTGAGGCCAGCAACTTGCTCGCTTCGACGTACCTGTCTGTGACCTGCCCTTCGCGGGTGAGCTCAGATCGTTCTCGATCCTTGGCTTGCGTGTGCGTGAATTGTTCGTGCGAGTGCTCGAACTGCTGTTGCGCGAGCTTGAACTGTTCCTGCGTGTGCTCGAACTGCTGCTGCGCGAGCTTGTGGTTTTGGTGCGTGTACCAAAGCCCAATCCCTGCAACGACGCCGGCACCCATGGCGACGAGCATGGTGCGGAAGCCGGTGATCACAACCCCGTCGGCGGGCTGGAGGCTCTTCGTCCGGAGGTGGGCACCGTCGATCCACCAGGGGCCGCGCCACAGAAGCAGCGCGTACCCCACGACCACAGCCGCCAGAACCACCGCGAAGGTGACCCGCTTCGTCTTCGGCTTCATGCCGAGCAGCATGGCCCGCACGGACTCCCGTCAGCCAGCGAACGCCCCAGTTCAAGAGAAAAAGTTGAGGTTACGATCGTCGACCTTCCTTGTGGATGCGGCACCCTCACCTGTCACCACCGCTCAGTCCTCCCCGGGGTACCGCACGCCGACCCGCTCGCGCACCGCGTCCAGCGTGCGCATCACCGCGAGCGTGCCGTCCAGCGGCACCAGCGGGGACTCCGTCTCGCCCGCCCGCAGACACCGCATCACCTCCGCCGCCTCGTGCTGCATACCGCGCAGGCCGGCCGCCGGGCCCTCGGCCGTGAACTCCTCCGGATCCCGCCCCGGGCGGTGCAGCACGAACCGCTCCGGGTGGAAGAAGCCGCGCGGGAACTCGATCCGGCCCGCCGTCCCGGTCACCGACGCCGTCTGCGGCGTATCGGCGTTGAGCGAGCAGCTCAGCAGCGCCACCGCGCCACTGTCCCAGCCCAGCAGGATCCCGGTGTTCTCGTCCACGCCCTCCGGGGTCAGCCGCGCGCCGGCCTGGATGTCATCGGGCTCGCCCAGCAGCAGCTGCGCGAAGGACACCGGATACACCCCGAGGTCGAGCAGCGCGCCGCCGCCCTGCCCGGGGTCGCGCAGCCGGTGCCCGGCGTCGGACGGCCCGACCAGGCCGAAGTCCGCGTGCACCACCCGCACATCGCCGATCGCGCCGTCCCGGACCAGCTCGGTCATCCGCCGGACCACCGGATTGCAGTACGTCCACATCGCCTCCATCAGGAAGCGGCCGCGGGCCCTGGCGAGCCCCACCAGCTCGACCGCCTCCCGCACATTGAGCGTGAACGGCTTCTCGCACAGCACCGCCCGCCCCGCCTCCAGGCACAGCCCGGCCGCCGCGCGGTGCGCCGAATGCGGGGTGGCGACGTACACCACGTCCACCTCCTCGTCGGCGGCGAGCTCGGCCCAACTGCCGTGCGCACGGGGTATCCCGAACCGCTCGGCGAAGCGCTTCGCGGCCTCCGGGCCGCGTGAGCCGACCGCCACCACCCGCGCGTCCGCCATCTCCAGCAGATCCGCCGTGAACGACGCGGCGATCCCGCCCGTCGACAGAATCCCCCACCGCACGGTCTCGCCCATCTCCACGCCCACTCCGCTCTCGCACCGGATCTTCCACCGGATCTTCCACCGGACAGACACCGGTCATGACCACAACGAATTTGCTGAGAGCATAGAGAAGACTCAACGACTCACGGAGAGCTGAATGCCGCCGTCCGGCCATCCGACCGCACCCGACCACAGACCCGTATCCATATCCGTACCCGAGTCCACCCCCCTCCCCGCCCCCGCCGCCGCGAGCGCCCCCGCCGCCGCGAGCGCCGCGGCGCGCCGGGCCGGCCTGCTGATGACCCTCGTCCTCGGCGGGCTCAACGCCCTCCCGGCGCTGTCCATGGACATGTACCTCCCGGCCCTGCCCGAGGTCACCGGCGCGCTGCACAGCCCCGCCGCCACCGTCCAGCTCACCCTCACCGGCTGCCTGGCGGGCATGGCGCTCGGCCAGCTGGTCGTGGGCCCGATGAGCGACAAGTGGGGGCGCCGCCGCCCGCTGCTCATCGGCATGGTGGTCTACATCGTCGCCACCGCCGTATGCGCCGTCGCGCCCACCATCGAGCTGCTGATCGCCTTCCGGCTGCTGCAGGGCCTGGCCGGGGCCGCGGGCATCGTGATCTCCCGCGCCGTCGTCCGCGATCTGTACGACGGTGCCGCGATGGCCCGCTTCTTCTCCACCCTCATGCTGATCTCCGGCGTGGCGCCCATCGCCGCGCCCCTCATCGGCGGCCAGGTCCTCCGGCTCACCGACTGGCGCGGCGTCTTCGTCGTGCTCGCCGTCGTCGGCGCCCTGCTCACCCTCGTCGTCTGGCGCTGGCTGCACGAGACGCTGCCGCCCGAGCGGCGCCACGGCGGCGGCCTCGGCGAGGCGCTGCGCACCATGCGCGGGCTGCTCGCGGACCGCGTCTTCACCGGCTACATGCTGGCGGGCAGCTTCGCCTTCGCCGCGCTGTTCGCCTATGTCTCCGGGTCCTCGTTCGTCGTCCAGGAGATCTACGGCGCCTCCCCGCAGACCTTCAGCCTGCTCTTCGGGATCAACTCGATCGGCCTGGTCTCCGTCGGACAGCTCAATGGAAAGGTGCTGGCCGGGCGGGTCAACCTGGACGCGGCCCTGTTCGTCGGCCTTGCCGCGATCACCCTGTCGGCCACCGCGCTGTGCCTGATGGCCGGCGGGGTCTTCGGCGACATCGGGCTTGTGCCGATGGCCGCCGGGCTGTTCGTGCTGATGTCGGCGATGGGCCTGGCCATGCCCAACACCAACACCCAGGCGCTGATGCGCACCAAGCACGCCGCGGGCTCCGCGTCCGCGCTGCTGGGCACCTGCTCGTTCCTCGTCGGCGCGATCGCCTCGCCGCTGGTGGGCATCGCGGGTGAGCACACGGCCGTGCCGATGACCGTCGTCCAGCTGGTGTGTGCGCTCGCGGCCATGGCCAGTTTCGTGGGACTGTGCCGTCCGTGGCAGCAGCGCAAGACCGGCTGAACCCTCTGGATCAGCTGATACGAGCGGTGGGGGCGCTTCCCGAGGGGGAGCGCCCCTGGTGCGCCGGCGTGGTCGTGGCCGCCGGGCGGGGCGAGGAGGTCCTGGTCGAGGAGGCCTTCGGCTGGGCGGTGCGGTACGCGGCGTACGACGAGGCCACGGACCGCGGCGTGGAGCTGCCCCTCGAGCAGTGGGTGCCGATGCGCACCGGGCAGAGCGCCGGGCAGGACGCTGGGCCGGGCCGCGACCGGGGGCAGGACACCGTCTTCGATCTCGCCTCGCTGACCAAGCTGTTCACCACGATCGTCGCCATGCGGTGCGCCGAGCGCGGCGGGATCGACCTGGACGGCCGGGTCGCCGCGTACGCCCCCGAGTTCACGGCCGCCGCCGAGCACGGGATCACCGTGCGGCAGCTGCTCACCCACACCTCCGGGCTGCTGCCCGAACTCCCGCTGTACGACTACGACGGACACGAACAGCGGCTGGCGAGGCTGCGCGCCGAACCCCCGGCCACCGCCCCCGGCACCGCCCGCCGCTACTCCGACCTGAACTTCCTGCTGCTGCAGCGGGTCCTGGAGCGGGTGACCGGCCGCTCCCTGGCCCACCTCGTACGCGACGGCATCACCCGCCCCCTCGGCATGACCGCCACCCGCTACCGCCCGCCCCGCGCCTGGCTGCCCCGCATCGCCGCCACCGAGGACCAGCGGCGCCCCTGGGCCAAGCTCGACCGCGGCATGCTGCGGGGCGTCGTCCACGACGAGAACGCCCACGCCCTGGGCGGCGTCGCGGGCCACGCGGGCCTCTTCTCCACGGCCGCGGACCTGACGCTGCTGTGCCGCGCCCTGCTGGGCGGGGGGCCGCCCGTGCTGCGGCCGGAGTCCGTCGACCTGATGCTGGCCGCGCCCGGGCTCGGGTTCGAGATCGATCAGCCCTGGTTCATGGGCGAACTGGCGGGCCGTGGCGCGGCGGGCCACACCGGCTTCACCGGCACCAGCCTGGTGCTCGACCGGGCCACGTCCTCGTATCTGGTGCTGCTGGCCAACACCGTGCACCCACGCCGCCGCCCGGCCGACAGCGCCCCGCGCGCGGCGGCGGGGACGGCGCTGGCACGGGCGCTACGGCCCGGAACACCGGGCCTGTGAGCCCCGGGTGCCCAAGGGCTCACTTCTGGAGGGGCTGGGTGAAGCGCAGCAGATTGCCGGCCGGATCGCGGAAGGCACAGTCGCGCAGGCCGTAGAACTGGTCCATGGGCTCCTGCAGCACCTCGGCACCCGCGGCGCTGACGCGCTCGAAGGTGGCGTCGCAGTCGTCCGTCGAGAAGATGACACCGCGCAGCAGGCCCTTGGCCATCAGCTCCGCCATGGTCTGTCTGTCGGCAGGCGAGGCGTTCGGATCGGCGAGCGGTGGTTCCAGGACGATGCTCACGTCCGGCTGAGAGGGCGATCCGACGGTCACCCAGCGCATGCCCTCGAACTCGACGTCGTTGCGCACCTCAAGGCCGAGCGCATCGCGGTAGAAGGCGATCGCCTTGTCGTGGTCGTCGACGGCGATGAAGCAGGTGGAAAGCGTGATCTCCATATTGTTCACGCTACGCTACGGCTGCCGGGCGGGGCTTCCTTCTCCGTTCCTGACCGGCCGGGTGTGGATCTTGGCCATGCAGGCCGGGATGGCGACGGCGTGGTCGTGGCTCCGGGCCCGGTAGGCGCTCGGGCTCTCGCCGACCAGCTCGGTGAAGCGCGAGCTGAACGACCCCAGCGACGTACAGCCGACCGCGAAGCAGACCTCGGTCACCGTGAGGTCGCCGCGCCGCAGCAGCGCCTTGGCCCGCTCGATGCGCCGGGTCATCAGATAGCTGTACGGCGTCTCGCCGAAGGCGGCGCGGAAGCTGCGGGAGAAGTGGCCCGGCGACATCAGGGCGCCCTGCGCCAGCGCCGGGACGTCGAGCGGCTCGGCGTAGTCGCGGTCCATCCGGTCGCGGGCCTGCCGCAGCCGTACGAGGTCGTCGAGGTCCAGCCGTTTCATCAGGTTTCTCCTTCGTGGATACTCCCGGCTTCAGCCTGGCTTTGGCCGGGGGAGGAAACGACGCTTCTGCGGAGCGGGGCAGGGACGGCCGATTCGCCGCCAGGGCGGATCGGCGTCCGTTACCTGGCTGCCGCGCGGAGCTGTTCGGGTTGGGTGGTGTAGGCGTATCCGTCGGCCCGTTGGAGGAGGCGGACGTGGGTGTGTCGGATGCCTTGGACGGTTCCGTTCGTGGTGGTGATGTTGAAGCTGCCGGTCGCCCGTACGGCGACCCGACCTGTATGGGTACCGGCCTTCTTGCCGGTGGGAACGACAGCGCGGACGAGGTCGCCGGTGGTGTAGCCGAAGAACGTTTTCTGGCGGGGCATGCGCAGGCGGGGGAAGCCGTGCTTGTCGGTGCGGGTGCGGGCATGTGTGCCGCGCCCCGTACACCCGGCCACCAGCACACGAGTGACGATTTCGGTGATCGAATCGAGCTTGCCCACCGCCAGTGCATCCAGGGTGTGGCTCTTGGACAGGCCCCAGCGGGTGCGGTTCCACTTCGTCCGACCGCCCGAGGCGGTGTGAGTGGGCAGCATCGCGTCCAGCGCCCGCCACAGCGTCCACCTGGTCGAGTTGACGGCGGCTGCATCCCTGAGCGGGGCTTTGGCTCGCCGCAGGATGTCCGCGGCCCGCTTGGGGGCGAACTCTTCCACCGGCCGATTGGACTTGGCTTCGTTGCAGGGGATGCAGGCCGGCACGAGGTTGGATATGCGGTCCGAGCCGCCCCGGGAGCGGGGTTGAACGTGGTCGATGTTCAGCGGCACGTTCGTGATTCCGCAGTAGACGCAGGCGTGCCCGAACTTGGCCAGGAGGTATCCGCGGACCTCCGTACCGTGGAGGGTGCCGTGCTGGTACTCGACTCCCTCCAGCGGCTTGCCCGCGCTGATGGCGTGGGTGTCGAACGCCGCACGTTCGACGTGCACCGCCCTCACGGGCGCCCACCTGGCCAGCCGGTTCGTCCACGACATGGTGGTGGCCACCCGGTGCTGGAGAGTGGGCGCCAGCCAGCCCTTGGACCGGGTGCGGTTGTTGAAGCGCGGCTTGCGGTAGCGCAGGTTCCGCGACCTGCGTCCGCGCCGGTATGCGGCGCGCTGCTCCAGCTTCTTGCGGATCGTCGCGCCCCGGTGGTCGAGCTGCACCGCGTACCGGGCGCGGCGTTCGCCCTGGGCAGCGGTGAACACCGCGATGCCGGTGTGCTTGCTGCCGGGGTCGATGCCGACCTCTACTCCGTCGACCTTTGAGGTGGCGGCGGTACGGTCCTTGAGGCGGATGACGAACGGCGTATGCCGGTGGACAACAGCCCTTCCCTTCTTGAGGAGCTTGCGGGCCCTGGCCGGGGCGCACGGCTGCAACGGGCGATGATGCTTGTCGAGCACGAACACGAACAGGTGCCGCTCACGCGGCTGCTTCCCAACCGGAGGGTTGGGAGTGACGCTGCCGGGCGCAGGTGAACGCTCGGCGGTCTCCTCTCGCACATGTCCAGCGCCGGATGCCTCACGGCGTTCGAGCCCCGTTTCGTCCTTGATCCCGGGGTTGTCTGCTGACTCGAATTCCAGAGCGAGCTGCTGAGGAAGGACAGCGCGGTGGGTCTTCTGTCCTGCGCGGAACGTAGCCAACTTCGGTCACCTCCTCCATGGGAGTTGGCTGGTGCTGGTAACACACGGGCCTCAGCCGGTGCGGCTGAAAGCCCCCTCCTTCAGGAGGGGGATCCGGTTACGCGAGGAGTTTCGCACAGCATTCGGGGCCGTGAGGAGCGCCTCTAATCGGCTTGGGTTTCCTGGATGATCCGAGTGTTGGGGATCGTGTGGGAGGGCGGCTCGGCCGTTCCCAGGTGGGGGTGGTGTGGGCGTGGCGGTGGAAGCCTGCCCCGAGTCTGGCCCCGTCCGGCTGATGCCGGGTGGGGGTGCCGATCGTGTTCGGTCCCTGCTGCCGTGGACACCGCTGGCCATGGGGTATCCCCTGCTCGAAGAGTTTGGGGAAGGGGCGGGTGTGTGGGGGTCCGCCCCGCCGGACGCTTGCCACCCGGCCGCGCCCTGGGTGGGGTGCGGTGGTCGGGTGGGGCGGGGACCCTGCGCTGCTTCCCCTCTCTGCCATCCACCTCTGCGACGGCAGCGATGCACCCGATGATCGACGCCGGAGGCGAGCCGGGCCCGGATCGGCCCCGTTCCAGTGCTCCTGGACCACCCCCGCCGCCAGCGACTCGACAGGAGCGGTCAGCCACCCGGCCCGCTCCACCAAGGCCGCCTCGCCGAGCTGCCGGCCGGTCACCGCGTCCACACCCCGCAGCGCGCGGGCGCAGGCCGCCGCGACCTGCTGCACCTCCCCCTCACCCACCGGAACCCTGCGCCGCATCCCGCCGACCCCCTTATGCGCCTCGCTCTGCTCCCGCCCTGACGATCACATCAACGACCGAACTCCCGTACGGGTTACGCACGCCCATCCACCCCACCCGCGAAGCCCAGGAAAACCAGGAAGACAAACTGCTAAACACCCTCGGAGCGGGCGAGCAGACCGATCAGGAATGGAGAAGCCGTGGTCACGGAGGCGTGGCTAGCGTGAACGCCATGAACAACGCCGTGAAGAACACCATGGACATCAGCATTCACTGGACCTTCCTCCCGCACCAGGACCCGGACGCCTCCCTGGCCTTCTACCGGGACATCCTCGGCTTCGAGGTCCGCAAGGACGTCGGACAGGGCACGATGCGCTGGATCACGGTCGGCCCCGCCGACCAGCCCGGCACATCCATCGTCCTGGAGCCGCCGGCCATGGACCCCGCCATCACCGATGACGAGCGCGGCACCATCGTCTCGATGATGGACAAGGGCATCTACGCCCGTATCACCCTGGCCACCGCCGACCTCGACGGCGTCTTCGCGCGGCTGCAGGCCGGCGACGCCGAGGTCGTCCAGGAGCCGATCGACCAGCCGTACGGTGTGCGCGACTGCGCCTTCCGTGACCCCGCGGGCAACCTGATCCGCATCAACGAGCTGCGCTGATCGCCTCGGCGCTTGCCGAGCGCGACCCCGTCCGGCGTCAATAGGACGGGGTCGCGCACCCGCGCAACAGACAGACGGAGACACCATGAGCATGGCCAAGAAGACGGACACGCAGTCGCCCACGGGGACGCAGTCGCCGACGGACACGGCGTCACCCGAGCCGCACGCCGCCGACAGCCACGACCTGATCCGTGTGCACGGCGCGCGCGAGAACAACCTCAAGGACGTCAGCATCGAGATCCCGAAGCGCCGGCTGACGGTGTTCACCGGCGTCTCCGGCTCGGGCAAGAGCTCACTGGTGTTCAACACGATCGCCGCGGAGTCCAAGCGGCTGATCAACGAGACCTACAGCGCCTTCGTCCAGGGCTTCATGCCGACGCTCGCACGGCCCGAGGTCGATGTCCTCGACGGGCTGACCACGGTGATCACCGTCGACCAGCAGCGGATGGGCGCCGACCCCCGCTCCACGGTCGGCACCGCCACCGACGCCAACGCGATGCTGCGCATCCTCTTCAGCCGGCTCGGAAAGCCGCACATCGGCCCGCCCAGCGCGTACGCCTTCAACGTCCCCTCGGTCCGGGCGAGCGGCGCGATCACCGTCGAGCGCGGTGCCAAGAAGGCGGTGAAGGCGACCTTCACCCGCACCGGCGGCATGTGCGTGCGCTGCGAAGGCCGGGGCTCGGTCACCGACCTCGACCTCGCCCAGCTCTACGACGACTCCAAGTCGCTCGCCGAAGGCGCGATCACCGTCCCCGGCTACAAGGGGGGCGGCTGGAACTCCCGGCTCTACATCGAGTCGGGCTTCTTCGACCCGGACAAGCCCATCCGGAAGTTCACGGAGAAGGAACTGCACGACTTCCTCCACCGCTCGCCGACCAGGATGAAGATCGCGGGGATCAACATGACCTACGAGGGGCTGATCCCGCGGATCCAGAAGTCGATGCTCTCCAAGGACAAGGAGGCGATGCAGCCGCACATCCGGGAGTTCGTGGAACGGGCCGTCACCTTCACCGTCTGCCCCGAGTGCGACGGCACCCGGCTCAGCGAGGGCGCCCGGTCGTCGAAGATCAAGAAGATCAGCATCGCCGACGCCTGCGCGATGCAGATCAGCGACCTGGCCGAATGGGTCCGCGGCCTCGATGAGCCGTCGGTGGCGCCGCTGCTCACCGCGTTGCAGCAGACCCTCGACTCGTTCGTGGAGATCGGCCTCGGCTATCTCTCGCTCGACCGGCCGGCGGGCACGCTCTCGGGCGGCGAGGCACAGCGCACCAAGATGATCCGCCACCTCGGCTCCTCGCTCACCGATGTCACCTACGTCTTCGACGAGCCCACCACCGGCCTGCACCCCCATGACATCCAGCGGATGAACGGGCTGCTGCTGCGGCTGCGGAACAAGGGCAACACGGTGCTCGTCGTGGAGCACAAGCCCGAGGTGATCGAGATCGCCGACCACGTCGTCGACCTCGGCCCCGGCGCCGGTACGGCGGGCGGCACCGTCTGCTTCGAGGGCACCGTCGAGGGGCTGCGGGCCGGCGACACGATCACCGGCCGCCACTTCGACGACCGGGCCTCGCTCAAGGAGACGGTGCGCAAGCCCACCGGCACGCTTCCGATCCGCGGCGCGAGCACACACAATCTGCAGGGCGTCGACGTCGACCTCCCGCTCGGGGTGCTCTGTGTGGTCACCGGAGTGGCGGGCTCCGGCAAGAGCTCCCTCGTGCACGGCTCGCTGTGTCAACAGTCGGGGGCCGCCGGTGAAGGCGTGGTGTCCGTCGACCAGGGCGCGATCCGCGGCTCCCGGCGGAGCAACCCGGCCACGTACACCGGGCTGCTCGACCCGATCCGCAAGGCGTTCGCACAGGCCAACGGCGTGAAGCCGGCGCTGTTCAGCGCCAACTCCGAGGGCGCCTGCCCCACCTGCGGCGGCGCCGGCGTCGTCTACACGGACCTGGGGATGATGGCCGGGACCGCCACCACCTGCGAGGACTGCGAGGGCAAGCGGTTCGACGCCTCGGTGCTCGAATACCACCTCGGCGGGCGCGACATCAGCGAGGTGCTGGCGATGTCGGTGACGGAAGCCGAGGAGTTCTTCGGCGCCGGCGAGGCGCGCACCCCGGCCGCGCACCGCGTCCTCGGCCGGCTCACCGACGTCGGACTCGGCTACCTCACCCTCGGCCAGCCGCTCACCACGCTCTCCGGCGGCGAGCGGCAGCGGCTCAAGCTGGCCACCCACATGGCCGACAAGGGCGGCGTGTACGTCCTCGACGAGCCGACCGCCGGCCTCCACCTCGCCGACGTCGAACAGCTGCTCGGCCTGCTCGACCGGCTCGTCGACTCCGGTAAGTCGGTGATCGTCGTCGAACACCACCAGGCGGTCATGGCACACGCCGACTGGATCGTCGACCTCGGCCCCGGCGCCGGCCACGACGGCGGCCGGATCGTCTTCGAGGGCACCCCCGCGGACCTCGTCGCCGCGCGCGCCACACTCACCGGCGAACATCTGGCGGCCTACGTGGGCAGGTGACCGACAGCGGGACGATCAGCCGGCCGGGCCCTCCTCCGGGCCCGGCCAGAGGTCACCCCAGTCGGCGTCGCGGGCCGCGCGGTAGCGGGGGCCCTGGCGCTTGGTGACGGTCTCGCGGCGCAGACCGTCGAGGGCACACAGATCGAGCAGCACCTGGCCCTTGCGGAGCTGCGGGCGGCGCACCACACGGGCGTCCGCGGGCTCGGCGGGGGCCGGCGCGGCGGGGAAGCGGGCCGCCGCGACGTACGCGAACTTCTCGTCCTCGTACGGCAGCGAACCCCCCTTCACCTGCCGGTGCAGCGACGACCGGCTCACCCGGGCCGCGAAGTGGCACCAGTCCGCGCCCGGCTCGATCGGGCACGTGGCGCCGTGCGGGCACGGCGCCACCACGCGCAGCCCCGCCGCCAGCAGCCGCTCCCGCGCCTCGCGGACACGGAGATAGCCGTCCGGGGTGCCGGGCTCGATCAGCACCACGGCCTCCGCGATCCGGGCCGCCTCGTCGACGACGGCGCGGCGGTCGGCGGCCGTGAGCTCGCCGAGCACATACGACACGGTGACCAGGTCGGTCCCCTCGGGGAGCACCAAGCCGTCACCGATGGCCTGACGCTGCCAGCGCACCTCCCGCAGCCCCTCGACGCCCGCGCCGCCCGCCAGCTCCCGCCCGAGCGCGAGCGCCGGCTCGGCCCAGTCCAGCACCGTGGTGACGCGCCCCCCGCCCGGCCAGGCCGCGGCGGTCGCCCACGTGGCCGCGCCGGTACCACCGCCGATGTCGACATGCGAACCCGGCCGCCACCCCGGCGCCCCCGCCCGGAAGGCCTCCAGCGCGGAGCGCACGGCCTCGAACGTCGCGGGCATCCGATACGCGGCATACGCGACGACATCGGCCCGATCGCGCAACACGGGCGCGTCGGTCGGGGTCCGCCCCCGGTAGTTCTCCATCAGCCGCCCCGTGGCCTGCGCGGCCTGCCGAGCCGGCAAACCGTCGAGCAGCCCGGCCAACGCGGCCCGCAACATCTCACCCGTCCGGGCGCCCTCAGAAGCGGAAGCGTGCATCCGCGAGAGTCTACCGCCCACCCGCCCGCGCCCTGGCCGCCCGCCGGACGGCGGGCGGCCCTGTCCCGCGTGCTGGGGGCGGTCGGCCCCCAGCACGCCTGGGTGCCCCGGCCTAGCGGCCCGGATCTCGTAGTTCCTGGGTGCAGCACTTCACGCTGCCGCCACCCTTGAGCAGCTCGCTCAGGTCCATCGCGATCGGCTCGTAGCCCCGTTCGCGCAGGGGGTGGAAGAGTCCGGCCGCCGCCTGGGGGAGTAGGACATGGAGGCCGTCGCTGACGGCGTTGAGCCCGAGGGCCGATGCGTCCGCTTCCGTGGCGATGATCGCGTCGGGGAAGAGACGGGCGAGCACGGCCCGGCTGCCCGGGGAGAAGGCGCCGGGGTAGTACATGATCTCCGTGTCCGTCGTGTCGTCGAGGACGCACAGCGCCGTGTCGAGGTGGTAGTAGCGCGGATCGACGAGGTCCAGACCGATCACCGGGCGGCCGAAGAACTCCTGGGCCTCGGGGTGGGAGAGCGGGCTGCTGCGGAAGCCGCGGCCCGCCAGCAGCCAGGACGCGGTGACGGCGAAGTCGCCCTCGCCCTCATTGACGTGCTCGGGCTCTCGCACCTGCGGGTAGCCGTGGGAGCGGAACCACTCCAGGTGGGCCGCCGCCTCGCCGGTGCGCTCGGGGTGGGCGAAGCGGGCCCCGAGGACGCGGCCGTCGACGACGGTCGCGCCGTTCGCCGCGTACACCATGTCGGGGAGGTCGGAGCGGGGGGTCAGTACCTCGACGGTGTGGCCGAGGGAGCGGTAGCGGTCGCGCAGGTCCTCCCACTGGGCGAGCGCGAGCGGGAGGTCCACGGGCTTGGCCGGGTCCATCCAGGGGTTGATGGAGTAGGTGACCCGGAAGTGGGTCGGCGGACACATCAGATAGCGGCGCGCGGTGGCGCGGCGCTCAGGGGTGCGCAAGGACAAGGATGGCTCCTCACGGGAATGCAGGCCCGTACGGATCGTCGTACGCGGTCCTGGACATATGGTGCGCCCCGGCGCCCGCCAGGGGCATGAGCCGTATGGATGGTTTAGAGGTCGATAGGTTGTCCGCCATGGCCGACAAAGCAGCGCCCGACTCCGCCCGCCGCAGCGAACGCTCACGCCGGGCGATCCTCGACGCGGCTCTGGAGCTCATCGGCGAGATCGGCTACCCCCGGCTCACCATCGAGGCCATCGCGGCCCGCGCCGGGGTCGGCAAGCAGACGATCTACCGCTGGTGGCCCTCCAAGGCCGCGGTGCTGCTGGACGCCTTCACCGCCCAGGGGGAGGCGCCCGAGGGCGGTGAGCCCGCGCTGCCCGACACCGGGGACCTGGAGGCGGACCTCAAGCTGGTGATGCGGACGGCCGTCGACCAGATGAACGCCCCCGCGTACGACCTGCCCGCCCGCGCGCTGACCGCCGAGGGTCTGGTCAACCCCGAGCTCGGCGCCCACTTCGTCGCCCGGGTGCTGGAGCCGGGGCTGCGGCTGCTCGCCGAGCGGCTGCGGGCCGCGCAGGAGGCCGGGCAGCTCGCGCGGGACGTCGACCCGGACGTCGTCGTCGAGCTGGTGTGCGGCCCGCTGACCCACCGCTGGCTGCTGCGCACCCATCCGCTCACCCACGCCCACGCGGACGCGGTGGTCGAGACGGCGCTCCGGGGGATCCTCAAGGGGTGATCAGTGCGCGGTCCGCGTCAGCAGCGTCGGCGCGTCCGTGATGATCCCCCCACAGCCCAGCCGCAGCATCCGGTCCCGCGCCGCCGGCGTGTTCACCGTGTGCGCCCACACCCGGCGTATGCCGGAGCCCACCGCCCGCCGCAGGTCCTTCGTCCGCGCCTGGTAGTCGATGTCCAGCAGGTTTACGAACCCCCGCCAGGCGCGGGGCCGGTCCTTGCGCAGCTGCGGCGCCGAGCGCCACAGCTGCGTCAGCAGCCCCAGCCGGTGGGCCTGCCGGGCCACCCGGAGGCGGTTGGTGTTGACGAAGACGGAGCGGGTCAGGCCGCGCTCGTGGATCATCGCGGACAGGCGGGGCAGGCTGTCGGGGTCCTTCGCCTCCACCATCAGCACCGTGCGTCCGCCGAAGCGGTCCAGCGCCTCGCCGACGGTCGGCGGCGCCTCGGGCAGCCACAGGCCGGGCAGATCGGGGCGCGGCCGCAGCCGTATGGACCGCCACTGGGCGGCGGTGAGCGACTTCACGGGGCCGGTCGAGTACGTCGTACGGTCCAGCGTCGCGTCGTGCATCACCACGAGCGTGCCGTCCCGCAGCATCCTGGTGTCGAAGTCCAGCACCGGGGCTGCGGCGCGCTCATAGGCGGCGGTCAGGCCGGACATGCTGTTCTCGGGGACTTCCAGGGCGCCGCCGCGGTGCGCCACATAGGTGATCGGCGGGAGCGAATCGGCGGTCGGGGACCCGCCGCGCCGCCCGGACGGGAGGGGCGGAACCGCGGTCGGCGCCGCGGGCCGTGCGGTGGCCGGTGCGGTGGTCGGCACAGCGGCCGGTACGGCCAGGGTGAGGACCGCTATACCAGTCAGTAGAGACCTCGTGACCATAAAGGGAACGCTAGGGGCGCCAGTTCGGTTATGCCTGATATCCGCACCCAGAGGGGGGTCCTGGGACCCCCGGATGCGGACACCGGCCACCTCCGGAGCAGGATGGTGGCAGCATTGGCAGCGTTGGCTCGGTATTCGGCGGTACCGGCGGGGAAGCGAGGCGGTAGATGGAACGCAAGGGCAGGTTCTCCCAGTGGCTGCGCCGACCGCGGAGCGGTGCGGGCGGCGACACGGGCACGGGGGCGGGCGCGGCAGGCGCCCGCGAGGATCTGCTCATGGCCGCTGCCGCCGCCGGGTTCCCGCTCGCCCCGGCCGCGCACCCCTCCGGTTATGGCTGTTCCTGTGACCGCATCGGCTGTCCGACCCCGGCCCGGCACCCCGTCTCCTTCGCCTGGCAGACGCAGGCGACCACCGACCCGGAGAAGGTCGCGCGGTGGCTGCGCGGCGATCCCGAGGCGAACTTCATCACCGCCACCGGCATGGCCCATGACGTGCTCGACGTGCCCGTGGCCGCCGGCCGGCTGGCCCTGGAGCGGCTGGGCGAGGCGGGTGTCGAGGTCGGCCCGGTCGCCACCACCAGCGCCGAGAGCCAGTTGGGGCAGGACCGGATGCTGTTCTTCACGGCCACCCGCGGCACGCCGGAGGACGAGGACGAGTGGTGGCCGTGCGAGCTGGACTGCCACCCCGAGACGATGGACGAGCACCCCGGGCTGCGCTGGCACTGCCGGGGCAGCTATGTGCTCCTGCCGCCCGCGCGGCTGCCGGGGGACGGCCGGGTGGCCTGGCTGCTCGGGCCGGAGCGGCCGCTGCCGGACCCGCTGTCGCTGCTGGAGTCGCTGACCGACGCGTGCGCCCGGTTCGCGGACGAGGGGCACGAGCACGAGTCGCACGCCTGGCCGATAGGACGGTGACGGGGCCCGTACGGTGACGGGGCCCGTACCGGGACGGGCAGGCCGACCGTCCGTACGGTGACGCGGCCGTACGCCGGTGACGAGGCCGGCCGCGCGTGCCCTACTCGCCCTTCGCCGCCGTCACGCCCTCCAGCCGGTTGAGGAACACCACCTTCGGGTCCGCCGCGTCCTTCGCCGGGACCCGTACCGCCGACTCCGACACCCGGGTCAAGGTCACCGACTTCTTCGCCTCGCCGGTCATCAGCGCCTTGATCTGCGGGGTGGGGTTGGGCCGGTAGCCCTTGGCCATGGTCTGCTTCTGCCGGTGGTGGGAGGTGAAGAAGACGAGCGCCCCGCCGTCGTTCAGGCGCAGCCCCACCGGGGCGTAGCGGGCGCCCTGCGCGGCCGTGTCGATGTACTCGGTCCAGAACTTGGGGGTGCGCAGGTACTTCTTCCGCCCGGTCCGCAGCCCCGATGTCGACTGGCCGTCCGCGAAGACCTCGCCCTTGCCCGTCATCAGATAGTCGGTGTACTCGGCGCTGAGCCTGTCCGGCCGCGTCGCCAGCTTGGGCGTGGCCCCCTCGGCCGGCACGGGCTTCGCCCAGCCGTCCTTGTCGAGTTGGAAGTCGGGCACCTCGTCCTGGCTGAGGATCGACAGATACGCGGCCTTCCACGGCTCGCCCGCGCCGGCCCGCGTGAAGACCAGCAGCCAGCGGTTGTCGTCGCGGTTGCTCTCGGTGTCGGCCACGAAGAACTTCGGCCAGCCGACCTGCTTGGGTATGACGTAGCGCGCGTCGCCCAGCCTCAGCGGCGGGTAACCGGGGTTCCCGCCGGGCTTTTCGGCGTGCTGCGCCTTCAGGTCGGCGGCGCTGATGTCGAGCAGCGGGCCGGTCTGGACCTGGCCCGCCAGCTCCGGATCGAGCTCGCGGTAGGACTTGTTGTAGACGTCAGTGAACCGCTTGAGCGCCTTGGGCGCCTCATCCTTCGCGATGGACGGGATGTTCTCCCGCTCGCCGTGCACCGTCATGCAGCCTGTCAGTGTCATCGCCAGCGTCACCGCCGCCGCTGCCGCGGCTGTCGGAACTGCGCACTGCCGACGCTGTGACCTGCGTGTCATCGGACCTGGGCTCCTTCGGGACTGCTCTGGACGGCGCAACCCTACCGGGGATCAGGAAGAAGGCGAGTGTGGGGACCAGATACAGCAGCCACACGCAGACCTGCAGAACGGTCGGGTCCGGCTGGAAGTTGAAGACGCCCTTGAGGAGGGTGCCGTACCAGGAGTCCGGCGGGATGGTGCCGCTGATGTCGAAGGCCAGGCTGTGCAGGCCGGGGACGAATTCCGCCTCCTGCAGGTCGTGGAAGCCGTACGCGAGCACGCCCGCCGCCACGACGACCAGCATGCCGCCGGTCCAGGTGAAGAACTTCGCCAGGTTGATCTTCAGCGCGCCGCGGTAGAACAGCCAGCCGAGCAACACCGCGGTGAGCAGCCCCAGGACCACCCCGATCAGCGGCTGAGACGTCCCGTCGTTGCTGGTCTGCACCGCCGCCCAGACGAAGAGCGCGGTCTCCAGGCCCTCGCGGCCCACCGCCAGGAAGGCGGTCACCACCAGCGCGCCGGTGCCCATCGCCAGCGCCGCGTCCAGCTTGCCGTGCAGCTCGGCCTTCAGGTGCCGGGCGGTGCGCCGCATCCAGAAGACCATCCAGGTCACCAGGGAGACCGCGACGATCGACAGCGAGCCGCCCAGCGCCTCCTGCGCCTTGAAGGTCAGCTCCTGCGAGCCGAACTGCAGCGCCGCGCCGAAGCCCAGGCTCACCGTCACCGCGACGCCGATGCCCAGCCAGACCGGCAGCAGCGCCTTACGGCGGTCGGTCTTGACCAGATAGGCGACGAGGATGCAGACGACGAGGCTGGCTTCCAGCCCTTCGCGCAGTCCGACCAGGTAGTTGCCGAACACGGGGTTGGCCTTTCTCTTCGCTTCTCGGGTCGCTCAGGTGAACAGCGCCCGTCCCCACCAGTCGTCCGCGTCGCGGACGCCCGGCGGGACGGCGAACAGCGCCGAACCCACGTGCTGGATGTACTCGTTGAGCGCGTCACCCCGCGCCAGGCGCTGCTGCACGGGGACGAACCCCTGCCGCACGTCCCGCTGGTACGCGAGGAAGAACAGCCCCGCGTCCAGCCGCCCCAGGCCGTCCGTGCCGTCGGTGAAGGAGTAGCCGCGGCGCAGGATCCGCACCCCGCCGTTGGAGTCCGGGTGGGCGAGGCGGACATGCGCGGTGGGCAGCATCGCCTTCAGGTTCGGCTCGTCGCGCTCGCGCGGCTTGCCGAGGGGCGCGCCCTCGCCCTTGGTGCGCCCGAAGACGTCCTCCTGCTCCTTCAGGGAGGTGCGGTCCCAGGTCTCGATGTGCATCCGGATGCGGCGGGCGACCAGGTACGAGCCGCCGACCATCCACGCCGGGCCGGTCTTGGCCCCCACCCACACGTGCTTGTCCAGGGCCGCGGAGTCGGTGCCCGCGATGTTCCGGGTGCCGTCCTTGAACCCCATCATGTTGCGCGGGGTCTGGGCGTCCGGCGTCGTCGAGGACGTCTTGCCGAAGCCCAGCTGCGACCAGCGGATCGCGACCTTGCCCATGCCGATGCGGGCCAGGTTGCGGATCGCGTGCACCGCCACCTGCGGGTCGTCCGCGCAGGCCTGGACGCACAGGTCGCCGCCGCTGCGCGCGGCGTCCAGGTTGTCGCCGGGGAAGGCGGGCAGTTCGATCAGGGCCTCCGGGCGGCGCCCGGCGAGGCCGAAGCGGTCCTTGCCCTTCTTGTCCTTGAAGAGGGTCGGCCCGACGCCGAAGGTGAGGGTCAGCCGGGACGGCTTGAGCCCCAGCGCCTCGCCGGTGTCGTCCGGCGGGGCCTCGGCGAGCCCGCCGACGGCGCCGCCGCCGACCGCGTGGCCCTGCGTCATCCGGGCGGCCGCCTTCGTCCACTCCTTCAGGAGCGCGATCAGCTCGTCGCGGTCGTCGGTGGTGACGTCGAAGGCCGCGAAGTGCAGCCGGTCCTGCACGGCGGTGGCGATCCCGGCCTGGTGCGCGCCGTAGAAGGGCACCGCGGCCCCGCTGTCGGCCACCGGCTGGGCGTCCTCGCCGGAGCCGCCGAGGGCGGCCGCGGCGCCCCCGCCCGCGGCGGCGCCCAGCGCGAGCCCGGCGCCGCCCCAGCCGAGCAGCGCGCGGCGCGAGGGGGCGGTGCGGCGCGCGGCGGTCCCGTCGGCGGTCTCGTCAGCGGTCTCGTCGGTCTGCGGGATGTCTTCGGACTGGTCGGTCTGAGGGATGTCTGCGGACTGGTCGGTCATGGTCGGCGCCGCCCCTACTTCGCCACGGCCGCGGCGAGCTTGGACAGCGGTTCGGCCAGGGCGTTGACCGCGTCCGACAGCTCCTTGCGCTTGGCCTCGCCGACGGTGTCGTACGACACGAACCCGTCGCCCTCGCGGTACTTGTCGAGCAGCTTCTTCACCGCGGCGAACTGCTTGTCCAGCTCCTTGGTCAGGGCCGGGCTGTTCTGCGAGGCCACCGGCTTGAGCAGCTGGTACGACTTCTCGGCGCCGTCGACATTGCCCTCGAAGTCGACCAGGTCGGTGTGGCTGTAGCGCTCCTCCTCGCCGGTGACCTTGCCGGTCTGCACCTCGTCGAGGAGTTCCTTGGCGCCGTTGGCCATGCCGGTGGGGGTGATGTCCGCCGTGCCGACCCGCTTCTGCCAGTCCTTGAGGTCCTTGATCAGCTGGTCGGCGAGGGTCTTGTCCTCGGCGGTGATCTTCTTGTCCTTCCACAGGGACTTCTCGAGCCGGTGCCAGCCGGTCCACTTCTGGCCCTTGTCCAGGCCGTCCTCGCGGAGGTCGACCTTCGGGTCGATGTCGCCGAAGGACTCGGCGACCGGCTCGGTGCGCTCCCAGCCGACGCGCGAGGGCGCGTACGCCTTCTTGGCGGCCTCCAGGTCGCCCTTCTTGATCGCGTCCGCGAAGGCCTGCGCCTTGGGCAGCGTCTCGTCGGCCTGGGCCTGGGCGTAGGCGCGGTAGTCGGCCACCGCCTTGTCCAGCTTCGGGTTCCGCTTGGCGACCTTGCCGCCGGTCACGGTCACCTTCTGCCGGATGCCGTGGCCCTTCATGCCGGGCTTGCAGGCGATCTCGTAGCTGCCCGCCTTGATCTCGGCGGTGATGCCGACCTTGAGGCCGGAGCCGATGTTCTCCCGCTCGGTGACGATCCGGTCGCCGGGCGCGTAGACGTACACCTCGGTCACCTTGGAGCCCTTGTTCTCCACCGCGAGCTTGACGTGCCCGGCCGGGAACGTGGTCTTGGAGACCTCGCACTTGTCGTCGGACGCCGTGATCCGGATCGCGTCGGAGCCCTTGGCGTCGGACTTCTCGGCGCAGCCGGACACGGCGGCCAGCGAAGCCACGGCCGCGACGGCGGTGACGGCGGAAGAGCGGGCGGCTCTCATAAAACGGACTCCAGTCGAGATCGGGCAGCATGCCACATGGCGGCATGTCGAGACAGGGGCCGGATAGGCCGCCCTAACTTAACTGAGGCTTACCTACCCGGCTCCAGCTCAGCCCCAAGAAACCGTAAGCTGAGAGTAAAAAATGAGTAATACGCCCCTATGGCAGGGTCAGAACCTCCGCGCCCGTGTCGGTCACCACGAGCGTGTGTTCGAACTGGGCCGTCCGCTTCCGGTCCTTGGTGACGACCGTCCAGCCGTCCTCCCACATGTCGTACTCGTAGGTGCCCAGCGTCAGCATCGGCTCGATCGTGAACGTCATGCCCGGCTTGATCTCGGTGGTGTGGTGCGGGCTGTCGTAGTGCGGGACGATCAGGCCGGAGTGGAAGGACGAGTTGATGCCGTGGCCGGTGAAGTCGCGGACCACGCCGTAGCCGAAGCGCTTGGCGTACGACTCGATGACGCGGCCGATGATGTTGATGCGGCGGCCCGGCTTGACCGCCTTGATCGCGCGGTTGAGGGACTCCCGGGTGCGCTCCACCAGCAGCCGCGACTCGTCGTCCACCTCGCCGCACAGATAGGTGGCGTTGGTGTCGCCGTGCACACCGCCGATGTACGCGGTCACGTCCAGGTTCACGATGTCGCCGTCGCGCAGCACGGTCGAGTCCGGGATGCCGTGGCAGATGACCTCGTTGACGGATGAGCACAGCGACTTGGGGAAGCCGCGGTAGCCCAGCGTCGAGGGGTACGCGCCGTGGTCGCACAGATACTCGTGCGCCACCCGGTCCAGCTCGTCCGTGGTGACCCCCGGCGCGATCCGGCTCGCGGCCTCCGCCATCGCCCGCGCGGCGATCCCGCCCGCGATCCGCATCCGCTCGATCGTTTCGGCGTCCTGGACCTCGGACCCCGTGTACGGCGTCGGGCCCTCTTTGCCGACGTACTCGGGTCGGGGGATCGCGGCGGGGACGGGGCGGGTGGGGGAGAGCTTTCCCGGGGCAAGAAGCGACTGGCCAGACATGTCAGCGAGTGTATCGGCGGCGCATCGGGCAGCATGGCGGGAAACAGGGAGAGACAAGGGCGGGAGGGCCGCGATGGCGCTGTTCGGGAAGCGGGCCGCGGGGAAGCCGGGCGAGTGGTACTACTGCATCAAGCACCAGAAGGTCGAGGAGGGCCCGGAATGCCGGGCCGCCGACCGGCTGGGGCCCTACCCGAGCCGCACCGAGGCCGAACACGCGGTGGAGCTGACCGCGGAGCGGAACGCGGAGTGGGAGACCGACCCGCGGTGGCGCGACGATCCCACGCGCGGCGAGGGCACGGGGGACGGCGGCTGACCCGCGCCCCGGGCCTACGGGGCCGCGCCCCGGGGGCGCTTCCGGCGCCGCGGCCTACGCCGCCGTCGGGGCCGGTGTCTCGCGGCGCTCGCGGACGCGGCGCGCGTGCTCGTCCGTCCGCGCGTCGTACGCCATGAGCCTCGGGAGGGCCAGCGCCAGCAGTCCGATGGACGCGACGCACGCGAGACCGCCGGTCCACACCGAGGCCCGCACGCCCACCAGCCCGGCCGTGCCGCCGGCCCGGACCTGGCCCAGCTGCGGGCCCGTCGAGTACGACAGCAGCTCGATGCCCGCCAGCCGGCCCCGCAGCTCGTCGGGGATCGTCTGGTTCCACATCGTCGAGCGGAACAGCCCGCTGACCATGTCGGCCCCGCCCGCCACGGTCAGGCACAGCAGCACCAGCCAGACGTTCGGCAGCCATCCCGCCACGGCCATCGCCGCGCCCCACAGCGCCGCGCTCAGCACGACCATCCGGCCGTGCCGGTGCACCCGTGAGGCCCAGCCGCTGGTCACGCTCACCACGATGGAGCCGACCGACCCGGCCGCGTACATCAGGCCGAGCGACCAGGGCGCGTCCAGTTCGTCGGCGAGGAAGGGGAAGATCGCGTTCGGGAACGCGAACAGCATGGCCGCCATGTCCACCGCGTACGTGCCCAGCAGCTCCTTGCGCCGCCAGGCGTAGCGCGCGCCTTCCGCGATCGCGCGCAGCGACGGCTTCTCCGCGTCGTGGGCGGGCGCCGCCGGGGTGAGGCCGAGCCCGAGGAGGACGGAGACGGCGAAGGTCAGCAGGTCCAGGCCGTAGGCGAACGGCAGCCCGGCGTACGCGACGACCACGCCCGCGAGCGAGGGGCCCGCGACGGCGGACAGCTGCCAGCGCATCGAGCTCAGCGCGGCGGCCGCGGTCAGCTGGTCGTGCGGGACGATACGGGCCGTGACCGCGTCGATCGCCGGGCGCTGCAGCCCGGTGAGCGCGCTGGTCAGGGCGGCCACGACATACAGCGGCCACAGCATGGGGTCGGGCAGCAGGCTGTTGGCCAGCAGCAGCGCGGACAGCAGGCCAAGCCCCGCCTCGGTGAGCAGGATCAGCTTCCGGCGGTCGACGGCGTCGGCGAGCGCCCCGCCGTACAGGCCGAAGACGACGAGCGGCACCAGCTCGACCGCGCCGATCGCGCCGACGGCGAGGGTCGACCCCGTCAACTCCTTGATCTGCAGCGGTAGCGCGACCATGGTCAGAAAGGTGCCGAAGGAGGTCACCAGGCCCGCGGTCCACAGCAGGCGGAAGTCGCGGGAGGAGCGCCAGGGCGCGAGATCGGGCAGCAGGGCGCGCCAACGCGCCCCCGGCGGCGGGGGATGCGGATCGTCCGTCACAAGGGGACATGCTCAAGTGCCGCCCGCACGGCCGACAAACGATTTATTCGCGCCAAGGCCGGTGATCACCAGGGCGCCGGCGGCGGGGCCGTCAGCTGTTCGGCCAGCCGGGCGAGGCGGTCGCGGAAGCGGTGACGGCCGCGCGGGGCGGGCAGGCCGTTCTCCCCGGCGGCCGCGCTGACCAGGTGCTGGAGGGTGTCCAGATCGAGGCCCGCGTCGGCCGGGGCGGCCAGCGCGTCATGCGCCAGGGCGTGCAGCTCGGCGTGGCCGCCGTCGAGGGCGAGCACGGTGGCCCCGCTCCGGCGCGCGTCGTGCACCCGCTCCAGCAGCCCGGCCCCCGGGTCGTCCGGCGCGACCACGAGCAGCGTCTCGCCGCGCCGGGCGCGCTCCAGCCGGGCCAGGCCGATGGCCAGATGCGCGGGGACCGCGCCGTCCGGGACCCGGTGGCGTACGAGGGTGGGGGACAGCTCGGGCAGACCGGACCAGGCGGCCTCGTCGTCGAGGTGCGCGGCCAGGTGCCAGGGCTCGTACTCCTCGCTGCCGACCAGCAGCAGCCCGCCCCCGCGCGGCCCGACCGAGGCCCGCAGGGACCCCGCGAACCGGCGGGTGGTCCGCAGCCATTCGGTCCCGGCGAGCACATCGCGCAGCAGCGCGACCCGTACGGCGTTCATGGCACCGGGATCCTGCCGTGGCGCGCGGGGCGGCGCGGGCGTATCGGCAGGGCCTCACCCCTTTGAGCGTTGTCCGGCCAGGCTCAAGTAGGAGCCGTAGAGCAGCTGTGCGCCGCCCCAGAACATCATCACGACCCCGATTTTGGTGAGGGTCACGACGGGGAGCTCGACGTCCCCGGTGAACAGCCACAGCGCCAGCCCGGCGACGAGGGTGACGCTCCCTTCGAGGAGCTGCTTGAGGGCTTTGGTCATCGTGGTGCGCGGTCCTTGGTCTTGGGGCGGGCGAACAACCTCACGCTATGAGCCGCTGTCTGACGGAACCTCGGCCCGGCGGACGAGATCCGTGGCGGCTCCCTGCATCCTTCGACGGATCCGCCGTGAAGTGTTCATGTGCCGTCCCTTGACGCTCTGTGAGACGAACCCTAAGGTCGCCGCACACAAGGGACGTCCTACGTCCGGTGATTTTGGCGGCGGCACTCGATTGCAACGGGGCATCGGACGGAACGAGCGTGTCTCGGGGCGCTGCGCGGGCTGGACTGAGGAGCCGCGCAGCGACGGAGGAGTGAGCAGTGACGAGGGAAGCCCGCGCGTAGAAGCGCCCCGAGACTGAGCGGGAAGAGGGGTCGGATGGCAAGCGGTGTGGCAGCGTGCGCGTACGAGGTCTCCGTGCCGTTCCGGGCGGGGGCCGGGGGGTATGCGAGCTACCGCATTCCGGCGGTGGTGGCGACGGCCTCCGGGGCGCTGCTGGCGTTCGCCGAGGGGCGGGTGGGGTCCTCCGCCGACCACGGGGACATCGACCTCGTCCTCAGGCGTTCGGCCGACGGCGGGCGCACCTGGGGGCCCTTACGCGTCGTCGCACAGAACGGCGGCGGTACGGCCGGGAATCCGGCGCCCGTGGTCACCGCCGGCGGCCGCGTCGTCCTGGTCCATGTGACCAGCGCCGCCAGCGCCACCGAGACCCTGATCCGGCGCGGCGAGGTGTCCGCCGCCGACGGCCGGCGGGTGTGGGTGACGTACAGCGACGACGACGGGGAGAGCTGGAGCGCGGCCCGGGAGATCACCGGCGAGGCGAAGCGGCCGGAGTGGCGCTGGTACGCCACCACGCCCGGCCACGCCCTGCGGTTACGGCACGGCCCCTGGGCGGGCCGGCTCGTCGTCCCCGGCAACCACTCGACGCCCCCGACCGCCGCCGGGGACACCGGGGCCGAGGGGAAGTACGACGGCGGACACGATCTGCTCAGCGACGACGACGGCGCCACCTGGCGGATCGGATACGTCGAGGACAACCCCGACGGATACATCAACGCCAACGAGACCAGCGCGGCCGAACTCCCCGACGGCCGCGTCTACTTCAACACCCGCAGCGACGCGAACGCGCCCGGCAACCGCGCCGACGCCCACTCGTCCGACGGCGGCGCGACCCTCGACACGCCCTTCAGGCCGCAGGCCGGGCTGGTCGCGCCGGTGGTCGAGGGCAGTGTGCTGCACCTCGGCGCCCCGGACGTACTGCTGTTCTCCGGGCCCGCCGACCCCGGCTACCGGGCCCTGATGACCGTGCGGACCAGCCGCGACGGCGGGGTCACCTGGCGGCCCGCGCACATTGTCGACGGGCTGCCGGCCGCCTACTCCGACCTGGTCAGGATCGATGAAGGGACCGTCGGACTGCTGTACGAGACCGGCGACTTCAGCGCCTACTCGACGATCACCTTCCGGCGCATTCCGGTGAAGGAGCTGGTATGAGCGAGACGCACCACCACAGTTCTCACGGGCCCCTGCAGGCCCCCGGGCGGCGCGCCGTCCTGGGCGGCGCGGCCGCCGTGGCGGCCGGGTTCGCCCTCGCGGGCTGTGGCTCGGACGACGGGGACGACGAGCCCAAGGCCCGCAAGAAGGGCGAGAAGATCAAGCTCACCTTCTGGTCCTGGGTGCCGGGCATCGACAAGCCCGTCGACCTGTGGAACAGGAAGAACCCCGAGGTGCAGGTCGAGGTCGAGAAGGTCTCGGCCGTGGACGGCGCGCAGTACGCGAAGATGCACGCCGCGATCAAGGCGGGCAACCCGCCGGACCTCGGCCAGATCGAGTATCCGGTCGTCCCCAGCTTCCTCATCGACAACGGACTGCTGGACCTCACCAAGTACGGGATCGACCAGTACAGGAACAAGTTCGTCGGCTGGCAGTGGCAGCAGTCGGTGTTCGGCAAGGCCGTCTACGCCGTACCGCAGGCGTCCGGCCCCATGGGCCTGTTCATCCGTCAGGACCTGTTCGACACGTGGGGCATCGAGCCGCCCACCACCTGGGACGAGTACGAGGCGGCGGCCAAGGCGATCCGCAAGAAGGGCGCGTGGATCGAGACCTTCTCGGCGACCAACGGAAACCGCTTCGCGGGCCTGGCCTGGCAGGCCGGGGCGCGCTGGTTCGGCTCCGAGGGCGACACCTGGCTCGTGTCCATCGACGACGAGCCCACCCGCAAGGTCGCCGACTACTGGGAGGCGCTGGTCAAGCAGAAGCTGATCAAGACCATCCCGGACCGGCAGAACGCCTGGTACAAGGACGTCCAGACCGGCGCGATGGCTTCTTGGCTCGGCGCCAGCTGGGGCGATGCGCTGCTGGTCGGCAACGCCCCCAAGACCAGCGGGAAGTGGCGGGTCGTGGCCATGCCGCAGTGGAAGAAGGGCGACGGGGCGTTCGCCAACTGGGGCGGCTCCACCACCGCGGTCTTCGCCAAGAGCAAGTATCCCGAGGACGCGGTGAAGTTCGCGGTCTGGCTCAACACCGACCCCGAGTCGATCAAGCTCCTCATCGACAACGGCTACGGCACCCCCGCCGCCAAGCAGGGCTACGCCACCTCCCAGCTGGATGTGCACAAGGACTTCTTCGGCGGCCAGGAGTACAGCAAGGTGTTCGACGCCGCGAGCAAGGGCGTGGACACCAGTTGGCGGTGGGGCCCGGCCACCGACACTCTCTACCAGCGGCTCGGCGACGCCTTCACCGCGGCCCTCGGCGACGGCGGTTCCTTCCGGTCCGTGCTGAAGAAGGTGCAGAGCGAGACGATCACCGACCTCAAGGAAAAGGGACTGCAGGTGAAGGCCGGGTGAGACGCCCCACCCGCACCGAGGCCCGCAGCGCACGGGCGGCGGCCGGATTTCTGCTGCCCTTCCTCGCGCTGTTCCTGCTGTGCTTCGTCGCGCCCATCGGATACGCCCTGTACGAGAGCCTGCTGAAGGTCGAGCGCACCGGCACGCTCGGCCTCGGCGGCGAGACCAAAGAGGTCTGGTCGGGCCTGGCCAACTACACGCACGCGCTGGAGGACGACCGCTTCACCGCCGGATTCGGCCGGGTGCTGCTGTTCGGCGCCGTCCAGATCCCGGTGATGATCGTGCTGGCCACCGGGCTCGCGCTGCTGCTCGAGGCGGCCTCCGCCCGCTGGGTCGGCTTCTTCCGGACGGCCTTCTTCCTGCCGTACGGGGTGCCCGGCGTCATCGCCTCGATCCTGTGGGGCTTCCTGTACGTACCGGGCATCAGCCCGCTGGTGGAGATGGCCCACTCCGCCGGCTGGGACGTGGACTTCCTGTCCCGGGGCACCGTGCTGTGGTCCATCGCCAACATCGTCACCTGGCAGTTCACCGGCTACAACATGCTGGTGCTGATCGCCCAGCTGAAGGCCGTGCCCGGGGAGCTGTACGAGGCGGCGCGCATCGACGGGGCCAGGGCCTGGCAGATCGCCTGGCACATCAAGCTGCCGCTGATCCGGCCCGCGCTCGTGCTGACCACCGTCTTCAGCATCATCGGCACCCTCCAGCTGTTCTCCGAACCCAAGGTGCTCAAACCGCTCAGCAACTCCATCGACTCCGGCTACACACCCAACCTTGCCGCCTACAACGAGGCGTTCACCAGCAACAACCAGCACATCGCGGCGGCCGAGGCGGTGCTGCTCGCGCTCGTCGCCTGTGTGCTGTCCTTCGGCTTCCTCAGGCTCGTGGGACAGCGAGAGCCCAAAGGCTCCAAGGGGAAGGGCGGGACGAGCAGGTGAGCACCCAGGTCACCCAGCAGATCCCGGCGGACGGCACCCCGGCGCCGGGCACCGGGAAGAGCGAGCCGCGCCGTCCCGGCCGCCGGGACGGCCGGCAGCCGCCGCTGCGCTACCGCATCATCACCTTCTCGCTGCTCGCCGTCGCGGCCGTCTACTTCCTGGTCCCGGTCTACTGGCTCGTGGTGTCGTCGACCAAGTCCAGCAGCGACCTCTTCGGCACCTTCGGCTTCTGGTTCCACGATCCGCACCCCATCGACTATCTGCACCGGGTGCTGACCTACGACGACGGCATCTACGTCCGCTGGTTCGCCAACAGCCTGCTGTACGCGGGCGTCGGGGCGCTGGCCGCCACCCTGCTGTCGGCCGCCGCCGGCTATGCCCTGGCCAAGTTCCCCTTCCCCGGGCGGGAGGGCGTCTTCAACGTCATCCTCGCCGGGGTGCTCATCCCGGGCACCGCGCTCGCCCTCCCGCTGTATCTCCTGTTCAGCGAGATGGGGTTCGCCAACACCTACGCGGCGGTGCTGCTGCCCAGCGTGGTCAGCCCCTTCGGGGTCTATCTGTGCCGGATCTACGCGGCCGCCGCCGTGCCCGACTCGCTGCTGGAGGCGGCGCGGATTGACGGCGCGGGCGAGGTGCGGATCTTCTCCACGCTCGGGCTCCGGCTGATGACCCCGGCTCTGGTGACCGTCTTCCTGTTCCAGTTCGTGCACATCTGGAACAACTTCCTCCTGCCGCTGGTGATGCTCTCGGACTCCGATCTGTATCCGATCCAGCTGGGGCTCACCTCCTGGCAGGGGTACGCGGACCGGCAGCCCGAGCTCTACCAGTACACGGTCGGCGGCGCCTTCCTGTCCGTACTGCCGCTGATGGTCCTGATGGGGGTTCTGCAGCGGTACTGGCGCACCGGGCTCACGGAGGGCAGCGTCAAGGCCTGACCGGGGCGTGTCCGTATCGCCGGACGTGTCAATATCGCAGTTATGACTACTGCTGATGACGCGACTCCCGCGAAGAAGGCCCCGGCCAAGGACCCCTGGGACCTGCCCGATGTGTCCGACCTGGTCGTCGGAGTGCTCGGCGGCACCGGCGACCAGGGGCGCGGCCTGGCGTACCGGCTGGCCCGGGTGGGCCAGAAGGTGATCATCGGCTCCCGGGCCGCGGAGCGGGCGCGCACCGCGGCCGAGGAGCTGGGCGGCGCGGAGTACGGCATCGAGGGCGCGGAGAACGCCGAGTGCGCGCGGCGCAGCGACATCGTGATCGTCGCCGTGCCGTGGGAGGGCCATGCTCAGCTCCTGGAGGCGCTGCGCGAGGAGCTGAGCGGCAAGCTCGTCGTCGACTGTGTGAACCCGCTCGGCTTCGACAAGAAGGGCGCCTACGCGCTCAAGCCCGAGGAGGGCAGCGCCGCCGAGCAGGCCGCCGCCCTGCTGCCCGACTCGCGGGTGACCGCCGCCTTCCACCATCTGTCGGCGGTGCTGCTGCAGGACCCGGAGGTCGAGCGGATCGACACGGATGTGATGGTGCTGGGCGAGAGCCGCGCCGACACGGACCTGGTGCAGGCGCTGGCGGGCCGGATCCCTGGGATGCGGGGCGTGTTCGCGGGGCGGCTGCGCAACGCCCACCAGGTCGAATCGCTGGTCGCCAACCTGATCTCGGCGAACCGCCGCTACAAGGCGCACGCGGGCCTGCGGATCACGGACGTCTGACCGGCGACTGACCGACGTCCGACCGGGGCCGCGGGCCGGGGCCGCGGACCCGGGGAACGGGGCATGGGGGACAATGTCCGGGACTGACACATCCCCGGACAGGAGCCGACCCCATGCCCCGACTGGCCCTCTACGCCCTCGCCGTCTGCGTCCTCGCCGTCGTCGCGGCGGTCGTGTCTTTCTCGCAGGGCAGCTGGATCGGCGTCGTGTGGATCCTGCTCGCGGGCATCTCGTCCAACATGACCTGGTACTACCTGCGCAAGGACAAGATGGACCGGGCCGCCGCCGGGGAGGGCGCCCGGGAGGCCTCGGTCTGATACAGCTCTAGTACAGCTGGGGCTCGCCCTTCCAGAACCGGAAGAACTCCTGGCCCCAGCTCGTCTCCCACGCCGAGACGCCCAGGGCCCGCATCACCGCGTCGATGGCGTCGAAGAAGACCTCGTTGACCTCCGGTATCCACAGCACACCGAACACCGCGATCAGGCCGAACGGCGCGTACGGCTCCACCTGCCGCCGTACGCGGTACGACAGCCACGGCTCGATCACCCCGTACCCGTCGAGCCCCGGGACCGGGAGGAAGTTCAAGATGGCCGCGGTGACCTGCAGCATCGCCAGGAACGCCAGCGCGTAGCGGAACACCTCGGGCACGCCGTCCACCCCGAGCCAGAACAGCGCGGTCAGCACGATGGCGAACGCGACATTCGTCAGCGGCCCGGCGGCCGAGATCAGGCTGTGCTTCCAGCGGCCGCGGATGCGGTGCCGCTTGATGAACACCGCCCCGCCGGGGAGGCCGATCCCGCCCATGATCACGAAGAGCACGGGCAGCACGATGCTCAGCGCCACATGCGTGTACTTCAGCGGGTTGAGGGTCAGATAGCCCTTCGCCCCGATCGAGATGTCACCGCCGTGCAGCGCGGTGCGCGCATGGGCGTACTCGTGCAGGCACAGCGACACGATCCAGCCGGAGACCACGAAGAGGAAGACCGCGAAGCCGGGGCTCGCCGAGAAGTCCGTCCACACCGCCCATCCGGACACGCCCATGATCGCGACCAGGCCGAGGAACACGGGGCTGATCTGCCGATTGCGGCGGCTGACTGCGGTGGCCATGCGTGATGTCTCTCCGTGGGGCGGTGCGGTCGGGGGCGCGGTGCGGTGCGGTGCGGGGCGGGGCGGTGATCGGGAAACGTCGAGCGGGGTGCCGGGAGTTCCGGGCCGATGCTAGGGGCGAACAGCTGAGCGGACCAGCCGCCGCCGTGCATGACAATAGGGCGGTGCGCTACGCCATACTCGGCACCACCCAGGCCCGACGCGACGACGGCACCCCCCTCGCGCTCGGGGGCACCCGTCTGCGCGCGCTGCTGACCGTACTGGCGCTCCACCCCGGCCGGGCGCACACCACCGGCGCGCTGATCGAGGACGTCTGGGACGCCGATCCGCCCGCCGACGGGAACGGCGCGCTGCAGGCCCTCGTCGGCCGGCTCCGCAGGGCCCTCGGCAAGGACGCGGTGGGCTCGGTCCCCGGCGGCTACCGGCTGTGCGCCGACCGCGACGACGTCGATCTGCACCGCTTCGAACGCCTCGTGGACGAGGGGGCCAGGGCCCTGGACGAGGGCGACCCGGCCAAGGCCGCGGCCGTCCTCGACGACGCCCTCGCCCTGTGGCGCGGCCCGGCCCTCGCCGACCTGCCCGGCGGCGGCTCGGCGGCGGCCCGGGCCGAGGCCCGACGCCTGGACGCCCGCCGCTTGCGGATCGCGGCCGACCTCGCCCTCGGCCGGGCCGAGCAGGCCCTGCCGCGGCTCGCCGAGGTGTGCGCCGCCCATCCCCTCGACGAGCCCCTGCACGCCCTGCGGATCCGCGCCCTGCGCGACGCGGGCCGCCCGGCGGAGGCGCTGACCGCGTACGAGGCGATCCGCGCCGAGATCGCCGACCGGCTCGGCGCGGACCCCGGCCCCGCCCTGCGCGCGCTCCACGCCGAACTGCTGGACCCGACGCCGCCGGGTCCCCCCGGACCGGCGACGGCCCGGCCGCCCGCGGGGCCCGGCGCGCCTGGCGCGCTTGGGGTTTCCGTGGTGCCCGGCGCGCCCGCGGCGTCCGCGGGGCCGCCCGGTGCGCCCGCCGTATCCGGCGCATCCGCCGTATCCCCGGCATCTGCCGCACTCGTGGCGCCGGGCGGAGGCGGCGCACCGCCCCGCCCGTCCGGTGCGCGGCCCGGGGTGCGGGGCGGCACTCTGCAGACCCGGCTGACCAGCTTCGTCGGCCGGGAGGCGGACCTCGGTGTGCTGCGCGCCGACCTGGCCGGGCAGCACCGGCTCATCACCCTCCTCGGGCCCGGTGGGGCCGGGAAGACGCGGCTGTCGCAGGAGGTCGCCGAGTCGGTGGTGGACCTCTGGCCGGACGGCGTCTGGCTGGCCGAGCTGGCGCCCGTGGACGACCCGGGGACCGTGCCGGAGACGGTGCTCACCGCGCTCGGCGCGCGCCAGACCGTCATCCGCGGCACCGCCGCGGAAGGGCTGCGGGCCGCGACCGACCCCACCACGTTCGACCCGCTGACGCGGCTCGTGGAGCACTGTGCGCCGCGCCGCATGCTGATCGTCCTCGACAACTGCGAACACCTCGTCGACGCCGCGGCCCGGCTCGCCGAGACCCTGCTCACCCGCTGCCCCGGCGTCACCGTCCTGGCCACCAGCCGGGAACCGCTGGCCGTCCCGGGCGAGCTGGTGCGCCCCGTCGATCCGCTGCCGGACCCCGTCGCGCTGCGGCTGCTCCAGGACCGGGGCGCGGCGGCCCGGCCAGGCTTCCGGGTGGAGGACGACCCGGCGGCCTGCGCCGAGATCTGCCGCAGGCTCGACGGCCTGCCGCTGGCCATCGAGCTGGCCGCGGCGCGGCTGCGGCTGCTCACCCCGCGTCAGCTCGCCGACCGGCTCGACGACCGCTTCCGCCTGCTGACCAGCGGCAGCCGCACCGTGCTGCCCCGCCAGCAGACGCTGCGCGCGGTCGTCGACTGGTCCTGGGACCTGCTCGACGAGCGGGAGCGCACCGTGCTGCGCCGGCTGTCGGTCTTCGCGGGCGGCTGTGACCTGGCCGCAGCCGAGGCGGTGTGCGGGGACCCGGCCGACGGGGGCAACGGAGACGACGGAGACCACGGGGCCGTCGGAGACAACGGGGCTGGCGGGACCGGCGCGGCCGGGCGCCCCGGCGCGGTCGACCCCCTCGACGTCACCGGCCTGCTCGGCTCGCTCGTCGACAAGTCCCTGGTCGTCGCCGCCCCCGACGCGGCGGGCGGGATGCGCTACCGGCTGCTGGAGACCGTCGCCGAGTACGCCGCGCAGCGGCTGGAACAGGCCGGGGAGCGCCCGGCGGTCGAGCGGCGCCACCTGGTCGCCTACCGGGAGCTGGCCCGCACCGCCGACCCCCTGCTGCGCGGCCGGGAGCAGCGCGTATGGCTGGACCGGCTGGAGGTGGAGCACGACAATCTGCGGGCCGCGCTGCGCCGCGCCGTCGCCGCGCGCGACGAGCACGAGGCGCTGTGCCTGGTGCTCTCGCTCAGCTGGTTCTGGCAGCTGCGCGGCCACCGCGGCGATGCGCGCCAGTGGTCGGCCGCCGCCGCGGCGCTCGGCCCCAACCCCTTCGCGCCGCCCGTGGCCCCGGTGCCCCCGCTGTTCTCGGCCTCCACGGACCGGCCGCCGCCCATGCCGCCCGATCTGCTGGAGGAGGCACGGCGCGGGGTGCGGCTGGTCGGGCTGGCCAACATCGAAGGCGACATGCGGAAGGTGGGCGGCGCGGAGGCGCAGCGCGAGCTGCAGGGGATCATCTCCGCCTACCGCCCCGGGCTGCCGCAGAACTGCCGCGTACCGGGCTTCATGTGGTTCTACGCCGTGCTGCTCACGGGCGACTTCGCGCTGTTGCGGGAGATCGTCGAAGAGGGGGTGCGCAGCTGTCGGAAGCTCGGCTACGAGTGGGAGACCGCGTTGATCCTGCAGCTGCGCGCCAAGCTCCTCAGCGACCGGGTGGAGGCGACCGACGAGGCGCGGCGGGACGCCGACGAGAGCCTGGAGATCTTCACCCGGCTCGGGGACGCGTGGGGCGTGGCCGAGGCCCTGTCCGGCCGCGGCGAGCTGCTGGAGCAGCGTGGCGAGAGCGAGGCGGCCGCCGCCGACTACCGCGCGGCGATCGGCTGCGCCGAGCGGCTGGGCGCCCTGTCGCAGGTGTCGCTGCTGCGGGCCCGGCTGGCCGGGGTCATGGTCGAGAGCGGGTCGGCGGCCGAGGCCGCCGAGGGCGAGCGGATCCTGCGCGAGGTGGTGCGGCAGGGGCAGCACATGGACTCCGAGGCGCTGGCGTACGCCCGGCTGCACCTCGCCATGCGGTGCGGCAACAAGGGAGCCACCCAGGAGGCGCGGGTCCTCCTGGAGCAGGTGATGGAGGTGTTCGACCAGCGCGCGCTGGACCTCTTCCAGGGGCTGGTGAAGGGGATGATCGGCTGGCTGGAGCTGCTGGAGGGACGGCCCCAGGACGCCCTGACCACGCTGCGGGGAGCCCTGGCCAGGGGCGCCGATCCGCTGGCCCGGATGATCGCGCCGCAGATGCAGGCCGTCAACATCCTGACCGGCGCCCGGGCGCTGGCCGCGCTGGGCGGCGCGGCGCACGCAGAGACCGCGGCGCGGCTGCTCGGCGCCTATGACGCGCTGCGGCCGGCCGGCTACCTCGTCACGAGCATGGAGATCACCAACCGCGAGACGACTCGGGCCGCGGCGCGGGACCTGCTGGGCGACGCGGCGTACGAGCGCGCGTACACCGAGGGCGGCGGCCTGTCCCTGGAGGAGGCCACCGCCCTCGTATGAGGTGGGTGGATATGCGGCGGGGGCGCGCGCGGCTCAGGTCTTGTTGCGGAACTTCGCCACCGCCAGCGGCGCGGTGACCACCGTGATGGCCAGCGCCCAGATCACGACCATGGTCACCGGATGCGCGACCGCCCCATGACCGCTGGTCAGCGCCCGGGCGCCGTCCGCGAGTTGGGACAGCGGGTTGTACTTGGTGAAGGACTGCAGCCACCCCGGCATGGTCGACGTCGGGGCGAAGATGGACGAGCCGAACTGCAGCGGCATGATCACGAGGAACCCCAGTCCCTGCACGGCCTGAGGGGTCTTCAGCGACAGCCCGAGCAGCATGAATATCCAGGTCAGCGAGGAGCCGAAGAACAGGGCCAGCGCGACCGCGGCAAGCAGCTCGACCGGGCCGGTCTTGAGGTCGAACCCCATGATGAAGCCCATGATCAGCAGGATGACGGTGGACACCAGCATCCGGCCGGTCTCCACGATCAGCTTGGCGATCAGCACCGAGGAGCGGGCGATGGGCATCGTCCGGAAGCGGTCCATGACGCCCTTGTTGAAGTCGTCGTTGACGCCGGTGCCGACCGACATCGCGATGTTCAGACCGCCCATCGCCATCATCCCGGGGATGAAGTAGTTCACATAGGCGCCCCGGTCGCCCTGCGTCATCGCGCCGCCGAAGACGTACACGAACAGCAGCGAGAAGATGATCGGCATCAGCAGGGCGTCGAACATCGACTCCGGGTCCTGCTTGATCTGCAGCGCGTTGCGCCGCACCAGGGCGCCGATGTGGCGCAGATTGGCGCGCAGCCCGATCCGGCCCTCTCCGGGCAGCGCCTTCCCCGGCGCGGAACTCACCGTCGCGGCGCTCACGCGGCGACCTCCTCAAGTGCGTCGTGACTCTCGCCCGTCGAAGTCTTCTGACCGGTGATGGCCAGGAACACCTCGTCCAGGCTGGGCAGATGGGTGTCGATCCCGGAGATCGCGAAGCCGCGCTCGCCGAGCAGGCCGATCACGGCGGTCAGCTGCTCATCGCTGATGATGGGCACATTGACCAGGCCCTCTTCCACATCCGCCATCGCGCCGCCGACGCCGTCGAGCCCCGCCTGGGCGATGGCGCCGACCATGCGGTGCAGCTCTTCCGGATCGGACGGGCGGATCTGCAGGGTGCGGCCGCCGACCTTGGCCTTGAGCTCGTTGACCCGGCCCTCGGCGATGACCTTGCCCTGGTCGATGACCGTCAGGTCGTCCGCCAGCTGCTCGGCCTCCTCCATGTACTGCGTGGTCAGCAGGACCGTGGAGCCCTCGGAGACCATCCGCTTGACCTCGTCCCACACCTCGTTGCGGGTGCGCGGGTCCAGACCGGTCGTCGGCTCGTCCAGATAGAGCACGGAAGGCTGGCCGATCATGGACGCGGCCAGGTCCAGCCGGCGGCGCATACCGCCGGAATAGGTGCGCGCGGCGCGCCGGGCCGCGTCGGTGAGGGAGAACCGCTCCAGCATGGCGTCCGCCCGCGCGCGGGCGTCCTTGCGGGACAGATCGAGCAGCCGCCCGATCATGTACAGGTTCTCCCAGCCGGAGAGCTTCTCGTCGACCGAGGCGTACTGCCCGGTCAGCCCGATCCTGCGGCGCAGCTGCCGGGGCTGGCGCACCACGTCGTACCCGGCCACCACGGCGGTGCCGGCGTCCGGCACCAGCAGGGTGGACAGGCAGCGGACGAGGGTGGTCTTGCCCGCGCCGTTGGGCCCGAGCACACCGAGGACGGTGCCTTCCGGCACCGTCAGGTCCACTCCGTCGACGGCTTTCGTGTCGCCGAAGTGTTTGACCAGCCCCCGCACTTCGACGGCGTTGCCGCCGCTGGTCGTGTGTTCGTTTCGCGTCATGGCACCACGATGACAGCCGCCACCGACAAACCGCCGACATACGGGGGACAAGCGGCAGACAGCCCGCCGACGGGGGACGATCGGCGGGCTGTCGGCGTGCCGCGTTGGCTAGTGGAAGGAGTGCTCCGCGGCCGGGTAGGCACCGCCGACGACATCGTCCGCGAAGGCGCGCGCCGCGTCCCCGAGGGTCTGGCGCAGCTGCGCGTACTGCTTGACGAAGCGCGGTACGCGGCCGCCGGTCAGGCCCGCCATATCGGTCCACACCAGGACCTGCGCATCGCAGTGGGGCCCGGCGCCGATGCCCACGGTCGGGATGTGCAGGGAGCGGGTGACCTCGGCGGCCACCTCGGCCGGGACCGTCTCCAGCACGACCGCGAAGGCGCCCGCGTCCTGCACGGCCTTGGCGTCGCGCAGCAGCTGCTGCGCGGCCTCCTCGCCGCGCCCCTGCACCGGATATCCGCCGTAGGCGTTGACGGACTGCGGGGTGAGGCCGACGTGCGCCATGACCGGGATGCCGGACTGGACCAGCAGCTCGATCTGGTGGGCGGAGCGCTCGCCGCCCTCCAGCTTCACCGCGCCCACCCCGGCCTCCTTGACCAGGCGGGTGGCGCTGCGCAGCGCCTGCACGGGGCCTTCCTGGAACGAGCCGAAGGGCAGGTCGCCGACGATCAGGGCGCGTTTGGTGCCCCGTACGACGGCGGCGGACAGGATGGTGATCTCGTCCATGGTGACCGGCACGGTGGACTCGTAGCCGAGGTGGCAGTTGCCCATCGAGTCGCCGACCAGCATGACCGGGATGCCGGCCTCGTCGAAGACGGAGGCGGTCATCGCGTCGTACGCGGTGAGCATGGGCCACTTCTCGCCGCGCTCCTTGGCGGCGGCGATGTCACGGACGGTGATGCGCCGGGACCCCTTGCCTCCGTACAGCGCCTTTTTGCCTCCGTACAGCGCCTTTCCGGCCGCGGTGGGGCCGGTCCCGCTGCTGTCGGGCTGTTTCCCGGCAGGGCTGACGTGCGTCATCGCAATGGCTCCTGTTCGTCATCTCGAGGCGCCCTCACGGCGTCCCCGGACCACCCCCATGCTGGCACGCGGTGCCGCCGGGCGAAAGTGGGCCCCATCCGGGCCCGCTCTTGCCCCCGCTCGGCGTGCGCGCGACCGTAAAGGCGGGTAAAGGCTCGCAAAGACTTTCCAATACGAGACGGTCCCGTATCGGAACGCCGCCTAGCCTGGGGCCCATGGCATCCCCCTCCGAGGCCCGGGACACCCCCACCGCGAGCGGCGTCCCCGAGGCAATCCACCGCAGGCGGTGGGCGATCCTGGTCGTGCTGATGCTCAGCGTCCTGGTCGTCGTCCTCGACAACTCCATACTCAACGTGGCGATGAAGACCATCGCCTCGCCCGAGCCGACGGGGCTCGGCGCCGGCCAGAGCCAGCTGGAATGGGCGATCAACGCCTATACCCTCGTCTTCGCCGGGCTGCTGTTCACCGCCGGCCTCCTCGGCGACCGGCTGGGCCGCAAGAAGGTGCTGCTCAGCGGCATGGTGATCTTCGGTGTCGGGTCGGTGCTCGCCGCCTACTCCAGCTCGCCGGGTGAACTGATCGCCTTCAGGGCGCTGATGGGACTGGGCGCGGCGTTCGTGATGCCCGCCACCCTCGCCATCCTGGTGAACGTCTTCGAGCGCGATGAGCAGCCCAAGGCCATCGGCATCTGGACCGCGGCCGTCGGCCTCGGCATCGCGATCGGCCCGATCACCGGCGGCGTGCTGCTGGAGCACTTCTGGTGGGGTTCGGTCTTCTTCGTCAATGTGCCCGTCGTCGTCATCGCGCTGATCGCGATGGGGCTGCTGGTCCCCGACTCCAAGGACCCGGCGCCCGGCCGGCTCGACCCCGGCGGGGTGCTGCTGTCGGTGGCGGGTCTGGTGCTGCTGGTGTACGGCATCATCAAGGGCGGCCAGATCGCCGACTTCGCCGACCCGCAGGTGCTCGGCACGATCGGCGGCGGACTGGCCGTCCTGGCGCTGTTCGTGGTGTACGAGAAGCGCAGCGACCACCCGGCCATCGATGTCTCGTACTTCCGCAAGCCCGCCTTCTCGGCCGCCATCGCCGCGATCGCGCTGGTCTTCTTCGCCCTGATGGGCGTGACCTTCTTCATGGTCTTCTACATCCAGAGCGTGCGCGGCTACAGCGCCCTGGACTCCGGCCTGCTGATCCTGCCGCTCGCCGTCGCCCAACTGATCTTCGCGCCGCGCACCCGGCTGGTCGTCGAGCGGTTCGGGGTCCGGGCGGTGTGCGCGGGCGGCATGCTGCTGGTGGCCGGGACGATGGCGGGGTTCACGCTGCTGGGGGCGGACAGCCCGCTGGTGGTGATGGAAGTGCTCTTCTTCTTCCAGGGCGCGGGGATGGCGCACATCATGCCGCCCGTCACACTGACCGTCATGCAGACGCTGCCGCGTGAGAAGGCCGGCTCCGGCTCGGCGCTCAACAACACCTTCCGCCAGGTCGGCGGCGCGCTCGGGATCGCGGTGCTCGGCTCGGTGCTCTCCACCTCCTACCGCGACGGTATCGAGGGCACGCTGGCGGCCGTGCCCGGGCTGCCCGACTCCGCGCGCCACACGGCGGGGGAGTCCGTCGAGGCCACCCTCGGCCTCGCCGAGAAGCTGGGGCCCAAGGGCCAGGCGCTGGTCGGCCCGGCGCACGACGCCTTCATCCACGCCATGCACATCACCGCGCTCGGCTCGGCGGGCGTCGCCCTCGTCGGCGCGCTGGTCGTGCTGGCCTTCCTGCCCGGCAAGGGCGCAGCCGAAGGCGAGCCCGGCGCCGGCCGGCCGCGGGAGAACGCGGGGGCAGGAGCAGGGCGATGACCACGTCCGAGGGGGCGATGACCACGTCCGAGGGGGCGATGGCCGCGCCCGACTGCGCGGGGCCCCGGCTGCCGGGGCGGCCGCGCAGCGCCGCCGTCGACGCCGCGATCATCGAGGCCACGCTGCGGCTGATCGAGGAGGGTGTCACGATCGGCGAGCTGTCCATCGAGCGCATCGCGCGCGAGGCGGGGGTCGGCAAGGCCACCGTCTACCGCCGCTGGTCCGGCAAGGACGCGCTGATGGTCGACGTGATGCGCTCCCTGGAGGAGCCGAGCCAACCGCCGCCCGGGGTCTCGGTCCGCGACGACCTGGTCACCATCCTGGAGCGGATGCGGCGGCGCGGCCTGGCCAAGCGCAACTCCGCCCTGATGCGCACCGTCCTCACCCAGATCCACGCCAACCGGAAGCTGTGGCACGCCTATGAAGACCATGTGATAACGGCCCGGCGCGAGGTGATGTACGAGGTGCTGCGCCGCGGGGTGGCGAGCGGTGAGATCCGCGACGACCTCGATGTGGAGCTGATCGCCGATCTGTTCACCGGGCCGATGCTGTCCCGCACGATTCTTCACGAGCGGAAGGCGCTCCCCGAGGGACTGGCCGAGACCATCGTCGATACGGTGCTCGAGGGGGTGCGGCCCCGGGCCTGACGCCCGCCGTCCTACCGGTTGGTGAAGCCCGCCGCCTTACGGCTGGTTTGTGCCTGTTGTGTCACAACGGTCATCCCTCTCCCCGGAGCCGGAACCCGTACGCTCCCGGCGAACGTCCCCTTCCCTGGGGCACTCGCCCGGAGCGTCGGGTAAAGCACTGGTCATCGCCTAGGGTCTTGCCCAGGGCGCGGCAGTTGAAGGCAGCGAGGGACGGACGACGAATGGCGCAGGCGTACACGCAGGAGACGGCACAGCATGGGGGAGACGCTCCTGAGCCCACCGGCTCCCGGGCCCGGCGCCTGCTCGACCGGCTCCGCCGTGACCGCGGCATCTGGCGGCGGGGGCTGGTCCTCGCGGCGATCGCGGTGCTGCTCGCGCTGGTCATGATCTTCCACGCCGAGATCCCCAACCGCGTGGGCAACCTCGGCAGTCTGCTGGAGACCTTCCTGCCCTGGCTCGGCCTGCTGATTCCGGTCCTGCTGGTGCTCGCGCTGGTCCGCCGGTCGGCCAGCGCCGTGCTGTCACTGGTGCTGCCGGTCAGCGTATGGCTGAACCTCTTCGGCGGGCTGATGTTCGCCGACAAGTCCGGCGGCCACGGCGATCTGACCGTCGTCACCCACAACGTCAACGCGGACAACCCCGACCCGGCCGAGACCGCGAAGGACGTGGCCGCCTCGGGCGCGGACGTGGTGGCCCTGGAGGAGCTGAAGAGCGCCGCGGTGCCGACGTACGAGCGGGCGCTGGCGGGCACTTACCGCTACCACACGATCCAGGGCACGGTCGGGCTGTGGAGCAAGTACCCGCTCTCCGGCACCAAGCCCGTGGACATCAAGCTGGGTTGGACGCGGGCGATGCGCACCGTCGTCGCCACGCCGGACGGCCGGGTCGCCTTCTACGTCGCGCATCTTCCATCCGTCCGGGTGAAGTTCAACGCGGGCTTCACCGCCGGGCAGCGCGACGACAGCGCCGACGCGCTGGGCGAGGCCATCTCCCACGAACCGGTCGACAAGGTGATCCTGCTGGGCGACCTGAACGGCACCATGAACGACCGCTCGCTGGCCCCCGTCACCTCGCAGATGCGGTCCGCGCAGGGCGCGGCGGGCGACGGCTTCGGCTTCAGCTGGCCCGCGTCGTTCCCGATGGCGCGCATCGACCAGATCATGGTGCGCGGGGTGGCGCCGGTCTCGGCGTGGACCCTGCCGCGGACCGGGAGCGACCACCTGCCGGTGGCGGCGTCGGTCAAGCTCTGAGCGCGGCCGTGAGGCTGTTCTGAGCCCGGCTCCGAGGCTGTCCTGAGCGCAGCCCCGAGGGCGGCCGTCGGCAAGATCTAACAACATGTTCACCTGGGGGATTCTCCTGGGGAACAAAACGCGTGAGAGACTTTGTTCCGGTAGAGAACATACGCGTCACATCCCTTTTCTCCTTCGTTTGAAAGGTCTCTCATGCCCCTGGCCCTGCTCGCACTCGCTGTGAGCGCCTTCGGCATTGGTACTACCGAGTTCGTGATGATGGGCCTGCTGCCCAACGTCGCCGACGACCTGGGCACCTCCGTGCCGACCGCCGGGTACCTCGTCTCCGCCTACGCCATCGGTGTCGTGGTGGGCGCTCCGCTGCTGACCGCCCTCGGCTCCCGCATCCCGCGCAAGCGGATGCTCATCCTTCTCATGGCGCTCTTCACGGTGGGCAACCTCGCCTCCGCCCTGGCCCCCTCCTTCGGGCTGCTGGTGGCCGGACGGGTGCTCGCCGGACTGCCGCACGGCGCGTTCTTCGGCGTCGGCGCGGTGGTCGCGGCGCGGCTGGTGGCGGAGGAGCGGCAGGCCCGCGCGGTCGCCACGATGTTCCTCGGCCTCACCGTCGCCAACATCGTCGGCGTGCCCGTGGCCACGCTGCTCGGCCAGCACCTCGGCTGGCGCGCCACCTTCCTCGTGGTCGCCGCGATCGGCGTCGTCGCCATGGCCGCGCTCGCCCGGCTCATCCCCCAGATCTCCCTGGACCAGCAGTCCGGCCTCCGCCACGAACTGGGCGCGCTGCGCGACCGCCAGGTCGTGCTCGGACTGCTCACCGCGGTCTTCGGCTTCGCCGGCGTCTTCGCCGTCTACAGCTATCTCGCCTCGATGATGACCGAGGTCACCGGCCTGGCCGAGGCCTCCGTCACGGTGGTGCTCGCCCTCTTCGGCATCGGCATGACCCTGGGCGCGCTGCTCGCCGGGCCGCTCACCGACCGGGCCCTGCGGCCGACGCTCTACGGGTCGCTGGCGGCGCTCGCGGTGGTGCTGGTGGTGTTCGACTTCACGGTGCATGTGAAGTGGGCGGCCATGGCCACGGTCGTGGTGCTGGGCGCGGTCGGCTTCATGACCACGACCCCGCTGCAGATGCTGGTCATGAACAAGGCCCGGCACGCCCCGACCCTCGCCTCCGCCTCCAACCACTCCGCCTTCAACCTCGCCAACGCGGGCGGGGCCTGGCTCGGCGGCGTCGCGATCGCGGCCGGCTGGGGCTGGACCTCGCCGACCCTGGTCGGCGCGGCCCTCGCGGTCGCGGGCCTGGCCATCGCGGTCACGGCGGGTGTGCTCGACCGCGGTACGAGCGGGGCGTCCCGGGTGGTGGCGAGCAGCGAGTCGAGGCCGCGCCTCACCGAGGTGGCCTGACCCCTCGCCGCCGTACGTACCGCCTGTACGGACCGCACGCGACAACGCGCCCCCGCTCCCGGCAGACAGTCGGAGGCGGGGCGCGTTGTCTTGCACGATGTGGCGGTCGGTCAGCCGAACCCGCCGCTCAGGGTGTCATCGACGACGGCTGCGAGGAATGCGGACCAGGCGGCGTGAGAGACCGAGGTCGGCCGTCCCAGGGCCCCAGGACTCGTACGAGGCTGCCCCCGCGCCCCGCAAGCTCCCGCCGGAAATGTGATCGCGGCGTGGGTGCCTTGTCCGTTCGAGTTGGGCCAGGTGTGGGGGCCGCGCAGGCGGAAACCGATGGACACGGTTACTTGTGCGTCCTAGCCTCACCGAGGTTGGAAGATCCCCACGTCCGGATGAGGTGCATTTGATGACGGTCCAGGCAACGACGGCCAGCTTCAACAGGCCGTTCTCCGCGCACGTCATGACCTCATCGGACGTAAGGAACCCCAACAGTGGACCTTCCACGTAGCTTTACCATTCGCGAGAGCAGCCACCGCATCCACAACCCGTTCACCAGCGAGAAGCTGGCTGCTCTGGGGCAGGCGCTGGGCTTGGCCCCCGGGACGCGCGTGCTCGACCTCGCCAGTGGGACGGGCGAGATGCTGTGTACCTGGGCGCAGGCCCACGGCATCGTCGGGACCGGAGTGGACATCAGCACCGAGTTCACGGCCAGGGCCCGTGTCCGGGCAGCTGAGCTCGGCGTTGCCGATCAGGTGGTTTTCATTCACGGCGATGCGTCCGGCTATGTCGCGGACGAACCCGTCGGCCTCGCCACGTGCATCGGCGCCACCTGGATCGGTAACGGAGTGTCCGGCACGATCGATCTGCTGCGTCGCAGCCTCCGCCCTGGTGGCATGCTGCTGATCGGCGAGCCGTACTGGCGTCAGGAGCCCTCGGACCAGCACATCGTCGAGGCGTGCCATGTCAGCGCCAAAGACGACTTCCGACTGCTGCCTGAGCTGATCGAACAGTTCGGTGAACTGGGTTACGACGTCGTCGAAATGGTGCTTGCTGATCAGGACAGCTGGGATCGGTATCGGGCTGCGCAGTGGCTCAACGTCCGACGCTGGCTCGACCGAAATCCCGATGACGAGCTGGCTGCCGAGTTGAGGGCCGAGCTCTCCCAGCAACCAGCTCGCTATGCCAGGTACGAGCGTGAGTACCTCGGTTGGGGGGTCTTCGCTCTCATGGGCCGCTGACGGTCACGTCGGGGCTGGGGCCGGCGGCATGCCGCCGGCCCCGCTTGCCTGGGTGATCCATGACGCGGGCCGAACCAGCAGCACACGGTCCTCCAGCGGCAGGCTCCAGGGCCGCCCTTGCGGACCGGTCCACGCCTTCATGTCGCACACGCCGATCTGCTTGCCGGACTGGCACGGACCGCAGATCAGGCGGAGCCAGGCCGAAGTGCCCCTATCCTCCCCTGAGGTTCGGACCGGGACAGAGGGCGCCACGCACGCACGCCGCCACAGCAGCCTGCGACGGACTTGAAACCTCCCGCAACAGGGGAAGAGTCTTCCAGGCGAACAGTCGGAAGCGAGGGAGTCGAACGATGGAAACGCGAGACCCCGGCGCTCCCTTTCGGCGCCGGCACGGTCGACCGGCTTACTGCCGCCTACACGTCCCCGTAGCGACGCCGACCACTGCCTGGTGGCCGGGTCGTCGGCGACGAACCGCATGACATCCTCGCCGTCGGCATCGGCGATGAGCGTACCCGCTCGGCCCGGTCGCGCTGCGGGCCGCGACCTGGCTGACGGGGAGGCGACGGCCCGGTGGACGCTGCTCGCCGGTGCCGGGGCGCCCTACGCGGACCGGGTGACCGCCGAGCAGTCGGGGGAGGCAGTCGCCGGGGCGCGGGCGTCCGTACCGCCCGGGGCGATGAGCAGTTCGGCCATGGCGCGGGCCTGCCGGGCCGGCCAGTCCGCGCGGTGGGCCTGGACGGAGGCGTAGACGCCTTCCAGTGTGACGGTGAGCTGGTCGGCGAGCGCCGAGGGGTCGGCGATCGGGGAGACGGCCGCCAGGGCGTCGGTGAGCTCGCGGAAGCGGTCGCGGACCCAACGCTTGACGGCAACGGCGTTGCGGTGGGCCGGCAGTTCGCGGTCGGGGAACTCGGCGAGCGTCATCAGGAAGGGGCAGCCTCGGCACTGCTGGGGCTGCACCTGGCTGATGAGCGCGTCGAACAGCGCCAGGATCCGCTCGCGCGGATGGCGGCCGTCGGCCCGGGTCGCCTCGGTGAACCACTGCTGGTAGCCGTGCCCGTTGTGCTCGACGTAGGCGGCGACCAGGTCGTCCTTGGAGGCGAAGAGCCGGTAGAGCGTGGTGGGAGCGACGGCCGCCTCCCGGGCGACTCGGTCGATACCGACGGCACGGACGCCGTGCCAGTAAAACAGGTCGTGGGCGACCGTCAGCACATGCTCGCGCGTTTCCGCCGCCGAGCGTCGCATCGAAGTTCCCCCTTCGATTCCTTGCCTCTTCGTTGACCGCCGCTCTAGGGTATAGGCCACGCCGATGTTAGGGAACGTTCCACTACATCTGAGTTCGACAGGAGCGGCACCATGCCCCACGCCTCCGCACGGCCATCCCGCACACGAACGCGACGCCTGCTGTTAGGTTGGCTGGCCGCGCTGTGCGCGCTCATGATGGCCGCCACTGGCTGTTCCAGCGGCGACGAGGACCCCGAGAACCCCGCGGGCCGGAACCCGGGCAGCGCCAAGTCGCTTCGGGTGGAGCGGATCGCCTCGGACAATCCGGGCTCGGTGAACACCTACTGGTTCCCGGCGCCCGAAGGGCTGATCGTCGTGGACACCCAGCGCTCGCTCACCGATGCGCGCAGCGCGCTCAAGGCCCTCCGGGGCACCGCCGAACCCGTCGTCGCCGTTCTCATCACCCATCCCCACCCCGACCATGTCGGCGGAGTGGGAGTCCTCCATGACGCGTATCCGCGGGCCGGGATCTATGCCTCGGAAGCGGCCAGGGACTTCATGCGTGACGACCCGCTGGGCTTCTACGCGCTCACCCGAAAGCTCCCCGGCTCCGACTACGCCAAGAAGCTGACCCTGCCGAACCACCTGATCCGGTCCGGTGCTGCCCTCGACCCGGGTGGCGTCCGGCTGGAGACCGCCGAGTTCGGCCCCGGCGAATCGGTGACGACCACCGCCTACTACGAGCCCCGCTCCGGCGCGCTCTTCGCCGGCGACTTGGTCAACAACGAGGCCACGCCCGCGCTGATCGAGGGCAACACCTGCGGCTGGCTCACCGATCTCGACCGGCTCAAGGACGAGTTCCCCGACGCCCGCACCCTCTATCCCGGCCACGGGGCGCCTGGTGAGCCGGCCGAGTTGATCGATCGGCAGCGCGACTACCTGGTGCACATCCGCCACCTGGTTCGGCCCACCGTCGCCGCGGAGTCGCCCGGCGGCGAGAAGGTGACCCGCGAGGAGAAGAACTCGGCCATCGCCGAACTGAAGCGCTCGTATCCGGGCTTCCAGCCCGTTGCCACCCTCCCCGACCTGCATGCGGTCAACGTCGACGCCGTGGCCAGGGAGCTGCGCGGGGAGAACGGCGGCCGGCTGCCCGAAGCCTGCCGGGATCGTGCGAACTGAGTGGCTGTTCGGTGGCTTTTTCGTCCATCCGTCGACAGGGAGAAGTGAAATGATCTTGGTGACAGGTGCGACAGGCAATGTGGGATCGGAACTGGTCAGTGCGCTGGCCGAGGCCGGCGAGCAGGTGCGTGCGCTGACCCGGAATCCGTCGGCCGCCGCTCTTCTCCCGCCCGGGGTCGAGCCCGTGGCGGGTGACCTGAACCGGCCCCAGACCTTGGCCGACGCGCTGGCGGGGGTCAGCGGGATCTTCCTGCTGCCCGGGTATCAGGACATGCCGGGTCTGCTGGCGCAGGCCCGGCGGGCCGGAGTGAAGCGGGTGGTGCTGCTGTCCGGCGGCTCGGCCGGGCTCGCCGACCTCGACAACGCGGTGTCCCGCTATATGACCCTCTCCGAGCGTGCCGTGCGCGAGTCCGGGCTGTCCTGGACCTTCCTGCGGCCCCGGTCCTTCATGTCCAACGCTCTGCGCTGGCGACCGCAGCTCGCGGTCGGCGACGAGGTGCGCGTGCCGTTCCCCGGCGTGCGGACCGCCGCCATCGACCCGTACGACATCGCGGCCGTCGCGGTCCCGGCGCTGCTGACCGACGACCACGACGGCCGCGTCCACGAGCTGACCGGCCCGCAGTCCCTGCTGCCCGCCGACCAGGTCGCCGTGCTTGCCAAGGTGCTCGGGCGCGACCTGCACCCCCACGGCCTGACGGACGCCGAGGCACGGGAGGACATGAGCCGGACCATGCCCACCGAGTACGTCGACGCCTTCTTCAGCTTCTTCGTCGACGGCACCCTCGACGAGTCGCGCACGTACCCGACCGTCCGGGACATCACCGGGCGCGAGCCGCGCACCTTCGAGCAGTGGGCCCGCGCGCACGCCGGTGAATTCCACTGACCGCGGTCGGCATCACCGACCGGTTGCACCGGCTTGACTCTGACACCGATGTGAGACTTTAGCGTCGCAGGCATGAGTTCGACGTCTCCCCGCGTGAACCGGCTCGCGCTCGCCGCGCTTGCCGCATGCCTGTTCGTGGTGGTCACGGCCGAGTACGTGGTCGTGGGCCTGCTGCCGGAGCTGTCCGGTGATCTGCGGGTGTCCGTGCCCACCGCCGGACTGCTGGTGACCGGCTACGCGCTGGCGGCCACCGTCGGCGGTCCTGTGGTGACCGCGCTGACGCTGCGCGCGCCGCGAAAGGGGGCGTTGCTGGGGCTGCTCGCCGTGTTCACGGCGGGCAATCTGGTGGCCGCGAGTGCCGGCGGGTTCGGGCTGCTGATGGCCGCGCGGGTGCTCACCGCGCTGACCCACAGCACCTTCTTCGCGATCACGGTGGTGACCGCCGCGGCGATGGTCCCCGAGGAGCGGCGGGGCCGGGCGGTCGCCTTCGTGTCCACCGGGCTGAACCTCGCCACCGTCCTCGGCGCTCCGCTCGGCACCTGGATCGGGAACGCCCATGGCTGGCGGGCGGCGTTCTGGACCCTCGGCGCGGTCAGCGCGGTGGCGTTCGCGGCCGTCGCGCTGCTCGTCCCGGCCATCCGCCCGGACGCGGCGCCCCGGCTCCGCGACGGGCTCGCGGCGCTGCGCGGCCGCCGGGCCGTCGCACTCCTCGCGGTCACTCTGGTCGCGGAGACCGGATTCTTCGTCGTCTACACCTACATCGCGCCGATACTCGGCGGCGTCGCCGGATTCGGCGAGGGGTCCGTCACGGTCCTGCTGGTCGTCTTCGGCGGCGGGGCGCTCGTCGGCAACATCATCGGGGGCCGGTTGGCCGACCGCCGCCCCCAGAGCGCGCTGCGCGCCCTGACCGGGGCGCTGGCGGCGGCGCTGGCCGTCTTCGCCGTCACCAGCCACTGGGCCGTGACGGCCGCGGTGACGGTGTTCGGCCTCGGCCTGGTCGCCTTCGCGCTGGTGCCGGTGTTGCAGACCCAGGCGGTGGCCGCCGCGCCGGACGCCCCCACGCTCGCCGTCTCCGCGTACACCTCCGTCTTCAACCTCGCCATCGCGGCCGGGTCCTGGCTCGGCGGCCGAATCCTGGGGAGCGGCGGCCTCGGCCTGACCGCACTCGCCCCGGTCGGCGCGCTCGTCGTGCTGGCCGGGCTCGGTCTGGCGTCCGAGACGGTCCTCACGGGGCGCGGCGGCGTACGGCCGGGCCGGAACGGTGGCGCCGAGCCGGCGCGCCAGGCCCTGTGACCACCCGGACAGACTCTCGCGGCGCCGGGAACACCACATCGACAATCCATGGAAGGAACATCTTCATGACCACCGCATCACCCCTTGGACGCCTCGGCCGCATCGTGCGCGGCACGGGCCCCGGGCTGCTCCTCGCCCACGGCGGCACCGGCAGCATCGACGGGAACTACGGCCCGATCCTGGACGGGCTGGCCGAACGGTACAAGGTGGTCGGCCCCGACTACCCCGGCTCGGGCCGCACCCCGCGCGCCGAAGGCCCGCTGGACCTCGACCGGCTCGCCGACGACCTCGTCGCCACCGCCGTCGAGGAGGGGCTCGAGACGTTCGCGATCGCCGGATACTCCCTGGGCGGCCCCGTTGCCCTACGGGCCACCACCCGGCACCCGGAGCGGGTCACCGCGCTGGTGCTGACGGCCACCTTCGCCCACCCGAACGCGCGGATGCGGCTGCTGGTCGAGGACTGGCTGCGCCACCTCAGGTCGGATGACGCAGAGGCGACGGCCCGGTGGACGCTGCTCGCCGGTGCCGGGGCGCCCTATCTGGACCGGATGAGCCCGGAGCAGCTCGCGGACATGGTGGCCGGGACCCGGGGGTCCGTGCCGCCCGGGGCGATTCAGCAGGTCGAGCTCGTCGGGAGCGTGGACGTACGCGAGGACCTGGGCCGGGTCCGGGTGCCCACTCTGGTGATCTCCACCGCGCTGGACGCGATGGCGACGACGTACCACCACCGCCAGGTCGCGGACGGGATCCCCGGTGCGCAGTTCGCGGAGCTGAGCAGCGGCCACCTGCCGTTCCTGGAGGCCCCTGACGAGTGGCTGGCGCTGATCAGGAAGTTCCTGGACGCGCGCGTGGAAGGCTAGGCACTGCACTTTGCGGTGAGTATGGGACAACGACACGCCGTATTGCCGGCGTGTCGTTGTCCCATACTCACCACAAACCCAGGCGGGAACCGAGCCCTAAGACAGGGGACCGCGTTCGCGCCAGCGGTTGGTGATCGGCAGGCGGCGGTCCTTGCCGAAGCCCTTGGCGGAGATCTTGGTGCCCGGCGGGTACTGGCGGCGCTTGTACTCCGCGGTGTCGACCAGCCGCAGGATCCGCGTGACCAGTTCGTCGTCGTAGCCCGCCGCGACGATCTCCGCCCGGCCCTGGTCCCGGTCGACGTACAGCTCCAGGATCTGGTCGAGCACGTCGTAGTCGGGGAGGGAGTCGGTGTCGACCTGGCCCGGGCGCAGCTCGGCGCTCGGGGGCTTGGTGATCGAGTTCTCCGGGATGGGCGGGGTCTGGCCGCGCTCTTCCGCGGCCTGGTTGCGCCATTTCGCCAGGCGGAAGATGGACGTCTTGTAGACGTCCTTGATGGGGCCGTACGCGCCGACCGAGTCCCCGTACAGGGTCGAGTAGCCGCAGGCCAGCTCGGACTTGTTACCCGGGGCCAGCACGATGTGGCCCTCTTGGTTGGAGATGGCCATCAGCATCGTGCCGCGCAGCCGCGACTGCAGGTTCTCCTCGGCCAGGCCGGTGAGGCGCAGCGACTCCATGTAGGCGTCGAACATCGGGGCGATCGGGACCGTACGGAAGTTGAGCCCCGTGCGGCGGGCGAGCTCGGCGGCGTCGGCGATGGAGTGCTCGGAGGAGTAGCGGGACGGCATGGCGACGCCGTACACGTTCTGCGCGCCGACCGCGTCGCACGCGATGGCCGCGACGAGCGCGGAGTCGATGCCGCCGGACAGACCGATCAGCACGCTGCGGAAGCCGTTCTTGGCCACGTACGCGCGCAGGCCGACGACGAGCGCGGTGTAGATCTCCTCGTCGTCGCCGAGGCGTTCGGCCTGGCCGCCGGCCAGCTCGGGCTCGTACGCCGGGAGCGGGTCCGCGGAGAGCGTGAGGTGGTCGATGCGCAGCCCGTCGTCCACGACGCCCTGCGGGACGGTGCCGGGGTCGGCGGCGGGCAGGTCGAGGTCGAGCAGCACACAGCCCTCGGCGAACTGCGGGGCGCGGGCGATCACCTCGCCGTCGCGGTCGACGACGATCGAGTCGCCGTCGAAGACCAGCTCGTCCTGGCCGCCGATCATGGCGAGGTAGGCGGTGGTGCAGCCCGCCTCCTGGGCGCGCTTGCGCACCAGCTCCAGGCGGGTGTCGTCCTTGTCCCGCTCGTACGGCGAGGCGTTGATCGACAGCAGCAGCCCGGCCCCGGCGGAGCGGGCGGCGGGCACCCGGCCGCCGTCCTGCCACAGGTCCTCGCAGATGGCGAGGGCGACATCGACGCCGTGGACACGGATCATGGGCAGCGTCTCGCCCGGGACGAAGTAGCGGAACTCGTCGAAGACGCCGTAGTTCGGCAGGTGGTGCTTGGCGAAGGTGAGCACCACATCGCCGCGGTGCAGCACGGCGGCGGCGTTCTGCGGGGCCCCGGCCGGCTGGCCGAACCGCGGCTGGGCGCGATCGCTGCGGTCGAGATAGCCGACGACGACGGGCAGCTCGCCGAAGCCCTCGGCCTCCAGGCGGGCGGCGAGCGCGCGCAGCGCGGCGCGGGACGCCTCGACGAAGGAGGAGCGCAGCGCCAGGTCCTCGACGGGGTAGCCGGTCAGCACCATCTCGGGGAACGCCACCAGGTGGGCGCCCTGCTCGGCGGAGTGCCGGGTCCAGTGGACTATCGACTCGGCGTTGCCGTCGAGGTCGCCGACGGTCGAGTCGATCTGGTTCAGAGCGAGGCGAAGTTGAGGCACGGCGACCAGTGTAATCGTCTCTTTGACGCGATGGCCCTGAGTGTCTTCTTCGTCACGTCGGCCCGGTCCTCGCCGTCGCATCCGGCGGAGACCGGGCCACCGTACGGCTACTTCTGGTAACCGATGATCGTCATCAGCCCGGACTCCGAGTGGTAGACGTTGTGGCAGTGGACCATCCACAGCCCCGGGTTCTCCGCGTCGAAGTCGACGTTCACCTTGTGGTGCGGCAGCAGGATCGTCGTGTCCTTGCGCGGGCCGCCGTCCGGCAGCTGGAAGGTGTGGCCGTGCAGATGCATGGGGTGCCACATGTCGGTGCCGTTGATGAAGGACAGCCGGACCCGCTCGCCCGCGCGCACCGGATAGCGCTGCGACGGGTCGTACGGCTTGCCGTTGATCGCCCAGTTGTACTTCTTCATGGACCCGGTGATCCGCATCCGGATCGTCCGGTCGGGGTCGCGGGGCTTCAGCCGTACGTCCTCCGCGGCCCGCAGCCTGTCCGCGGTGATCAGCCTGCCGTCCAGCTCCCTGGGGCGTACGGACGGCCGTGGCGCGCTCGCGCCCTCGCTGGTGCGCAGCAGGGCCATCGCGGAGTGCCCCTTGCCCTCGGCGATCGCGACGAGCGGGAAGACCCCGTCCTGGGCGGTGACCATCACGTCGTAGCGCTCGGCCATGCCCAGCAGCAGCGCGTCGGTGGTGGTGTGCTCGACCGGGAAGCCGTCGGTGTGGGTGATCGTCATGGTGTGGCCGCCGAGCGCGACACGGAAGGCGGTGTCGCCGCCGGCGTTGATGATCCGGATGCGGACGCGGTCGCCGGGATTGGCGCGGAAGGTCCGGGGGTCGTCCGGGGTGCGGCCGTTGATCAGATAGTACGGATACGCCACATCGCCCGGGTCGCCCTCGAGCAGCCGGCTCCTGGCGCCCTTCAGCAGCCGGGACGGGCCGGTGCGGGGGGCGCGGGAGCCGTCGTTGTCCCCGGAGCCGTCCCCGCCGTCCCCCTCGTCGCCCGAGTCGTCCCCGTTGCCCTCGCCGGAGCCTTCGCCGGAGCCCATGTCGTCCATGCCCGCCATGCCGCCGCCGAGCTCTTCCAGCACCGCGTCCGGGGTGCTGCCGTCCACTCCGTCGACCCAGTCGTCGAGGATGACGATCCACTCCTCGTCGTACTCCAGCGGCTCCCTGGGGTCGTCGACGATCAGCGGCGCGTACAGCCCCCGGTCCAGCTGGACGCCGGAGTGCGGATGGAGCCAGTACGTGCCCGGGTCCGGGACCGTGAAGCGGTAGTCGAAGGAGGCCCCGGCCTTGATCGGCGGCTGGGTCACCCCGGGGACGCCGTCCATGTCGTTGCGCAGGGAGATGCCGTGCCAGTGCACGGTGGTGGAGTGCGGCAGGTGGTTGTCGACCCGGACCGCGAGGGTGTCGCCCGCGGTGACCCGGATCGGCCGGCCGGGCAGCTCGTCCCCGTACGCCCAGGTCCTGACCGTACGGGCGCCGAGGTCGAGCGAGGTGGTGGTGGCGGTCAGCCGGAACTCCCGTACGGGCCCCTGCCCCCGCTCCCGATCGGCGGCGGCGACCTCCTCGCCGTGGGGGGAGACATACCCCCCGTCCAGCGGCTCGGCGTCCGGGGCGCCGGCGTTGCCAAGGCCGCGCCGCCGGCCGGGTGGGTCGTCGGACGCGGAGGACGAGGGGGAGCAGGAGGTGAGCGGTCCGCCGCCGCCCGCGAGGGCGATTCCCGCGCCGAGCACGGCGCGGCGAGTGAATGCGTGCATGAGTGGGCACCCCAATGGCCGATGTGTGTGAGCTGCGTGGAGGGGTGGCGCGTACGCCTCGCCCGCGCGGGGTGCGGGCTGGGCGGACGCGCTGTTATATGCGCAGCAGCGGCGCGGCACAGGGCCCTGAAGGCAGTGGCCGACCGCACCAGGCGGTCGTCGCCCTCCGCTGGCGCTGTTCGAGCATTGCCCTCCTCCGGTCGCTCCGGTCGGCCGCGGCCCCTACGATCGGTGTCGGCTCGTGCCGACGTCGGCCACACCTTACCCCCAAGGGGTATGGAAACCCTGGTGGCGGGCCCGTGTGCGAAGCGCTCGGGGCCGTCCGGGGCCACATGAAAGTACGATGCACACATCGTGGCGGGGACATCGGGCGAGAGGTCTGAAACCTCTCCGAAACCCCGTCAGGTGATACTGGGGTCCACAGGCGCCCCACGCGTACCCCAAGTGCCGTCTGACCTGCAAGGATAGGGGACCATGGATAAGCAGCAGGAGTTCGTGCTCCGCACCCTCGAAGAGCGCGACATCCGGTTCGTGCGGCTGTGGTTCACCGACGTGCTCGGCTTCCTCAAGTCCGTCGCCGTCGCGCCCGCCGAGCTCGAAGGCGCCTTCGACGAGGGCATCGGCTTCGACGGCTCCGCGATCGAGGGCTTCGCCCGGGTCTACGAGTCCGACATGATCGCCAAGCCGGACCCGAGCACCTTCCAGATACTGCCCTGGCGCGCCGAGGCCCCCGGCACCGCCCGGATGTTCTGCGACATTCTGATGCCGGACGGCTCCCCGTCGTTCGCCGACCCCCGCTTCGTGCTCAAGCGGATCCTGGCCAGGACCTCCGACCTCGGGTTCACCTTCTACACCCACCCCGAGATCGAGTTCTTCCTGCTCAAGGGGAAGCCCGTGGACGGCAGCCGCCCGGAGCCCGCCGACACCTCCGGCTACTTCGACCACACCCCGCAGAACATCGGCATGGACTTCCGCCGCCAGGCCATCACCATGCTCGAGTCGATGGGCATCTCGGTCGAGTTCTCCCACCACGAGGGCGCGCCCGGCCAGCAGGAGATCGACCTGCGCTACGCCGACGCGCTGTCCACCGCCGACAACATCATGACCTTCCGGCTGGTCATGAAGCAGGTGGCGCTGGAGCAGGGCGTACAGGCCACGTTCATGCCCAAGCCGTTCTCCGAGCACCCCGGCTCCGGTATGCACACCCACCTCTCCCTCTTCGAGGGCGACCGGAACGCGTTCTACGAGTCCGGCGCCGAGTTCCAGCTCTCCAAGGTCGGCCGGTCCTTCATCGCGGGCCTGCTGCGCCACGCGGGAGAGATCTCCGCCGTCACCAACCAGTGGGTCAACTCCTACAAGCGCATCTGGGGCGGCTCACAGCGCACCGCGGGCGCCGGCGGCGAGGCCCCCTCGTACATCTGCTGGGGCCACAACAACCGCTCCGCGCTGGTCCGCGTGCCCCTCTACAAGCCCGGCAAGACCGGCTCCACCCGCGTCGAGGTCCGCTCCCTCGACTCCGGCGCCAACCCCTACCTCGCCTACGCCGTACTGCTCGCCGCGGGCCTCAAGGGCATCGAGGAGGGCTACGAGCTCCCGGCCGGGGCCGACGACGACGTGTGGGCGCTGTCCGAGGCCGAGCGTCGCTCCCTGGGCATCGAACCGCTGCCGCAGAACCTGGGCGAGGCCATCTACCTGATGGAGCGCAGCGAGCTGGTCGCCGAGACGCTCGGCGAGCACGTCTTCGACTTCTTCCTCCGCAACAAGAAGCAGGAGTGGGAGGAGTACCGCTCCGAGGTCACCCCGTTCGAGCTGCGCAAGAACCTGCCGGTGCTGTAGGCGCGGGCTCCTGGCCGATGCCGTCGCGGCGCCGGCCAGGAGCCGGGGGCCCGCCGTGTTGTTATGCTCCCGCCCGTGACTGGGGGCGGGGAGCGACACGTCGATCTGACCGGCAGCGGCGCTCGTCCGCTCGAATCCTCGGACCCGCCGCGCATCGGTCCCTACCGGATCCTGGGTGTGCTGGGCACGGGCGGTATGGGCCGGGTCTACCTCGGCGTGGACGACTCCGGGCGGTTGGCCGCGGTCAAGCAGGTGCTGCCCCACCTCATCCGGGACGATCATTTCCTGAAGCATTTCAGGCATGAACTCGACAACCTGGCCCGGCTTCCGGTGGGGCTGAGCGCGCGTCTGCTGGCCGCGGACCGCACCGAGCGCCCCTCGTGGTTCGCCACCGAGTATGTGCCCGGGGTCGATCTCGCTCAGGCACGGGGCCTGTGCGGAGCCGGATTCCCCCCGGCCCATATGTGGCTGCTGATGCGCGAGGTCGCCCGTTCCCTCGCGGCCGTGCACGCCCTGGACGTGGTGCATCGCGATCTGAAGCCCTCCAACGTGATGCTGACCCTCGATGGCCTCAAGGTGATCGACTTCGGGGTGGCCCGCGCGGCGGACCAGAGTCGGCTGACCCTCACCGGGCAGACCGTGGGCACGCCCGCTTTCATGGCGCCCGAGCAGGCCATGGGACGCAAGCAGCTGACCGGGGCGGTCGATGTGTTCGCCCTCGGCTGTCTGATCTGCTACGCCGCGCAGGGCGAACCGCCGTTCGGCGTCGGCTCCGGACCCGATGTGCTCTTCCGCGTGGTGCACGGCGATCCGGAGCTGGGCCCGCTGCGTGCGGCGGACCCGGATCTGGCCGACCTGGTGGCCGCCTGTCTGGCCAAGGACCCGGCCGACCGCCCCACCGCCATGGAGCTGATCACGAGGTGCGCCCCGAATCTGCCGACGGTGGTGACGGGCGACGCGGCAGGGGAAGCGAGTCCGGTCTGGCCGGCCGAGGTCACGGCCCCGATCGCCCGGAGGACAGACTTCGTCGCCCGCGAGACCGCCGATGGTGAGTCCCCCACCGCTGCCGCGACCGTCCAGGACCGGACCGCGGAGCACGGCACACACGGCACGACGCCGTATGAAACTGCGGTAGCCGGCGAGGACCCGCTCGACGCTCCCCGCCGCCGGCGAAGAGGCAGCCCCGCCGTACTCGCCGTCGCCGCGGTGTGCGTGGCGGCGATCGCCGGTCTGATCATCTGGGGGGCGCACGGCACCGACCGGGACAAGACCGCGGGCGGCACCGGCGGCGCGGCCGGCGCCACCACGACGCCCGGCACCCACCGGCCCACCCCCTCGCAGACCTCGCAGACCTCGCGGACCCCGCACACCACCCCGCCCGCTTCGCAGTCTCCGCCCTCCGGGCAACCCTGGCGGCCCCGGGGAAACGGCGGACCGGGCATCGTTCCGTCCGGCTACACCGTGCTGGGAGGCGTCGACATCGCCGCCTACTGCCGGAGGCAGGGACCCGGCCTCCAAGCCGTCCTCGGTGTCGGCGCCCATGACGACGTCTTCGGCTGGCGGTGCGGTACACCGGGGGGACGGCGGCCGTACAAGAGCTCGGACATCGACGTCTCGGTCGAGGCGGCGTGTACTCAGCAGTACGACTCCGACGCGATCGCGCACTACTACGACATCGACAACGCGTACTCATGGCAGTGCTGGGGCCCCTGACACCGTCCGACGGCGACCTCACACGTCACCACCAGCGCCGCAGGGCCTAGGCTCGTCATCGGACCCGCCCGCCCTGGTCACCGGGGCAGCGGGCCCGTGGGCGGCGGCACTCGACAGGCACGGGAGGCGGCGGCATGTCCGTACCGCAGGGACGCAGGAGCAGCAACTTCACCCGGCTGCTGCGGCACGGCTTCACCGACCCCTCCGCCGCCCAGCGGCTGCTGGACGCGCCCGAGCTGTCCGGCGTGCGCAGCGACCCGGTGCTGCTGGAGGCGCTGGGCGTGACCGCGGACCCCGATCTGGCCCTGCGCGGGCTCGTACGGCTCGTCGAGGCGCTGCCGGACGGCGCGGCCGCTTCGGACAGTGGCTCGCGGCAGGCGCTGCTCGACACCCTCGTCACCGCCAAGCCGCTGCGCGACCGGCTGCTCGGGGTGCTCGGCGCGTCCGAGGCGCTGGGCGACCACCTCGCCCGGCACCCGGGGGACTGGCAGGCCCTGGTGATGTACGAGTCGGCGGATCTGCATCCGACCACCCCCGAGTTCGAGCGGGCCCTGGCCGAGGGCATCTGGGGCCCGTCCGGCGCGGGGCGGCCCCGGCCCGACGCGCTGCGCGTCGCCTACCGCCGGGCGCTGCTGACCATCGCCGCCCGCGATGTGTGCGGCACCACCGACATGGTCCAGACGGCCGCCGAGCTGGCCGACCTGGCGACCGCCACGCTGCGCGCGGCGCTGGAGATCGCCGCCGAGGAGCAGCCCGAGGACGCCGCGGCCTGCCGGCTCGCGGTGATCGGCATGGGCAAGTGCGGCGGCCGGGAGCTCAACTACGTCTCGGACGTGGACGTCATCTTCGTCGCCGAGGCGGTGGAAGGCGTCGAGGAGGGCAAGGCGGTGCAGGCCGCCACCCGGCTCGCCTCCCGGCTGATGCGGATCTGCTCCGAGGCCACCGTCGAGGGCAGCATCTGGCCGGTCGACGCCAACCTCCGCCCCGAGGGCCGCAACGGGCCGCTGGTGCGCACCCTGTCCAGCCATCTGGCGTACTACCAGCGGTGGGCCAAGACCTGGGAGTTCCAGGCGCTGCTCAAGGCCCGGCCGGTCGCGGGCGACGCGGCGCTCGGCCAGGCGTACATGGACGCCCTCGCGCCCATGGTGTGGCAGGCCGTCGAGCGCGAGAACTTCGTCCCCGACGTGCAGCAGATGCGCCGCCGCGTCGTCGAGAACATCCCCGCCGCCGAGATAGACCGCGAACTCAAGCTCGGCCCCGGGGGCCTGCGCGACGTCGAGTTCGCCGTCCAGCTGCTGCAGTTGGTCCATGGCCGGTCCGACGAGAAGCTGCGCAGCGGCACCACGCTCGACGCGCTCGCGGCGCTGGCCGCGGGCGGCTACGTGGGGCGCTCCGACGCCGCCGCGCTGGACGCCGCGTACCGCTTTCTGCGCTCCATGGAGCACCGCATCCAGCTGTACCGGCTGCGCCGCACCCACCTGGTGCCCGAGGACGAGGCCGACCTGCGGCGCCTGGGCCGCTCGCTCGCCAGAATCTACAATTGGGACCGTCGTACGGAGCCGGTGGCCGAGCTGGGCACGGCGTGGCGGCGCCACGCGCGCGAGGTCAGGCGGCTGCACGAGAAGCTGTTCTACCGGCCGCTGCTGGACGCGGTCGCCCAACTGGAGCCCGGCGAGACCCGGCTCAGCTCCGCGGCCGCGGGCCAGCGCCTGGAGGCGCTCGGCTACGCCGATCCGGCCGCCGCGCTACGACATCTGGAGGCATTGGCGTCCGGTGTGACCCGTAAAGCGGCGATTCAGCGTACGCTACTGCCCGTGCTGCTGGGCTGGTTCGCCGACTCCGCCGATCCGGACGCCGGGCTGTTGGGCTTCCGGAAGGTTTCCGACGCCCTGGGCAAGACGCCCTGGTATCTGCGGCTGCTGCGTGACGAGGGCGCCGCCGCGGAGAACCTGGCGCGGGTGCTGTCCACCGGGCGGCTCGCCCCCGATCTGCTGCTGCGCGCCCCCGAGGCGGTCGCCCTGCTCGGCGACCCGGAGGGGCTGCGGCCGCGCGGCCGGGCCCACCTTGAGCAGGAGACCCTGGCGGCGGTCGGCCGCGCAGAGGGCGCGGAGGCGGCGGTCGCGGCGGCGCGCGGGGTGCGGCGGCGCGAGCTGTTCCGTACCGCGGCCGCCGACATCATCGAGAGCGCGCGCCACGCGAACGGCGCCGTCCAGCCGTCCGTGTCCCTGCCGCCGGCGGGCGGCCCGGGGGCGGCCGGCGGCGGGGCGCTCGCGGCGGCCGGGGGCGCGCGGCCCCCCGCGACCAGGCCGGGCACCCCGGGCCCGCTCGGCCCCGCCGGGGCGGCGAAGCCGGCCGGGACCGCCCACGCCACCGCGGCCACCGCGGCCAAGGGCGTCCCGGGGGTGGGCGAGCCGCCGCTGGACCCCGCCGCGCTGGTCGACCTGGTCGGGGACGCCGTCTCCGATCTGAACGCCGCGACGATCGCGGGCGCGCTGCGCGCCGCGGTGCGCGAGAAGTGGGGCGAAGAGCTGCCCACCCGCTTCGCGGTCATCGGGATGGGCCGGTTCGGCGGGCACGAGCTGGGCTACGGCTCGGACGCCGACGTGGTGTTCGTCCACGAGCCGCGCGAGGGCGTGGACGAACAGGAAGCCTCACGCGCCGCGTTCGCCGTGGCCAACGAGATGCGGCGGCTGCTCCAGCTGCCCACCGTCGACCCGCCGCTGGCCATCGACGCCGACCTGCGGCCGGAGGGCAAGTCCGGCCCGCTGGTGCGCACCCTCGCCTCGTACGCCGCCTACTACCGGCGCTGGTCGCTGGTGTGGGAGAGCCAGGCGCTGCTGCGCGCCGAGCCGGTCGCGGGCGACGCCGACCTGGGCGCCCGCTTCATCGAGCTGATCGATCCGCTGCGCTACCCGGCCGAGGGCCTGGGCGAGGACGCGGTCCGCGAGATCCGGCGGCTCAAGGCCCGGATGGAATCCGAACGGCTGCCCCGCGGCGCCGACCCCACCACCCACACCAAGCTGGGCCGCGGCGGCCTGTCCGACGTCGAGTGGACGGTGCAGCTGCTCCAGATGCGCCACGGCTGGGCCGAACCCGGCCTGCGCACCACCCGCACCCGCGAGGCCCTGGCCGCCGCCCACGCCGCCGAGCTGATCGGCGCGGAGGACGCGCAGACCCTGGACGAGGCCTGGGTGCTGGCCACCCGCGCCCGCAACGGCATCATGCTGGTCCGCGGCCGCCCCGGCGACACCTTCCCCGGCGACAGCCGCGAACTGGCGGCGGTCTCCCGCTACCTGGGCTACGGCCCCGGTATGGTCGGCCAGATGCTCGACGACTACCGCCGTACGACGCGGCGGGCGCGGGCGGTGGTGGAGCGGCTGTTCTACGACTACGAGGACTGACGGGGCTACGAGGACCGACGGGGCTGCGAGGGCTGGCGCAGGGACAGCACGAGATCGGTGATGCTCTCGACGTCCTTGAAGTGGCCGCCCGTCAGATGAGTGGCCGGCACCAGGACGCCGAGTTCGTCCCGCAGATGGGCCAGCAGCCGCGCGGTCCGGAGCGAGTCCAGGATGCCCCAGGCCAGCAGCGGTGTGGTCGGGGTGATCTCGGCGAGGTCCGGATCGCCGACCAACTCGTCCCGGACATAGCCGAGAAGCCTGTCCAGCAGGGCCGGGCGTTCGGTGTCGGACATGGGGACTCCACGTTTTCGAGGGCGAGAGCGAGAGCGAGGACGAGGACGAGGGCGAAAGCGAGGACGAGGGTGAGGGCGAGGCGGCGAGGCGGCGGTCAGGTGCCGCGGTTCCGCTCCCTCTCCCGCACCTCCCGCGCGAGGGCGGCGCGGTCGGTCTTGCCGTTGGGGCCGCGGGGCAGGGCCTCGACGGTGTGCACCGCGTCGATGACCATGTAGCTGGGAAGCAGCGAGGCACAGTGCCTCTTGAGGTCGAGCAGATGTGGCCGGTGCCCGGGACGGGGCACGACGACGGCGTGGATCCGCGCCTCGTCGCTGCTGCCCGAGACGAGCACCACCACGTCGCCGACCGCCGGGTGCGCGCCCAGTGCGGCCTCCACCTCGCCCGGCTCGACCCGGTGGCCGCGCACCTTCGCCAGGTCGTCGAACCGGCCCAGATACTCCAGCTCGCCGTGGACATCGCGGCGGCCGAGGTCCCCGGTCCGGTACGGGCCGTGGTGCGGCGGCCGGCCCCAGTAGCCCAGCATCACGGTCGGGCCGCTGACGACGATCTCGGCCGTACCGTCCGGCCGGGGCTCCAGGCGTACGTCGTTCCCGCAGCACCCGGTGCCGATCGGGAGCGGGGTGCCGCGGTCCAGGTCGGCGGCGGTCACCTCGTAGGACGTGCAGACATTGGTCTCCGTCGGGCCGTACCAGTTGAGCAGCCGTACGCCGGGCCAGGCCGCGCGCAGCCGCTTGACGTCCTCGAGCGGGAAGGCCTCGCCCGCGAAGACGCAGGCGCGCAGGGACAGCGGCCCCCGGTCCAGCAGCCGCCCCTCGCGCATCAGCAGCAGGAGCGCCGACGGCACCGAGTACCAGACGGTGATCCGGCGCCGGGCGAGCACGTCGATGAGCTGGTCGGGGGCGTGGGCCAAGGTGTCGGGGAGGAGCTGCACCGAGGCCCCGGCCCGGAAGGCGCCGTAGAGGTCGAACACCGACAGGTCGAAGGTGAAGGGCGCGTGGTTGGCCAGCCGGTCGGCGGGGCGCAGGCGCAGCTCTTGGACGGCCCAGTCGATGAAGGACAGCGCGTTGCGGTGGCTCAGACAGACGCCTTTGGGCTCGCCGGTGGAGCCCGAGGTGTACAGGATGTACGCGGCGTCGTCCGGCGCGGCGGGATGGTGGTGCGCGGGGCGTCGGCCGGGCGCGGCGGCGGCCCGCAGCGGCGCCCGGTCGACCACCGCGACCCGCAGGGCGTCCAGGTCCGCCGGGTCGGGGGCGGTGTCGAGGTCGGTCACCACCAGTGAGGGGCGGCAGTCCGCCACGATCCGGCGCACCCGGCCGATCGGGTTCGACGCGGTCACCGGCACATAGATCGCTCCGATCCGCAGCACGGCCTGCGTCAGGGCGACCACCTCGGCGCTCTTGCCCGTCCACAGCAGCACCCGGTCCCCGGGCCGCACGCCCGCGTCGAGCAGCGCCACGGCGTACTGGTCGGCGAGCGCGTCGAGCCCGCCGTAGCTGAGGCCGCCGGTCATGTCGTGGACGGCCGGCGCCTCTGGGGTGCGTTCGGCGGCCTCGACCACCAGTCGGTGCAGGCTCACAGTCCCATGCTCCTCGCGATCAACTGCCGCTGGATCTCCGAGGTGCCGGAGAAGACGGTCGTCGGCAGCGCGTCCCTGACCGCCGCCTCGATGCCCTCCTCGATCAGATATCCCCGGCCGCCGAACAGCTGCATGGCGTCCAGCGACCCGGCCACGGACGCCTCGGAGACGGCCAGTTTGGACAGCGACACCCACAAGGAGGCGTCCGGATCGTCGCGGTCCAGGGCGTCGCAGGCCCGGTAGAGCAGTAGCCGCCCGCTCTCCAGCCGCAGCTTCATGTCGACGACGCGGTTGCTCACCGACTGGAACGCCGCCAGCCGCCTGCCGGACTGCCGGCGCTGTCGTACGTGCTCCACGCACCGGTCGAGCAGCCGCTGCTGCACCCCCAGGTACACCGCGAACAGGCAGGACCGCTCCCACCGCATGGAGTGCTGGAAGACCGCGCCCCCCTGACCGGGGGCGCCGAGCACCCGCTCGTCCGGTACGAAGCAGTCGTCGAACGTCACCGCCGAGGCCGGACACGACAGCAGCCCCATCTTCTCCAGCGGCTCGCCCACCGTCAGCCCCGGAGTGCCACGCTCGACGACGAACGCGGTCACCCCCAGGTGCCCGGCCCGTGGATCGGTGGTCGCGTAGGTCACGAACACATCGGCCACCGGCCCGTTGCTCACAAAGCTCTTTGTGCCGCTGAGGAGAAAACCGTCCGCGACCCGCCGCGCGGTCACCGCGAGCCGGGCGACATCCGAGCCGGATTCCGGCTCCGTCATGGCGTTTCCGGCGATCAGCTCCCCGGAACACATTCCGGGGAGCAGCCGCTTGCGCGTATCGGGCGGCGCGAAATCGAGGATCGGCATTCCGCAGGCGAACAGATGAGCGGCCGCGGCGAACAGGATTCCGGTGTCCGCGCAGCCTTGGCCGGCGGATTCGAAGACGAGCGCGGTGTCCAGCGCGCCGAGCCCCCCGCCGCCCTCCGCCACCGGCACGCTGGCCCCGAGCAGCCCCAAGGCGGCGAGGCGGGACCATTCGGCGCGGGTGTACGCCGTGGGCCGATGGCCAGGACCGGCGGGAAAGGCGGCCTGCGTACGGGCCAGGATGGTCGCGCGACGGGCGCGTTGTTGTTCGCTGAGTGTGAAGTCCACAGGCCGCCCTCCGGTTTCGGGAAAAGCGGATTTCAGGTGTATCCGCAACGCCCGACGGACGCAAGGGAGGAGAAAAAGGAATTCACGGTCTCCATCGTGGCCTGAGGTGTTTTCGAGCTGGAAGCGACTGCCTCTCTTCCGCGTCGGCGTATATGGAGAAAGCCGAACCGAAATTCACGGACAGGTGCGAAGGGGTGCACGTACATGCGGACACCGGATGTGTACGTCGCCGCCGTAGGGACATATCTGCCCGACAGCGTCAGCGTGACCGAGGCCGTCCGGCGGGGATGGCTGGACGACGCCGAAGCGGAGCGGTCCGGTCTGCTGGGCGCGGCCGTCGCGGGCGACACCCCCGCCCCGGAGATGGGGGTCCGCGCGGTCCGCGCGGCCTTGGGACGCTGGGGCGGCGACCCCTCGGAGCTGGGGCTGCTGCTCTACGTCGAGGGCTACCGCTGCGGCCCCGACGGCTGGCTTCCGCAGTCGTATGTGATGCGCGAGGCGATCGGCGGTGATCTGCTGGCCGTGGGCGTCCGGCAGGGATGCAACGGGGTCTTCGGCGCCCTCGAGCTGGCGGCGGCGCACCTCAGGGGCGCCGGCAGCGAGGCGGCGCTGATCGTGGCGGCCGACAACATGGGCTCACCGCTGGTGGACCGCTGGCGGGCGAGCCCGGGCTATCTCCTCGCCGACGGCGCGTCAGCGCTGGTGCTCACCCGGACCCCGGGCTTCGCCCGGCTGCTGTCCGTCAACTCCAAGGCCGTGCCCGAACTCGAAGCCCTGCACCGCGGCACACAGCCGCTGGACCCCTCCGGCTCGGCCCTGCCAGGGCCGCTCGACCTCGGGGCCAGGCAGCGTGAGTTCCTGGACGGCGACGGCGCGCCGACGGACTGGATGCTCAGGGTGATGAAGGCGCAGCGTGAGCTGATGGCCCGGACCCTCGACGAGGCAGGCGTCGCCGCCGGGGACGTGGCCCGCGTCATCACCGCTCATGCGAACCGCGAGTTGGTCGATGCGTGGCTGTCCTCCCTGGGCCACACCCTGGAGCGGTCCGCCTGGGACTTCGGCCGCGGGGTGGGCCACCTCATGGCCAGCGACCAACTGGTCTCCTTCGAGCACCTGCTCATGGCCCGGGAGATCGGCCCCGGCGACCGCGTCCTGCTGGTGGGCTCCGGCCCCGGCCTGGGCATCGCGGCAGCCGTCGTGGAGGTCACCGCGCTCCCGCCGTGGGCACCCTCCGCGGCGTGAACTGGCAGGGCAGCCGCGTCATTCCGTGGATGGACGTCCCGGTCACGAACTCGGGCTCACCCGCCTCGATATCGGGCAGGACCCGCAGCAGTTCCCGGAAGAGGATCCTCAGCTGCGCCCTGGCGAGCTGGGCCGCCAGGCAGTAGTGCGCACCGCCACCGCCGAAGGACAGATGGGGGTTGGGGTCGCGGGCGAGGTCAAAACGGTCCGGTTCGCGGAAGACGGCCGCGTCGCGGTTGCCCGAGGCGTAGAACATCACCACCTTGTCCCCGGCTGCGATGTGCCGGCCGCCGAGCCGGGTGGGGGCCACCGCCGTACGGCGGAAGGTCAGCACGGGTGTGGCGTAGCGCAGGATCTCCTCCACGGCGGAGCCGATCCGGCCGTCGAGGTCGGCCAGCAGCCAGGCGCGCTGCTCGGGCAGGTCGGTGAGCAGCCTGAGCCCGTGGCCGATGGTCAGCGTCGTACTGTCGTTGCCCGCCAGGCACAGCAGCAGGAAGAAGTCGGCGATGTCGTCGTCGGTCAGCCGGTCCCCGTCGACCTCGGCCTGGACCAGGACGGTCATCAGGTCCTGGGCCGGGCGGCCACGCCGTAACCCGGCCAGATTCAGGGCCATGTCGCGCAGTCTGCGATGGCCCTCGACCAGAAGCTCCAACGGGCTCTGCTCGTCCCCGCCCGCCCCGTCCGTGCCGCTGATGCTCTGGGAGACCGTCGCGGCCACGGCGTCCTGCCATTCGCGGGGGATGCCCATCACATCGGAGATCACGCGCATGGGCAGCAGCGACGCGCAGTCCCGCATGAAGTCGGCCCTGCCGTCGGGGCGGTGGGCCAACTCGGCGACGATCCGCCGCGCGTGGGCCTCGATCCCTTGTCGCATCCCCAGGATGTGCCGCGGGGTGAAGGCGCCGCTGACCAGCCGCCTGATCTTGGTGTGCCGGGGTGGGTCCATGGCGAGCAGGGACTGGGAGCCTTCGACCAGACCCTCGGGGATGTTCTCGAGCAGCACACCGGCGGACGAGGCGAACAGATCGGAGCGGCGGCTGACCGTCACGATGTCCTCATGCCGGACGACGGCCCAAAAGCCCGTGTCGTCCGGGTCCGGCAGCAACCTCCCCTCCACCGGACGGTGCCAGGACACCGGCCGCTCGGCGCGCAGCAGGGCGAAGGACCGCTCCCGCTGCTCGGCGGTCTGCGACCAGAAGGCCAGGGACGACAGGTCCACGGCGTCATAGCGCTTCTCACCGGAGTGGACATCGCGTGGGGCATCCATCTTCCCTCCAAGGGCTGACCTGGGAGCGGCGGGTGCGGTTCACCGCCGATGGCGGACTGGGGCCGGAGTGTTCGGCGAACCCCTTGTCCTCTGCCCGTCCCGTCCTGAGCGGCGGTCGACAACGATCGGAGCCCCCGCCGCGTCCGCGACGCGCACGCCTGTGCGTATGCGGACCGGCTCAGGCCCCGCCCACCGCCAACTGCAAGCCCTCGCCTGCGCTTTCGTCCCCGGTCGTCGTTTCCGCCTTGGCCTCGCACTGGTCGTACGCGGTGCGCGCGGCGGCGATCTCGTCCTGGTGATCCTCGGTCCACGTGACGAGCGCCTGGATGGTGTCGTGCAGCGTCGCGCCCAGCGGAGTGAGCTGGTAGTCCACGCGCGGCGGGACGACCGGATGCACCGTACGGCGCACCAGCCCGTCGCGCTCCAGATGGCGCAGCGTCACCGTCAGCATGCGCTGGCTGACCCCGTCGATCTCGCGCCGCAGCTCGGTGAAGCGCATGGTGCGGACGTCGAGCAGGGCGATGACGAGCAGCGACCACTTGTCGGCCACGCGGTCGAGGATCTGACGGACCTCGCAGCCCTCCCGGGTGTCCCACTGGCGGATCTGGTCGTCGTCGGTTCCCGTGCAGTGACTCGGTGACTTCAAAGTGCCTTCTTCCATGGTGGTTCAGGGTGCATCAGGATCGAGACGGTAACAAGAGGGAACTGACTGGCGCCCCGGTAACCGCGTGCGACGCGTCCCCTCTTCTTCCCCCTTCTTTCTTCCTGTTTCAAGGAGCTGTGCTGTGTCCACGCCGTCCACGCCCTCTGGGCCGTCTGCGCCCTCTGCGCCGTCTGAGCCACCACCGCGGGAGACCGTCCCCGAGTCCGGTGCCTTGAACGGCCGCGGCTGGGGTGTGCTCTTTGTGCTGTGCGGAGCGATCTTCCTGGAGGGCATCGATGTGGCCATGCTCAATGTGGCCCTGCCGTCGATCCGCGCCGACCTGGGGATGTCCACCGGTGAGCTGCAGTGGGTGATGAGCGCGTACGTCGTGGGCTACGGCGGGTTCATGCTGCTGGGCGGGAGGGCGGCGGACCTCTTCGGCCGCCGGCAGATGTTCCTGCTCTGGCTCACCGTGTTCCTGCTCTTCTCCGGCCTGGGCGGCTTCGCCGACAACGGACCGACGCTCATCGTCGCCCGCTTTGTGACGGGGGTCGCGGCCGCCTTCATGACTCCGGCCGGGCTGTCGATCATCACGACCAGCTATGAGGAGGGGCCGCAGCGCGACAAGGCACTCCTGATCTACTCCGGCACCGCGGCCGGCGGCTTCTCCATCGGCCTGGTCGTCGGCGGGCTGCTGACCTCGGCCGACTGGCGCTGGGTGTTCTTCGCGCCCGTGGTTCTGTCGTTCCTCATCCTGATCGCCGCGCCGGCTCTGGTCCCCAAGTCCCCGCGGCCCGACCGCACCGGGCAGCGCGTCGATCTGCTCGGGGCGCTCACCGTGACCGGCGCGATCGTGCTCCTCGTCCTCGCCGTCGAACGCGCCGCCCACACCGGCCTCGGCCAGACGCTCGGCACCGTCGCCGCCGGCCTCGTACTCCTCACCGTCTTCGTACTCACCGAACGCCGTGCGGCCGCGCCGCTGGTGCGGCTGGGGATCTTCCGCAGCGGCGCCCTCGTACGCGCCAACCTCTCCGCGCTGTTCTTCGCGGGCGGCTTCTTCGGCTTCCAGTTCATCGCCGTGCTGTATCTGCGGGAGCTGCGAGGCTGGTCCACGGTCGAGACCAGCCTCGCGCTCCTGGTGATCGGCATCGACGCAGCGCTCTCACCCACGCTCACCCCCAAGCTCGCGGGCCGCTTCGGCAACGCGCGGGTCGTCTTCGGCGGCCTGGTGCTGGCCGCGCTGTCGTACGCCCTGTTCCTGCCGGTCGGCGAGGACTGGACGTACGCGGCGATGTTCCCCAGCTTCATCGCCCTCGGTCTGGCCTTCTCCCTGGCGTACGGCCCGCTCACCATCATCGCGACCGAAGGCGTCCAGGAGGAGGAACAGGGCCTGGCCGGCGGTCTCCTCTACACCTCCTTCCAGTTCGGCGCCGCCCTCGGTCTGTCCACCGTCACCGCCGTCAATGTCGCCGCCACGGGCGAGGACGGATCCCCGCAGGCCCTGCTCGACGGCTACCACGCCGCCCTGTTCGTCCCGCTGATCGCGGCCGGGGTGGCCACGCTCATCAGTGCCTTCGGCCTCCGCGGCCGACCCCGTGGCGGGGCGGTGGCGACATGACGCTGAAGGTCGGCTCCTTCTCGGACGTGGAGCGCGAGTTCTTCCAGTACATCGGCGATATCGCGTACGCGACCATGATCACCGTCGACAAGAAGAACCGCCCCCGGGCCCGGGTACTACTCCCGGTCTGGGAACTCGTCGACGGCCGTCCCGTCGGCTGGCTCGCCGCCTACAAGACACCGGTGAAGTCGGCCCACCTGGCGAACAATCCGCACACCACCTACTCCTACTGGAGCCCGCGCCAGAACGCCGTGTTCATCGACAGCGTCTCCACCTGGGTCGAGGACGAACCGACCAAACGCTACGCCTGGGAGCTCTACCGCAAGGGCAGCCCACCCGGCGTCGGCTACGACCCGCGCGGCTACTGGCGCGGCGGACCGACGGACCCGGAGTACCACGTGGTGCGCATCGAGCCGTGGCGGGTGCAGGTGCTGCGCGGCACGGATCTGCGCAGCAGGATCTGGACGGCGGAAGGCGGCGCGTAGCGGCCCCGGCTCTTGGCGTGCCCCCGGCCACGGCTTCAGTTCTCGTGGCCGGGGGCACGCCGGCCATCGCCCCAGGACGCTTTCTTGAGCGATCGATCCAGATAGATTATGGTGGACGCATGGCAAGGACCCGCGAGTTCGACACCGAGGCGGCGGTGAGCCGCGCGATGGAGCTGTTCTGGGCGCGCGGATACGAGGGGACCTCGGTGCGGGACCTGACCCGGCACCTCGGGATCGGCCAGGGGTCCCTGTACGCGGCGTTCGGCGACAAGGACGGCCTGTACCGGGCCGCGCTGGAGCACTACCGCACCACGTTCGCGGCGGCCGCGCTGCGCAGCCTCGACGAGGGGGCGGACGCCCGGTCGGCGATCCGTACGATGCTGGTCGAGCGGGTCCGGATCGCCGTCGAACATGGCGGCCAGGGCTGCCTGTTGATCAACGCCGCCTGTGAGCGCGTACCGGAGGACGCGGTGACCCGGCGCACCGTGCGTGACGTACTGGGCGCCAGCCAGGACGCGCTTGCCGAGGTGCTGCGCGTGGCGGCGGAGCGCGGTGAGATCGCGCCGCGGCATGATCCGCAGACCCTCGCCGCCTTCCTCGTCACCTTCCTCAACGGGCTGCTCGTCTCCTCCAAGGTCACACCGGATCCGCGCGCCCTCGAACCCCTTGTGGAGGTCGCGCTGGCGACCCTCGACTGACTTTTTCATGCCCTCAATCTGTATCGGGCGATCCAGAAAATTCCACCACCCCCTCGACGACACCGGAGGACCCATGCCCCCCTCACGGACCTCGGCCACTCCCACCCTCGGCGGCAGCCGATGGAACACCTTCCCGGCGACGGGCACCATGACCGCCCGCGAGTTCTTCACCGGCACCGAACCGCTGCTGCAGGGCGTCATCGACGCCCTGCTGAGCGTCGACCGCGTGGTCCTCGACGCCCAGATCCACGCGACGCTCGGCCTCGGCACCCGGGAGACCTCGCTGCCACTGGCCATCGGCCCCGACGCCGCCTCGGCGACCCGCGAACTGGGCATACAGGCCGAGGCCATCGGCCGGGAGATCGCCTCTTGGGCGACAGCGGCCCTGGACCGGCTGCTCGCCCACCGGATATCACTGCCCGCGGGCCCACTCGTCGTCCGCAGCCACTGCTACGGCCATCTGCTCACCCACCCCGCGACCGACCTGCTCATGGGCCGCCGGGGCGGCCCCGTCGCGATGCAGCTCTACAACGAGTGGCTGCACCAGATGGTCCTGCTGCGCGACGCCCTGCTGCCCTTCACCAACTGGCAGGACGTCCCGCTCCTCGTCACCCCGACCGGACTGCGGCACACCGAGCCGGCCCGCGACCGTTTCCTCACCGAACTCCTGGTCCGCCAGATCCGGCACACCAGCATCGTGGACTTCGCCCGCCACACCATCACCGGCGGCTCCGGCCCCGACGGCTACGGCTTCGACCACGACGGCGGCACCGTCCTGCCCGCTGTCGTCGACGCGCCACCCCTCACCGCGCCCCGGCACCTGCTGACCTGGCGCCCCGACCCGGCTGCCGGCGAATCCGCCACCTACGTCGCCGAGGTGCGGGACTACTACGCCGCACCCCGCACGCTCATCGAGCACCTGCCGCCCGCCACCGGAACACCGGGGCCCATCACCGCCCGCGTCGTGGCCGCACCGGTCGTCGACGGGACCCGCACCGCCCACATCGAAGTGACCCACGCCACCCACGACGGCACCCCCGTCCGCGTCGACCTCGGCCAGGCCCTGCGCGGCCACCGCTTCGCCCACCGCCAGGACTCCACCACACGCCCCGAGGTATCCGCCGCCGCCCGAACCGCGGACGTATGGGCCGTACTGGGCGCACCCGGACTGGTGTGGACGGAGGGCGGCGACGTCACCCTGGACGCCACCGCCCAGAACAACACCGTCGTTCTGGCCCTGCTCGGCCGGCTCTACCCGGACAACATCGTCCTACGCCCCGCCGGTCATCACGCCGGTCCAGTGACCGCGGCGAGGAACGGACCGAGCGGCCTCGTGATCGACATTCGCCGCGAAGCACACCAGGAGAGCTGACAGGGCATGATCTTCGACCACCATGGAGCCCGCGTCCACACGGGCCGTGCCACCGTCAACGGAACGAGTCTGCACTACCGGACCGGTGGCTCCGGCCCGGCGGTGGTGCTGCTGCACGGCGTACCCAAGACCGGCTACCACTGGCGACACCTCGTCCCCAAACTGACGCCACATCACACCGTCGTCGTACCGGACCTCCGCGGCCTCGGCGACTCCGCCCACCCCGCGGACGGATACGACTCCGCGACAATGAGCGACGACATCGCCGCGCTGATGGCCCACCTCGGCCACGAGTCCTACAGCGTGATGGGAGAGGACTGGGGAGCGGTCATCGGCTACCAACTCGCCGCCCGCCACCGCGCTCACGTCAACGCCCTGGTCTTCGCCGAGGCGCTGTTCCCCGGGTTCGGCTTCGAGGACCACACCGCTCTCACCCAGGAGAACGTCTCGAGCGGGATGCATCTGTGGCATCTGGGCTTCTACTTCCAGCCCGACGTCCCGGAGATGCTGATCGGCGGGCACGAGCGTGAACTCATCACGTACATGCTCAAGAACGAACGCAGCCACCCGGACACAGCCACCGCCGAAGCAGTCGACGAATACGTACGCTGCTACTCCATGCCCGGCGGCATCCGCTCGATGCTGGCCATCTACCGGTCCATGCTCATCGACGCCGAACAGAACCGTCAGGCAGCCCAGAAGAAGCTGGACATCCCGGTACTCGCCCTCGGCGGCTCGGCCTTCATCGGCGACCGCAACGAGACCCAGATGCGGCTCATGGCCCACGACGTCACCGGCCACGTCTTCGATGCCGGACACGACCTCGCCGAGGAAGTACCGGACGAGGTGGCCGCCGTGGTACTGCCGTTCCTGGCCCTCGTGCACGCGGCTTGACTCGTCGTCAGTCTCGCGGGTGAGGGCGAGGGTGCGGGTGCGCTGCGCTCCGCCGCAGTTGCTGCCGCGCGGTGGCCGGCCGGTCAGACCAGCGGTGCGCTGGACCGGGGCGCGGGAGCGCGACGGACAGACGAGCTCAGATGAGCGGGATCCGCCCTCCCCCGCCTGCTCCTAAAAAATTGCTTGACCTGCATCAAGCATCAGTGGAAACCGCCCTTGCTCTGCATCAAGCATTTTTTAAGAGGTGGGGGGGGGAGGGCCCAACCGGACCGGCGTCCATCGCTACGGGCGACCATCCGCCGTTCCGCCACCCGTCGGACAGTGAGGGCCCGTTGGGCTGGGTGGCGACGGTGCCTCCGGCACCCCCTCCCCTTCCCTCTGCCGGCCGCTGTGCGCCGAAGGCGCGAGACGATGCCCGCACGCGGCGTCTGGACCATGCCGTCCAGCGGTCGCCGGCTCGTTCGTCGCGCTCGCGCGCCTCCGGTCCAGCGCACCGCTGGGCTGACCGGCTCGCCACCGCGCGGCAGCAGCTGCGGCGGAGCGCAGCGGAGCCTGTCCTGACCTCAGCCGCCCGCCGGGCCGAGGAATCGGGGCACCGGGCCGGCCGCCCCCTGCGACGGACGCAGGTGCCCACGACCGCCGTCATCACCACCGCCCCGGCCCGGTGGGCCACCTTCATACGAGGCGTCAAGCGCGGCGACTTCGACCGACTCCCGCAGTAGCGACTACTTGAGGAGCCGGAAGCCGGGCTGCCCGGCCCACGCCCTCAGGAACTCGGCGGAGCCATACGCGGCCGGCCAGGGCTCCGTCATCAGGGCCACGACCCCGGGAAGGCCAGACACGAGCCGCACCTGATCCTCGCGCAGCTCCGCGTTGGCGGCGCCGCCGAGCACGTCCATGATTCCGGCGGTCAGCAAGGCCAGGACGACATGGTCGACCGGGCTGTTGCAGAACGCGAGCACGTCGACCGCGTGGGTCGGGGTGAAGCCGATGACCCGCTTCTGGTCGGCCTCGTCGGCGTGTTCGGCTTCGAAGGTCTCCTCGTCGCCGATTCCAGGGCCCATCAGGGAGACGAGGACCGGCCGGTGGCCGTCGACACCGTCCGTGGCCGCGATGCCAAGGCTCTCCGCCCGCACATGGAGGTCGTACTTGCCGGGGCGCTCCTCCTCAAGGCGTGATGAGGAGGCCGCCAAGTAGTCGCGGAGCCGCTGGACGGCGGAGGCGGGCGGCGCTTCCGCCAGCTCGATCACCAACACCGCGCCCATGGCGCGCAGCATAGCCCGGGAGGGGCGGCGCGCCGCCCGGTCAGTTCTGGACAGGGGCCGCGAGGGCCGCCGCCGTGGCGCGGGCGAAGGCTTCCGGGTTGTCCAGCATGATGTTGTGCCCGCAGTCGGGGATGGCGACGACGGACACTCCGGCCTCGGTGAGCGCTTCGGTGCCCGGAAGTGGGGCGTCGGCCTCGGGCAGCAGGAAGGTGCGGGGGATCTTCAGGTCCAGCAGCAGCTCGCGCATGGTGGGGACGGTGCCGCGGGTGAGGTGGAGCGCGCTGCGGTGCAGCGCCTCCCGGCCGGCCAGGCGCATCGTGGACCACCATTGAGGGCCGACGCGGTCGCGGACCTCTTCCCAGCCGCCCGTCAGGAACTCCTCCTCCGAGTACGCGGCGATACCGCTGCTGCCCGAAGTGCCGGGCTTGCGGGGGATGGGGTCGAGGTTGGCGTCGATGAGGACCAGGCGGGAGACCAGGTGGGGGTGGCGGGCGGCCAGGACGATGGCCACCGAGCCGCCCATGCTGTGGGCGATCAGCTCGGCGCCGGTGACACCCGCGCTGGTCAGCGCCGTGGCGAGGGCGTCGGCATGTGATTCCAGCGTGTAGTCGAAGCCCGTCGGCCGGTCGCTGATGCCGTGGCCCAGCAGGTCGATCAGCAGTGAGCGGCGGCCGGCCAGGAGGGGGTGCACCGCGATCTCCGCGAAGTAGGCGGGTGATGTGGCCCCCAGACCGTGCACATAGACGCGTGGCGGCTCCTGCCCGGGCAGCTCGACCCACCGGATCCGGTCGCCCCTGGGCGTTACGGCGGCGTTGCGCATGGCCTGTTCTCCTGCGGTCGAGATCGATGGGGAGACGAGAGTAGCCACACCGGAGGGCGGTGAACGTCGCCGGGTCCGGCACGAGCACCGTGCCACGCAGCAGACCCGGCCGCACGGGGCCGCGGGACCCGCGGCCCCGTGCGGATGACGCCCCGCCCGGCTCACCAGGTCTTGCCGGCCTGCTCCCGGAGTGTGTGGCTGATCCGGTTGAAGAAGTTGGTCATCGCGATATTCGCGATGATCGCGGACAGCTGGGTCTCATCGAAGTGGTCGGCGGCGGCGTCGCCGACTCGACCCCGGCGAACACGCACGGGCTGCAGCCGTTGATCTGGCTGTTACCTGTGCCCGTCCGGGCCCGTCATCCCCATGACGGAGCAGAGCCGAGGAAGGTAACAGCATGTGCGACCCCACCCCGCGGGACCCGGTGGCCGAGGCGTTCGAGGCCCAGCGCGGCCGTCTGCGCGCGGTCGCCCACCGCATGCTCGGCTCGCATGCCGACGCCGAGGACGTGGTGCAGGAGGCCTGGCTGCACCTCTCCCGCCAGGACACGGCGGCCATCCACACCTCGCCGGCTGGCTGACCCCGGTGGTCGGACGGATCAGCCTCGACGTCCTGCGATCGCGCCAGGCCCACCCCGCGGCGTCGTACGACGACCGGCTGCCCGAGCTCGTGGTGACGGTCGACGACGGCCCCGCGCCGGAGGACGACGTGGCGCTCGCCGACTCGGTCGGGCTCGCGTTCCTCGTCGTCCTCGAGTCGCTCGGGCCGAGCGAGCGGCCGGCGTTCGTGCTGCATGACCTGTTCGCGGTGCCGTTCGACGAGATTGGCCGGATCCTCGGCAGGCCCACCGCCGCCACCAAGATGCTCGCCAGCCGCGCCCGCAGGAAGGTGCGGGCGACCGAGCGGCCGGCGGGCGCCGGACGGGAGCAGCGAGAGGTGGTCCAGGCCTTCCTGGCGGCGGCTCGCCACGGCGACTTCGAGGGGTTGCTGCGCGTGCTCGACCCCGAAGTGAGGCTGACCGTCGACACCCCCGGGGGTGTGGTCGTCGTCCTCGGCGCCACTCAGGTCGCCGCGGCGCGCAACTGTCCGCCGGCGCGGCCGCGCAGGGGCGGGCGGCGCTCGTCAACGGGCTGCCCGGGCTGGTGTCCTGGCGCGAGGACGGCGTCCCGCTGTCGGGCATGGCGTTCACCGTCGTCGAGGGCCGGATCGCGGGCATCTCGGTCCTGACCGACCCGGCCAGGCTCGCGTCGATGGAGCGTCGGCGCGGGCGGCTTCAGGCGGGTGAGCGCAGGTAGTTGTAGACCGTCGCCCGGGAGACCCCCAGCAGCTCCGTCACCACCTGCACGGAGTGCTTGACCTGCAGAAAGCCGCGGGTCTTGAGGGAGCGTACGAGTTCCTTCTTCGCGGCGGAGCCGAGGCTGCGCGGGGTGTGGCCACGGGCCGCGGCGAATTCCTCGACGACGGCGCGGAGTTCGTCGGCGGTGCGGGCGCGCAGGGTTTCGGTGAGGGGCTGTTCCTGGTCGTCCGTCCTGACCAGGTTGTTGAGGCTGCGGGCGACGCTGGCGAACAGCGAGACGTCGAGGTTGAGGCAGATGGCGGCGACGTACTCGCCCGTGCTGTTCTTGATGCCGATCGAGGTGCTTTTGGCCGGGCGGCCGTCCGGGAAGCGGTTGGGGTAGTTCTGGACGATGTCCGGGAAGCCGGGGTCCTGGATGCGGGCGATGCCGAGCTCGGTGGCGGGGTCGCCGACGGCGCGGCCGGAGAGATTGCTCTCTATGGCCCGGATGGCGTGGTCGGGGTCGCGCAGATCGTGCAGGACGACCTCGCACAGGCCCGGGAACATCCGGCCGATGGCGACGACGATCTTCTCGGCCTCGCGCAGCAGCAGGTCGTCCTCGGCGGTCATGGTGTGCCTCCCTGATCGGCGAAGAGGGCGCCCATCGCGGTCGCCGCCTTGAGCCCCGAGCCCGTCAGCAGCACGACGGTCGTCTCGCCCGGGCGGATCGCGCCCCGGGCGCGGAAGACATCGATCGCGGCGGCCGCGGTCGCGCTGGTCGGCTCCGCGTACAGGCCCATGGCGGCCAGGCGGCGGACCGCGGTGGCGATGTCGTCCTCGGGGATGGCCGCCATGTCGCCGTCCGAGCGGCGGACGGCCCGGACGACCTCCCGCAGCCGGATGGGCTCGCGGATGGCGGTGCCCTCGGCGAGGGTGGACGCGAAGGGGGCGGGGTCCTGCGCGTGGAACGCCGCGTGGATGGGGGCGCAGTTGGCGGGCTGGGCGACGAGCAGCCTGGGGCGGCGCCGGATCTGGCCGGCGGCCAGCAGTTCGGAGAAGCCGATGTCGCAGCCCAGGACGGTGGAGCCGGCGCCGGCCACGGTGACGACATTGTCGGGGGCCGCGAAGCCCAGGTCCTCCCACAGCTCGTACGCGAGGGTCTTGGTGCCCTGCAGGAAGAACGGGTGCCAGTTGTGGCTCGCGTAGTACGTACGGGACGAGCGGCGCAGCGCCTCCGCCGCGGTGGCGTCCCGGTCGCCCGGGACGAGTTCCACGCGTGCCCCGTACGCGCGGCTCTGGAGCACCTTGGCGGGGGAGGTGGCCTCGGGGGCGAGGATCGTGGCCCGGATGCCGGCGGCCGCGCAGTACGCCGCGACGGAGGCGCCGCCGTTGCCGGAGCTGTCCTCGATGACCTCCGGCACGCCACGCTGTGCCAGCAGGGAGATCATCACGCTGGTGCCGCGGTCCTTGAAGCTGCCGGTGGGGCTGAACCACTCCAGCTTGAAGCGGACCGGGACCTCGCCCCAGTCCTTCTCGGCCAGCGGGGTGCAGCCCTCGCCGAGCGACACCGGGGCGGCGATGTCCACGGGGAGGGCGGCGCGGTAGCGCCACAGCGAACGGGTGCCGGTGTCCACGTCCTCGCGGGTGATGCCGGGCAGCGGGGCGACGGTCAGCGGGGCGCCGTCGTCGCCGCACCAGCGCGGGTCGGTGAGCGGGTAGCGGGCGCCGGAGCGCTCGTCCAGGTAGTGGGGCTCGGGGCGACGGGGTTCAGGGTGCACTTTAGAAATTCTGTTTAGTTGTGGAGGGTCAGTCAAGGGTGCCTCCTCAGGGGCGGCCGTACAGCCGCTCCAGGACCGCCGCCACCCCGTCCTCGTCATGGTCCGGCGCCACCTCGTCCGCGACGGCGATCAGACCCGGGTGCGCGTTGCCCATCGCCACCCCGTACCCGGCCCATTCCAGCATCGGGATGTCGTTCGGCATGTCGCCGAAGGCGATCGTGTCCTCGGGCGAGAAGCCCATGCGCTCCGCCGCCCGGCCCAGCCCCACGGCCTTGTCCACCCCCGCAGGCAGCACCTCGATCATGCCCTTCTCGGAGTGCGTCACCGACACCTCGCCCCCGCCCGCCAGCGCCGCGGCCGCCGCGACCCGGCCGTCGGGCACCTCGCGGTGGCGCATCAGCACCTTCTCGATCGGCTGCGCCCACAGCTCCTCCCGGCTGCCCACCAGCCCCCAGTCGGGCCGTACCCGGTCGGTGAAGCGCGGCGTGATCACAAAGCGGTTCTCGGGCGCGGCGGTGACCACCGCCAGCTCCAGCGGTCGCCCGCCCAACTCCTCCTCGGTGCGCTTGACCACCGCCCGCGCCAGGTCCAGGTCCAGCGCCGCGGAGACCAGCAGCCGGTCCGCCGAGGCGTCGTACAGCTGCGCGCCCTGACCGCACACCGCGAGCCCCCGATAGCCGATGGCGACCAGGAACTCCCGGCTGGAGGCGGCGGGTCGGCCGGTGACGACCAGGTGGTGCGCCCCGGCGCGGCCCGCGAGGGCGAGCGCCGCGCGGGTACGGGCCGAGACGGTCAGGTCGCTGCGCAGCAGTGTGCCGTCGAGGTCGGTGGCCACCAGCCGGAAGCGCGGCCCGGCGGAGTCCGGACGGGGCGCGGAGCCCGAGCGGGGCCGTGGCAGCCGGAAGGATGACGCGGGTGTGGCTGGCGTGGCGTCGGCGGTGTGCACGTGCGGGTGTCCCTTTCGTGTCCTCGGGCCCGCGGCAGTGCCCCACAGTCACGCGCACAGGTACGCGCGCGGCGCGGACCGCCGCCCCCGCGCGATGGTCGAGCCGGTGATCGAGCCCCTTGAATGCTGAGCCAGAATGGCGGCTCGGGCGGGTGCGATCAAGCCGCCTTGACAGCCACGGACAAGACGTCCCGGCCCTCGCGGTCAGGCCGCCGGGGCTCCCGCGCTCACGCCGCCTTCAGCCCCGCCTCCGGCTCGGCCTCCGCCCGTTCCGCCGCCACCTGCCTCGGCAGCCGGTAGGAGAGCCTGCCGTACCACAGCCGCGACAGGGTGAAGCCGAACGACAGACAGATGACGCCGCCCAGGGCGTCCATCCAGAAGTGGTTGGCGGTCGCCACGATCACCACCAGCGTGGCCGTCGGGTACAGCAGCCCCAGCGCCTTCACCCACACCGGGCGGGCCAGGACGGCGATGGTGACGCCGCACCACAGCGACCAGCCGATGTGCATCGACGGCATCGCCGCGTACTGGTTGGACATATTGGCCAGGTTCCCGGACGCCATCGACCCCCAGGTGCGGTGCGCCACGACGGTGTCGATGAAGTGTCCGCCGGTCATCAGCCGGGGCGGGGCCAGCGGGAAGAAGTAGTAGCCCAGCAGCGCGACGCCGGTGGTCGCGAAGAGCACCAGCCGGGTGGCGGCGTAGCGGCCCGGGTGCCAGCGGTAGAGCCACACCAGCACGCCGAGGGTCACGATGAAGTGCAGCGTGGCGTAGTAGTAGTTCATTCCTACGATCAGCCAGCCGACCGAATCGAAGGCGTGGTTGACGCCGCGTTCGAAGGCCATGCCGAGCTGGTGCTCCCACTCCCAGATCCAGCCGGCGTTGCGCAGCGCCTCGTGCCGCTGCTCCGGGACGGCATTGCGGATCAGGGAGTAGGTCCAGTAGCTGACGGCGACGAGCAGGATCTCGAACCAGAGCCGGGGTCTGCGGGGGGTGCGCAGCCGGTCCATGAGCGCACGGGGCCGCGCCGGGCGCGGGCCGCTCTCCGCCCGGCTCCCCGCGATGGGTGACGGAGTGGCCGTCCGGCTTGCCAGAGTCCTCACAGTCGCTTCACCCATAGGGCAACAGTCTGCCAGAAGCGGCCCAGTGGCAGATCGTCCTCCGGGCCGGTCTTGGCGTCTTATGTCCTACTCCGGCCCGCCCCGCATGTGACGTACTCCGGTGTACGCCCGGTTATGTCCCCCCGCCTCGCGCCCCCGCCCCGTGGGCCGAGGCCGTGGAGCCGCGGACCACCAGCTCCGGGAGGAAGACGAACTCGCTGGGCGGCGCCGGGGTGCCGCCGATCTCCTCCAGCAGGGCCCGCACCGCGGCCTGGCCCATCGACTGCACGGGCTTGCGGATGGTGGTCAGCGGCGGGTCCGTGAAGGCGATCAGCGTCGAGTCGTCGAAGCCGACCACCGAGATGTCCCGCGGCACGGCCAGGCCCTGCTGCCGGGCCGCCCGTATGGCGCCGAGCGCCATCATGTCGCTCGCGCACACCACCGCCGTGCAGCCGCGCTCGATCAGCGCGCCGGCCGCCGCCTGGCCGCCCTCCAGCGTGTAGAGCGAGTGCTGGATCAGCTCCTCGGACTTCTCGGGCCCGATCCCCAGCTGCTCGTGCATCGCGCGCTGGAAGCCCTCGATCTTCCGCAGTACGGGGACGAACCGCTTCGGGCCGAGCGCCAGCCCGATCCGGGTGTGTCCGAGGGAGGCCAGGTGGGTCACCGCCAGCAGCATCGCCGCCCGGTCGTCGGGGGAGATGAAGGTCGCCCGCACCTTGGGGGAGTAGCCGTCGACCAGGACGAACGGGACGCCCTGGCCGCGCAGCTGGTCGTAGCGCTGCATATCGGCGCTGGTGTCCGCGTGCAGCCCGGAGACGAAGATGATCCCCGCCACCCCGCGGTCCACCAGCATCTCGGTCAGCTCGTCCTCGGTCGAGCCGCCCGGGGTCTGGGTGGCCAGCACCGGGGTGTAGCCCTGGCGGGTCAGGGCCTGCCCGATCACCTGGGCGAGCGCGGGGAAGATCGGGTTCTCCAGCTCGGGGGTGATCAGGCCCACCAGCCCAGCGCTGCGCTGCCGCAGCCGCACCGGCCGCTCGTATCCGAGTACGTCGAGCGCGGCCAGGACGGATTCGCGGGTGGCCGCCGCCACGCCGGGCTTGCCGTTCAGGACGCGGCTGACGGTGGCTTCGCTGACCCCCGCCTGGGCCGCGATGTCAGCGAGCCGTGCGGTCATGGGGCTGGACTGTACCGGTCGCATGTCAGATTGCCCACCACGCGCAGGAATCGGCGGGAATGCGTACCGTGCCGGCCCCGTAGTCCAGCGGGGCCGAGGACAGCAGGGCGCGCCCTGGTACGGGCAGCTCCACCGCCTCCCCGAGGGTGTTGAGGGTGCAGACGAACCCCGGGCGGGACAGCGCGAGCACCCCCTCGGGCGCGTCCAGCCACTCCATCGGGGTGTCACCGAGGCCGGGCGCCTCCTTGCGCAGCGCGAGCGCCGCGCGGTACAGCTCCAGCGTGGAGTCCGGGGCGCCGGTCTGGGCCTCGACCGACAGCTCCCGCCAGCCGGCGGGCTGCGGCAGCCAGCTGCCGCCGGGGCCGAATCCGTACGACTCCCCGTCGCGCGACCAGGGGATGGGCACCCGGCAGCCGTCCCGGAAGCCGTCCTGACCGCTCTCCTGGAAGGTGCGGAAGAAGGCCGGGTCCTGGCGGCAGTCGTCCGGCAGGTCCGTGACCTCCGGCAGCCCCAGCTCCTCGCCCTGGTAGATGTACGTCGAGCCGGGCAGCGCCAGCATCAGCAGGGCGGCGGCCCTGGCCCGGCGCAGGCCCTGGGCGGGGCTGTCCTCGGCGTAGCGGGTGGGGTGCCTGACCACGTCGTGGTTGGAGAGCACCCAGGTGGTGGGGGCGCCCACGGAGGCGGTCGCGGCCAGCGAGTCGTCGATCACCTCGCGCATCGCCGCCGCGTCCCACGGGCACCTGAGGAACTGGAAGTTGAAGGCCTGGTGCAGCTCGTCGGGGCGCACGTACAGGGCCAGCCGCTCCGAGGTGGGGGCCCAGGCCTCGGCGACGCCGATCCGCGCCGGGCCGCCGTGGGTCCGGCTGTAGGAGTCCAGCAGCCGCCGCCAGGAGCGGTGGATCTCGTGCACCCCGTCCTGGTCGAAGAACGGCAGCACCTGCGCGCCGATCAGCTTGGCCTGCTCGGTGCGGCCGATGTCGGGCAGGCCCGCGGCCTTGACCATGCCGTGTGCGACATCGATGCGGAAGCCGTCCACGCCCAGGTCCAGCCAGAACCGCAGGACGGACGCGAACTCCTCGGCGACCTCCGGGCACTCCCAGTTGAGGTCGGGCTGCTCGGGCGCGAAGAGGTGCAGATACCACTCGCCGGGGGTGCCGTCGGGGCCGGTGGTGCGGGTCCAGGCGGGGCCGCCGAAGACCGACTCCCAGTCGTTGGGGGGCAGCTCGCCGTGCGCACCCCGGCCGGGGTGGAAGTGGTAGCGCTCGCGGGCCGCCCCCCGAGGCCGGTCCGCGAGCGCTTCCTGGAACCACACGTGCTGATCGGAGGTGTGGTTCGGAACGATGTCCACGATCACCTTGAGGCCCAGCTCATGGGCGGTGCGCACCAGGTCGTCGGCGTCGGAGAGGGTGCCGAACAGCGGGTCGACCGCGCGGTAGTCGGCCACGTCGTAGCCGCCGTCGGCCTGCGGCGAGGCGAAGAACGGGGTCAGCCAGACCGCGTCCACGCCCAGTCGGGCCAGGTGCGGCAGCCGCTCCCGGGCGCCGCGCAGGTCCCCGATGCCGTCGCCGTCGCTGTCGGCGAAGGACCGCACGTACACCTGGTAGATGACGGCGTCGCGCCACCAGCCGGCGCCGTCGGCCGGCTGCGCGGTCTCGGTCTGGGGGGAGGTGGTGAGCTCCTGGGTCATGCCGGTGAACGTAACAGCTCTGCAATGCCTTGCGGAAGGGCTTGCAGAGGCTTGCAACGCCCGTTGGGGCGGCTCGGCGCGGCTCAGGGCGGCTCTGGGGCGCTCGCCGGGGCACTCCGGCGCATGTGTCAAGCGCCCGGGCGGCCACTGGAGAGACACGTGGAGGTAACGATCCCGGTTGCTTTCAGAAATTTGCCGCAAGGTCTTTCGATGGGTTTGCATCCCTGTTACGTTCCTCGGCAACTCGGCGCCGCGATGACGCGGCCGGCTTTGGAGGAGTTCAGATGCGACGTGGCATAGCGGCCACTGCGCTCGTCGCGGCGATCGCGCTCGCGGCGACCGGGTGCGGCGGTGACGACGGCGGCAGCAGCGGCAACAAGTCGGCCGGGGAGATCTCCGGCACCGTGACCTACTGGGACACCTCGAACGAAGCCGAGAAGGGCACGTACAAGCAACTTGCCGAGGACTTCAGCAAGAAGTACCCGAAGGTCAAGGTCAACTACGTCAGCGTGCCGTTCGGCCAGGCGCTGAACAACTTCAAGAACGCCGCGGGCAGCGGCGGCTCCGGCGCCCCGGACGTGCTGCGCGCCGAGGTCGCCTGGACCCAGGACCTCGCCAACATCGGCTATCTGGCCCCGCTGGACGGCACCGCCGCCCTCGACAAGGAGTCGGACTATCTGCCCAAGGCCGCCGCCGGCACCAGGTTCAAGGGCAAGACCTACGCCGTACCGCAGGTCATCGACACCCTCGGCCTCTTCTACAACAAGAAGCTGCTGAAGGAGGCCGGGGTTGAGCCGCCGACCAGCTGGACCGAGCTCAAGGCGGCCGCGAAGAAGATCAAGCAGAAGACCGGCAAGACCGGCCTGTATCTGCGCGGCGACGACGCCTACTGGTACCTGCCCTTCATCTACGGCGAGGGCGGCGATCTCCTGGACACCGGCGCCAAGAAGGTCACCGTCGACGACGAGGCCGGCGTCAAGGCCTTCGCCACCGCCCGTGACCTGGTCGAGTCCGGCGCGGCGGTCACCGACGCCACCGACGGCTGGGACAACATGCAGAACGCCATCAAGAACGGCGACGTCGCGATGACGATCAACGGGCCGTGGGCGATCGAGGACACCCTGGCCGGCAAGGCGTTCAAGGACGACAAGTCCAACCTCGGCGTGGTCCCCGTCCCGGCCGGCAGCAAGGCCCAGGGCTCCCCGCAGGGCGGCCAGAACCTCACCGTCTACGCCGGGTCCAAGAACCTGGACGCCTCCTACGCCTTCGTCAAGTACATGAGCTCGGCCGAGGTCCAGGCCAAGACCACCGAGAAGCTGAGCCTGCTGCCGACCCGCACCTCGGTCTACGCCGACAAGGCCGTCGCGGCCAACGCCAACGTCAAGTTCTTCAAGTCGGCCGTGGACAAGGCCGTCGAGCGCCCCTGGATCCCCGAGGGCAACAGCCTCTTCCAGGCGATCCTGGTCCAGTTCCCGAACGTGGTGACCGGCAAGACCTCGCCCGAGAAGGCGGCCAAGGCGGTCGGCGACGCGTACCGCAAGCTCCTCAAGGGCGACTGGAAGTAGAGGCCCACGACGATGGCTGTCGAGACCGGGCAGTCGGCAGGATCGGCCGCGGGCGCGGAGGGCGCCCGTGGCCGGGTCCGCGAGACCGCCACACCCCACAGGCCCGGCGAGAAGGACAGGGTGGGCAAGCGGCCCCCGGGCCGTATCCGCAACGCGCTGGGCCGCCACTGGTACGCCTGGGCCATGGTCGCACCCGTCGTGCTGGTGATCGGCCTGATCATCGGCTATCCGCTGGCGCGCGGCCTCTATCTGTCGCTCACCGACGCCAACGAGGCGAACGTCGAGCGCACCATCGGGATGAACCACATCCCCGCGACGTACGACTTCGTCGGCCTGGACAACTTCACCGCGATCCTCAAGGACCAGGTCTTCTGGGACCGGCTCATCTGGACCGTGACCTGGACCGCCTGCTGTGTCGCCCTCACCTTCGCCATCGGCCTCGGCCTGGCCGTCATCCTCAACCGCCGATTCGCCGGCCGCACCCTCTACAGGTCGCTGCTGATCCTGCCCTGGGCCGTGCCCGCCTTCGTCTCCGTCTTCGCCTGGCGCCTGCTCTACAACGAGCGGAACGGCATCCTCAACAAGATCCTGGACGGCGGCGGCATCGACGCCGTGCCCTGGCTGAACGACCCCACCATGGCCAAGATCTCGGTGATCGCCGTGAACATCTGGCTCGGGGTGCCGTTCATGCTGGTCGCGCTGCTCGGCGGACTGCAGTCCATCCCGGGCGAGCTGTACGAGGCCGCCGAGATGGACGGGGCCGGGCCCTGGCAGCGGTTCCGCCACATCACCCTGCCCGGGCTGCGCTCGGTCAGCTCCACGGTGGTGCTGCTGTCGACCATCTGGACCTTCAACATGTTCCCGGTGATCTTCCTGCTCACCCGCGGCGGACCGGGCGACAGCACCGAGATCCTGGTGACCTACGCCTACCGGCTCTCGTTCGTCGACAGCCCGCGCGACTTCGCGGGCGCCTCGGCATGGGGCGTGCTCATCCTGCTGATCCTCATGCTCTTCGCGGCGGTCTACCGCCGCGCACTCCGCAGGCAGGGAGAGGTGTGGTGACCATGCGCGACCAACGACGTTCCCCGCTGGCCTCGGTCGGGCTGCACGCGACCCTCATCGTCGCCTCCGCCGTCGCGGTCTTCCCTCCGCTGTGGCTGCTGGTGACCTCCTTCAAGCCCAAGAGCGAGGCGTTCTCCACGAATGTGGTGCGGAACCCGACGCTGGACAACTACCACCACGTCCTCGCCGACACGAAGTTCCTCACCTGGTTCGGCAACTCGCTGTTCATCGTGCTGATCACCACGCTGCTCGGCGTGTTCGTGGCGGCCACCACCGGATACGCCGTCAGCCGCTTCCGCTTCCCGGGGATGCGCCCGCTGATGTGGCTGCTGCTGATCACCCAGATGTTCCCGGTGGCCATCCTCATCGTCCCGCTCTACAACATCATGTCGACGCTGGGCTGGCTCAACCAGCCGATCGCCCTCATCGTCACCTACCTCACCGTCGCCGTGCCGTTCTGCGCCTGGATGATGAAGGGCTTCTTCGACACCATCCCGGTGGAGATCGACGAGTCCGGCCGGGTCGACGGGCTCAACCCCTTCGGCACCTTCTGGCGTCTTGTGGTGCCGCTGGCCAAGCCGGGCCTCGCGGTGACCGCGTTCTACACCTTCATCACGGCCTGGGCCGAGGTCGCGTACGCCTCCGCGTTCATGACGGGGGAGGAGAACCTGACCCTCTCCGCCGGGCTGCAGACCTTCGTCAACCAGTACACCTCGGACTGGGGCTCCATGACCGCGGCCGCCGTCCTGATCGCCGTCCCCGCGACGCTGGTGTTCTCCTGGGCCCAGCGCCACCTGGTCGCCGGGCTCACCGCCGGCGCGACCAAGTCCTGACCCCGACCGAGCCTCGATCGTCTTCTGCAATCCCCCCACAACCAGCAGTCCCCCCCACAAGCAGGAGGAACGATGGCCAGCAGACCCCTCGCGGCCGCCCTCGCCCTCGCGGCGGGCGCGGCGATGCTGATAGCCCTGCCGGGGCAGGCGCAGGCCGCGCCGCCCGGCGACAAGGACGTCACCGCCGAACTCTTCGAGTGGCGTTACGACTCGGTGGCCAAGGAGTGCGCCGGCACGCTGGGACCGGCCGGTTACGGCTATGTCGAGGTGTCCCCGGCGACCGAGCACATCCAGGGCGGCCAGTGGTGGACCTCGTACCAGCCCGTCAGCTACAAGATCGCCGGACGGCTCGGTGACCGCGCCGCGTTCAAGAACATGATCGACACCTGCCATGCGGCGGGTGTGAAGGTCGTCGCCGACGCCGTCATCAACCACATGTCCGCCGGATCGGGCACGGGCACCGGCGGCTCCTCGTACACCAAGTACACCTATCCCGGCATCTACCAGCCGCAGGACATGGACGACTGCACCGCGCAGATCAGCAACTACCAGGACCGCTGGAACGTGCAGCGGTGCGAGCTGGTGGGCCTGGCGGACCTGGACACCGGCGAGTCGTATGTGCGCGACCGGATCGCCCAGTACCTGAACGACCTGCTCTCGCTCGGCGTGGACGGCTTCCGGATCGACGCCGCCAAGCACATGGCGGCCGAGGACCTGGCCGCGATCAAGAGCAGGCTGAGCAACCCGAACGTCTACTGGAAGCAGGAGGCCATCCACGGGGCGGGCGAGGCCGTCTCACCGACGGAGTACCTGGGCAACGGCGATGTGCAGGAATTCCGCTACGGCCGCGACCTCAAGCGCGTCTTCACCAGCGAGAAACTGGCCTACCTCAACAATTTCGGCGAGGGCTGGGGCTATATGGCCTCGGGCAAATCCGGTGTCTTCGTCGACAACTGGGACACCGAGCGCAACGGCTCCACCCTGTCCTACAAGGACAACGCCGACTACACCCTCGCCAATGTCTTCATGCTGGCCTGGCCGTACGGCTCCCCGGACGTCCACTCCGGCTATGAGTTCTCCGACAACGACGCCGGGCCGCCGAACGGAGGAACGGTCAACGCCTGCTGGCAGGACGGCTGGAAATGCCAGCACAAATGGCCCGAGATCATCAAAATGGTCGCCTTCCGCAATACGGCGCGCGGCACGGCCGTCACCAACTGGTGGGACAACGGCAACAACGCCATCGCCTTCGGGCGCGGTGAGGCGGCGTACGTCGCCATCAACCACGAGGGCACCTCGCTGACCCGGACCTTCCAGACCTCGCTGCCCGCGGGCGCCTACTGCGATGTGCAGAGCGGCAAGGGCGTCACGGTCGACTCCTCCGGCCGGTTCACCGCGACCCTCGGCGCGAACACGGCGGTGGCCCTGCACGTGGGCGCGCGGAGCTGCGGCTGATCCCCGTTGCCTGAAGTGGAGCCGCACACCGGCGGATGTGCGGCTCCTTCGCCGTTACGCGGGCTTGGCGCGGACGAACCGGTCGGGGTTGCCGCTGCTCCAGTTGAAGGTGATGGTCTGGCCGCCGTCGCTGAGCTGGGCCGTGCCGCTCGTGGTCTCGCCCCCGCAGGTGAAGGAGGTGGCCATGGAGGCGCTGATGGTCCCGGAGCAGGTCCCCTTGTTACCGCTCGCGGACATGGACGTACCGCTGATCCTCAAGGTGATCAGGTTCCCGTTCGCGTCCCGCATCGGGTAGTACCAGGTGCCCTGGACCCTCGACAACTGGCTGGGAGCGGTGGGCGGGGCGGCGGTCGTGCGGCGCGGGACCGGGGCCTTGGTGGGGGCGCTGGTGGTGCTGCGGCTGGGGGCCGGGGTGGCGGTCCTGCTGGGGGTCCTGCTCGGGGTGGCCGTCGGGCTGGAGGACTTCATGTCGCCCGACGCTCCGGTGCCGGAAGGCGAGGGCTTGGCCGTGTCCTCGGACCGACTGGCGCCCTTGTCGTCCTTGGCGGGCGCCGCCGTCTTTCCGCCGCCGTCGTCGCCGCCGCAGCCGGTCAGGGTGAGTGCCAGCACCGTGACGGCGCCGGCGGCGATCGAAGTCGTTATCCGCACGAGATATCCTGCCGTACCACATTCGATTTCGGAATTTCATGGACGCCGGCGAGCCTTCCACACGCGGCAACGCGAAATCCAGTGCTCAAACGCGTTCTCTGGATCAGTTCCGCTGTACTCCGGATAAGGAACGGCATTCAGGGCCCGTTCGCCCCGGAAAATCGGTTTGGGGAACGGATGACGGCATGTCAGGATCGCCGGATGGATACATCCCCCTGTGATCTGGCGCGCCGGCAGTTCGAGCTGACCTGGTCGCTGTTCGAGTACCACCTGGAGCGGCTGGAGCCCGAGGACTTCCTGTGGGAGCCCGCGGCCCACTGCTGGACCGTGCGTCAGCAGCCCGACGGCACCTGGGTGCCCGACTGGGCCGACACCGAACCCGATCCGGTGCCCGTCCCCACGATCGCCTGGCTGAGCTGGCACATCGGCTGGTGGTGGAGTGTGACCCTCGACCACACACGGGGCCAAACGCCCCGGGACCGCACCGAGATCACCTGGCCGGGCGACGGGAAGGCGGCCATCGAGTGGCTGCGCGGGCTGCGCGCGGACTGGCTGGCGGTGCTGGACAAGCTCACCGACGCCGAGCTGGAGGCCGTCGCGCCCTTCCCCTGGCGACACGACCCCGAGCACACCGTCGCCCACATGCTCGGCTGGGTGAACTCCGAACTCATGAAGAACGCCGCCGAGATCGGCCAACTCCGGCTGCTGCGCGCCGCGTCACCGCGCTGAGTCGAGCCGACCTGAACGGAGCCGGGCTCAGCGCAGCGCCGTCAGCCGTCCGCCGCCCGCCAGCCGGCCGCTCAGCCGGGCCTGGTCGCCGGCCTCGGCGGGCAGCGCCAGCAGCCGTCCCGCCGCCGTGCCCCGGACGTCCCCGCGCGCCGCGACGGAGGTCACCTGGCCGCTGCCCGCCGCCAGCAGATACCACCGCCCGGTGCGCGACTTCCACAGTGCGCCCGCCAGCACGCGCGGCGCACGCGGCCCGCAGGCCGGGGAGCCGTCCGCGCTCGCGACGACGGCGGCCGGGGCGCCCGGGTCCCTGGCCGGGGGCTGGAACTGGGCCAGCACCCGGTCGCCCGCGCCCCGCCAGGTCTCCGCGCGGGTGCACACCCAGTCCGCCGCGCCGCCGCCCTCGGGCAGCCGCTGCGCCGCGAACCGCCAGGCGTTGACCTCGCGCACCCCCCGCGAGTGCAGCAGCGGCAGACGGCAGGCGGTGTGCGCCCAGGCCGCCCGGGCCTCCGCGCCCGCCACGTCCCGCCGGCCGCCGCCCTCCCCCCGCCCGCCGGGGGCGCCGTACGTCAGCCGGACCGGGACGATCTCGCCCAGGTCCGTCACCAGGCGGGAGCCCAGCCGCAGCGCCGTCCAGCTCTCACAGCCGGGCGTTTGCCCCGGACCGCGCACCAGGCCCGCGCCGCCCGCCCGCACCGGGTCGGTCACCCCGTCCGCGGCGAGACCCAGCGGCTGCGGCGCCTCGTCGGGCCGCACCAGGTCCCGCACCAGCGGGTGGCGCACCCAAGGGGCGGTCAGATAGCGGACGTTGCCGTCCGTGCGGGTGGCGACCAGCCCGGTCGAGGAGGCCGCGTCGGCGGCGTCGGCCCGCGCGAAGTCCAGCGCCACCGCGCCGCCGTCGCCCCGGCCCGTCTCCGCGTACCGCACCACCCGCAGCCCGTCGTACAGCAGCACCACCGCCACCTGGTCCACCTCGCCCGCGTACAGCAGCTGCGGCGGCCCCGGCGGCGGGCCCGACTGGGTGCCGGGCGTGGCCGACACGCGCACCGAGCGGCCCGGCCGCGCCCACACGGCCAGCGCGCGGCGCAGCAGCGGTGTGTCGTCCGTACGGTCGCCGCGCGCGGGCCAGGACGAGAAGTCGGCGCGGGTGGCGGTGCGCCACGCGTCGGGCGCGGCGCGGATCAGCTCCGCCGGGTCCAGCGCCCGCTCCGAGGACGGGTTCCGCGCGTACGAGGGCGCGGCGGCGCCGCTGGGGCCCCAGCCCTCACCGGGCAGGCCGAGCAGCGTGCCGCACACCACCAGTGCCGCGGCGGCGGCGAGCGCGGCCCGTACGTGCTGGCGGCGGCGCAGCAGATCGGTGGGCCGGGCCTGCAGCGAGCAGGGGTCGAACTCGGGGGACTCCAGCAGCGCCCCGTCCCGGCTGCCCGCCGGGTCGTCCACCGCGTCCGCCTCGATGAGCGCGCCCCGCGGGTCGATGACCCCGGCGGCCTTCAGCACCTCGCGCACCTCGCGGTCGCCCATCCGCTCCAGCTCGCGCAGCACATACGCGGCGCGGCCGGGGCCCGACAGCTCCGACAGCGCCTTGTCCAGGGCGAGCTCATCGGCCCCGCCCGGGCGCGGGACCAGCCGCAGCCCCCACACCCGGGGCAGCGCCGGCGCCAGCGGGCCGCGCCGCCGCCGCGCGGCCCGCAGCGCGCCGCGCAACACCCGCAACCGTACGAGGGCGTACCCGCTGTCGACCGCCGTGCCCTCGGGCCCGCGCTGCCCGGGCAGTCCCGGCCCGGTGCCGGCCCCGGCCTGAGCTTCGTCGCCGTTCGCCCGGTTGCGAGGGAGCGCGCGCTGGGCGAGCGCGTGCGCCGCCAGCACCCGGCGCGCGCGCCCCGCGCCGGGCGGCAGCACCAGATAGGCGAGCCGCACCAGGCGCGGATAGTGCTCGACGAGAGCGGCCTCGGCCTGCTCGACGTCGATGACGGTGGGGGATTCGCCGGAGAGGTTGGCTGTCGCCTGCTGCTGCTCCACGGTTGGAGAACGAGCGCAGGATGCGATGGTCACCGCCGGGCACGCCTACTGGCCGTAACCCGGCGGGGCCGCGACCCGGCGGGGCCGCATATCGATGCCGCGCGAAGGGGTGGGGCGGGGAGCCCCCCGGCCGTCCCCCCGCCGTCCCCCCGGCCGTCACCCCACGCGCCACCCGCTGAACTCGGCCGTCCCGCGCGCCACGTTCCCCCCGTGCGTCGCGCTCATGAAGATCCCGACGTCCTGCGCGGAGCCCGCGCCCCCCGGCGCCGTCACCGTCCCCACCGTCCGCCAGGTCGTCCCGTCGTCAGTCGACAGCTCGCCCTTGTACGAGGTGGTGGACGTCCGCGTCAGCCGCAGCAGCACGGGCGCCTTGACTCCGGTGATCCGCTTGTACGTGTCCAGCGTGCCGTCCCCGTTCGAGTCGTAGGACAGCACGACGCCGTTGGACGGGGTCGCGGCCAGGTTCACGAAGCCCCGGGAGCCCGCCGTCGCCAGGCTGTCGCGGGCGATGATGCCGGCCCTGGCCCACGCGCCCGTCACGGCCTGGCTGACCACCTTCACCGTGACGGCGGTGCCGACCGCCAGCGCCCCCTCCCGGTACACCGACCCGAACTCGGCCGTCGCCTTCCACAGGTCCCGCCCGGCCCCGTCGATCGCGAAGCGGTCCGACAGCTGCCCGAAGACCGCGGCGTTGTTGGTGACCGTCTTCAGGCCCGCGTCCAGGGGCCCGGCCACCCACAGCGTGCCGGTGCGCAGCAGCCGCCCCCGGTCCTCGCCGCGCGGCCCGAACTCCACGCCGAGCTCGTACGGCAGCGGCTTGAGCGGGTCCTGGAGCGGCTCGTCGGGCGCGGTGGCCGTCCAGTGGACCTCGCCGGTCCTCGCCGCCGGGATCGAGCGGAGCCAGGTGTCGCCCTGCGGCTTGGGGTCGAGGCCGGTCACGGTCAGGTCGAAGTCGACGCGGCCGGTGGCGCGCAGCCCGTTCATGTTGCGCAGGGACGCGGTGATGTCGGCGGCGCCCCCGGGCTCGACCTGCGGCGGGGTGGTGGAGACGGCGGCCGTGCCCTGGTACGGGGCCTTGGCCAGCGCCTCGTACACCCGGAGCCCGGTGCGGTGGGCGTCCGTCGTGGCCCGGACCGGGTAGCTCTTGCGCTCGCGCGTCCAGGGCTCCTCGACCGTGAACCAGTCGAAGTCGCGCGGCTCGCGCCCCTCGGCGAGCGCGTCCTCCAGCTCGTCCAGATAGCTCTGCCACTGCGGCAGGTGGAAGTCGCCGATGAGGCCGTTCCAGTCGCGGTTGGCGTAGTTGGCGAGCTTCCCGGGGGCGTCCGCCGTGACCCGGTCCGCCCAGGTGGTGATGAGGGTGCGCGCCAGGTGTTCGAAGCGCGCGGACTCCGTCTCGTCGGACCCCATCCGCTTGGCGTCCTCCAGCCAGGGCCCGAGCAGGAAGCCGCGGTGCGCGCCGGTCATGTCGTCGCTCAGCCGCATCAGCTTCAGCCACAGCCGGGCGAGCGTGCGGAAGGCCTCCAGGTCCTTGCGCTCGTACGCGTCGTGCAGATGGGGGATCAGCGTCCAGGAGCGGTCGGCGAGCGCCTGGCGGGCGATGTCGGTCAGATCGTGGCGGTAGGCGTCGGAGTCGCGCAGCCCCGGGCGCACGCCCAGCAGCGCGGCGAAGGCGGCGTCGAAGTCCGCCAGGTCGAAGGCGGGGATGCGGGTGGCGTAGTTGGTGCCCGAGCGCGCGGTCACATCGGGGCGGGCGGAGAAGACCGAGTCGTGCGGGCGGCCGTCGGAGCTGGTGATCTGGTACGCGGTGTCGCGCAGCGCCGCGTATGCCTCCCGGGCCTGCTCGTCGCGCCCGCCCAGCCGTACGTCCGCATAGGTGCGGAACCACTCCTCGCGGTCCACCGCCGCATCCCGCCACGCCAACTCGCTGAACAGCTCGAACGCCGCGGGATCGCGCCCGACCGCCTCCGCCATGTAAGCGGTGCCGACGAGCTTGCTGCCCGGCTTGTCGCGCCACTGGGTGAACCGCCGCGCCCAGATGTGGGTCTTGGCGCCGATCGTGGTGCGCCCGCCGAAGTTGGGGATGGTGCCGAAGGCGTACGGCACCGAGCCCCAGTCCTGCTCCCGGTCGCCGATCGAGTCCAGGTCCGACAGGCCGTCCACGACCAGCATGTGGTCGTGGTCCACGGCGTCCAGCAGGTCCCGCCGGGGGTTGGCCTGCCAGCCGAGGATCACCCAGATCGCGCCGGGCCGGGCGGTCTGCAGGGCGGTCTCCACGGCGCGGGCGGCGTCGGCCACGGGCACGTCCCCGGCGGCGCCGCCCTCGTGCAGCAGATCCATCTTGAACAGCGCGCACTCGCCGAACAGCTTCTGCTGGTGGCGGTAGAACGCGGCGGCCATCTGCCGGAACGGCTCGGTGCGCGGATCGAGCCAGTCGGGGCGCTTGAGCCCGTTCCAGGTGCCCTGCGGGACCGTACGCGCCCCCGGGTTGCGCTCGACGAACCCGTCCGGGACGGTCCCGAAGTAGCCGGGGTACACCGGCCGCATGCCCAGCTCGCGCAGCCGGCCGGCGATCTTCTGCCCCAGGTCGATGCGCTTGGCCAGCAGCTCGGGGCTCACCGGCCCGCCGTACTCGCTCATGTTCTGCAGCAGCCACCACGGCTGGTGGGAGGGCGCGGGCAGCCAGGCGCGCGCCTCCTCGTCGGAGTAGCCGAAGTCCTGGAGGAGGAGGTGGTAGACGGCTTCCTGTCCGGCGGTGACCAGCAGTTCGTTGCAGCCGTGCAGGGCCGCGACGTCGATCAGGTGCTCCCAGTGGTCCCAGCCGGCGAACGGCGCGGTGTAGCCGTCGTGGGTGTCGTTGAACGCGAAGCGGTGCGGCAGCGCGGTCGACTGCTCGACGCGGCCCCGGGGCGCGGGCAGCTGCTTGGGCAGGTCCAGCTGGTCCCCGGCCCAGGTGATCAGGGCATGACAGGTGTACTTCAGATACCAGTGCACCCCGGTCAGCAGCACCGCCGGGCTGGTCCCTGCCACCTCGATCCGCCCCGGCCGCCCCGAGACCTCGAACCGCTCCTTGCCGCCCTCGGCCTCCAGCGGCACCAGGCGGAACTGCTCGGCGTGGTCCGGCAGCAGCCGCTTGAGGGCGGCGCGCGCGGGCGCGGTGTCGAACACGGTTTTTCTTGTGCCTTCCGTTCCCTCGGCCGCCGCCGGGGACTGGCTCCCGAGTGCGGCCCCGACGCCGAGTGCTCCGGCGGTTCCGATCAGCGTACGTCTGCTCAGATCGCTCATGGTGCCCCCCAATGACGCCCGGCCCGGGCCAACGGTGGTATGTGAGCGGCACGTTAACGAGGGTGGCGGGGTGGCAGCAATGGTGCGTACGGGGTGTCCACCCGTACGGACCGAACCGGGGCCTGATCTCCCGTCAATGACCAGAGGCGTGCTCTTCGGCGGCGTCGAACGCGGGCGCGAGCGGGGCCAGCGCCGCGCGGAACTGGTCGGGCAGCGAGCCGGAGGGTACGACCAGCCCTCCGACACCGAAGCTCCCTGCGGCCCCTGTGGCCCCGGCGGCCCCTGTGGCCCCGGCAGACCCTGCGGCCCCGTCCGGCCGGAGCCAGCCCTCCAACGCGATGCGCACCGCCGCGGCCACGCTCGCCGCGAGGACGCGGGCGGTGTGCGCTCCGGCGTCACCGAGGCGTTCGGCGATCACCGCCGTGAGAGGGGGCTCGATTCCGGCGGTGGTGTCGAGGAACGCGTCGCGCAGCGCGGCCCTGGAGGTGATCAGCAGTAGCACCTCGGGGTCGTGCTCGCCGGGGTCCGTGTACTGCTGGATCACCGCCTCGGTGATGGCGTCGGCCAGGCGCGCCCCTGCGGGCCGGGCTGCGATCGCCGCCGCGATCCGCGCCTCCCGGTCCGCGGTGACGGCGGCGACGATCGCCTGCTCGCGGCTGGCGAAGTAGTTGTTGTAGGTGCGCGGCGAGACCCCGGCCGCCTCGGCGATGTCCTCGACCCGTACCTGGTCAGGTCCGCGCTCCAGGGCCAGGCGCAGGGCCGCCTCGCGCAGCGCCGCGCGCGTTGCCTGCTTCTTCCGCTCCCGCAGCCCTGGCGGTGTCGTCACGGTGCCACCCTTCCACACAGGGTTGCGTACACGCAAACTTGCGTGCACGCACTTTTCCTGCCAGCTTCGAGCCGACCGAGACCGACGGAGAGGACAGAGGGCAGCGGCATGCGAGCAAGAGGGATGACCTACGACACCGGATTCGTCGTGCACGGCCAGATGTCCCGCGAGCGCTTCGACCCCGCGGTGGTCCGGCGTGAACTCGCCATCATCCGCGACGACCTGCACTGCAACGCGGTCCAGATCATCGGCGGCGACCCGGACCGGCTGGAGCTGGCCGCCGGCGCCGCCGCCGAGCTCGGCCTGGAGGTCTGGTTCTCGCCCTATCCGCTGGAGCTGGACCCGGAGCAGATCCTCGCGCTGCTGAGCGACTGTGCCGAGCGGGCGGAACGGCTCCGGCGGCATGGGGCCGCGGTCGTGTTCGTCGCCGGGGTGGAGCTGAGCGTGATGAACCGCGGGTTCCTGCCCGGTGAAAGCCCCGAGGAGCGGGTCGGACAGCTGATGAGCCGACCCGAGCGGCGGGCCGAGGCGATGCGCGAGCTCGGCGTGCGCGTCAACGCCTTCCTGCGCGACGCCGCGGCCACGGTCCGCGAACGCTTCCAGGGCGAACTCACCTACGCGTCCATCCAGTTCGAGCAGGTCGACTGGGCCCCCTTCGACTTCGTGACGTTCGAGCTGATCCGCTCCGCCGAGGTCGCCGACCGGTTCCGGGACGCGGTGCGCACCCTGGCCCAGGGCGCCAAGCCGCTCGCCATCACCGGGTTCGGCACCGCGGCCTACCGGGGCGCGGGCGACCGGGGCGGCCGGGTGCTCGAGGTGGTCGAGTACGACCCGGAGACCAGGGCCCCGGTGCGGCTGAACGGCGTGTACGAGCGCGACGAGGCCGGCCAGGCCGCGTATCTGAGCGAACTGCTGGAGATCTTCGAGACCGAGGGCGTGGACAGCGCGTTCGTGTTCCTGTTCGCCCTACCCGGCTACCCGCACCGCCCCGACGCCGACCCCCGCTATGACCTGGACCGGGCCGGCCTGGGCATCGTCAAACTCCTCGAAGGGCGCCGGGGGCGGACCTACCCCGACATGGACTGGGAACCCAAGGCCGCCTTCGCGGCAGTGGCACAGCGGTATCGGAGGTGACAGGCCCCGCGCCTGGAGGACTAGCGTCGTAGCATCCGCACCTGGGCGCCGGAGAGCTTGGCCCACCAGTGGTCGTAACGGCTGTAGACCCGGGGATCGCGGTCGGCCAGCAGCGCCAGCAACGAGCGGGCCTCCGCGGCGAGCCCGTCCCATACCGCGGGCGACAGCTCGTGGAAGGCCGTGGCCTCGATGCCCCCGTCGACCGGCCGCCACACACCGGCCACATAGCCGTCGACCAGCAGCGTCGGCAGCACATCGCCGTTGTTGCGGATCACCGTCCGGCGGTAGGCCGGGGGGATCACCCGGCTGCGGTCGGCGTACGCGAGCAGGACGCTGTCCCACATCGCCATCAGCCGGGGCGGGGCCGGGGTGTCCTGGGCCGGGCGCGGGGCGCCCGGGAGGTCGAACAGCGCGATGCCGTCGGGCCCCTTGAGCTCGTCGACGGCGTCCCCGAGCGCGCCCAGCGCCTGGCGTATCGGCGTCCGCTGGACCATGGCGAACTGCGCCATGTCCGCGACCGAAGCCGGTCCGAACCCCTCCAGATAGCGCACCAGGAGCCTCTGCAGCGCGTCCGCGTCCGCCTCCCGCCCCAAGGGCAGCGGACCCGCCTGCGCCGCCCGGTACGACGGCCGGAACCCGAAGGACCACGGCCCGCCGGTCGCCGCGTGCCACAGCGGCGCGTACGCCCGCAGCCCCCACCACGCCCCGGCCTTCTTCTCGGGGCCGAGCCGCTCCTCGAGCCACGCGTCCATCTCGGCCGTCGTGCGCGGCCGTTCGGCGAACGCCAGCAGCTCCGGGACGAGTTCATCGGCGTCGGCCGGCGTGAGCCCGGCGGCGGCGAAGCGGTAGCCGAGCCGGGAGGCGTACAGCGTCGGCCGCATCGCCTCGCGGAAGGCCTGGTAGTCGTCGGCGTGGACCGCGTGCAGCGTGATCCGCATCAAGGTCGCCTTGACGACCGCGTCGCCGGCGAACGCGGCGTCCAGCTGCGCGGGATCGAATCCGGCGAGCCGGTTCCACAGCGCGACATACGGCGAGGCGGCGTGCTGCGCCTGGAGCGCCACGATGCGGCGTACGGCGTCGACGGCGGCCAGTGGCTCCCGCCGCAGGAGGAGTTGACGGCTGAGGGTGGCCCGGTTGAGTTCGCGCGCGGTGATCTCCACGACGGAGGATTGTGCCGTGCGAGTGTGTGATTTTGCGACTGTGTGACGTCGCGGACAGGGTCTTCAGCTCTTGCTTCAGCCAGTGCACGCAGTCGCGGCGGGACGCCGCCCCGCGGTGAACGCGGCCGGTGGCACGCCCATGAAGTGGCGGAACTCGGCCGTCATATGGGACTGGTCGTAGTAGCCCGCCGTCGCGGCGATGTCCGACCACCGGCCGCCGGCATCGGCCGCGAGCACGGCACGAACACGGTCGATGCGTGCGAAGTGCTTGGGAGACAAGCCGGTGCCGTCGGTGAACAAGGTGTGCAGGCGGCGCTCACTGATGTGCAACCGGGCCGCGGTCGCGGCAACAGTGGCGCCGACCAGGAGGTCTGCCGCCTCGTCGAGCCGCGCCTCGGGCTCCGGTCGGTCGGCCACCGCGCCTTCGAGGGCGGCGATCGGATCGACGGCGAACTGGCCGATGTCCAGGCCCGGTAGTTCGCGCAGCGGCAGGACCCGGTCGGCGAGATCACGCAGCGGACGGCCGAGCAGGGCTTGGGCACGCCCCGGCCGCATACGAACCCGCACACACGAATGGCCGGGCGCGCCGATGTGATAGGTGGCCCGGGTGCGGGGGCCCATGACGATCAGCTCACGTTTGTCGCTGCGCAGGAGAAGCGTGGTGGCGTGATCGGGTACGTCGACCGCCGCCGAACCGGTCGCCGTAGCGACTTCGATCCTGGCCACCCAACGCAGAAGGGCAGGCGGCACGACCAGGGAATTCACCCGGTCCACGATAGAGAGCTCACACGGTCCACGACAGTGCCGAAACTTCCTATCACGCGGTGTGAGAGCGCTGCGATCGTCGGGACATGATCCTTATTACGGGTGCCACCGGCACCATTGGTAGCCATGTTGTCCGTCTGCTCACCGAACAAGGTGTGCCGTTTCGGGCGATGTCCCGCCGCGAGCGGCCCGGCGGGGTGCGGGCCGACTTCGACGACCCGGCGTCGCTGGCGCGCGCGGTGACCGGCGTCGATACGGTCTTCCTGGTGACCGTGGCGCCCGTGCCGACAGCGGACCACGACATCGCCCTGGTGAAGGCCGCGCGGGCGGTGGGCGTCCGTAAGATCGTCAAGCTGTCCGCGATCGGCAGCGGCGAGCGGTTCGAGGGGGCGACCGTCGGGGCGTGGCACCTCGCCGCGGAGGAGGCGATCGAGGCCAGCGGGCTCGCGTGGACGATGCTCCGTCCGCCGAGCTTCGCGTCGAACTTCTTGTGGCACCGGGCGCTGATCCAGGCCGGCGAGCCGATCCCGAACCTGACCGGCGACTCCCGGCAGGCCATCGTCGACCCGAGGGACGTGGCCGCGGTCGCCGTCGCCGCCATGACCAGCGACGCACACGACGGGCAGCGGTACGACCTGACCGGGCCGGAGCTGCTGACGTTCACGGATCAGGCGGCGATCCTGGAGCGGGTGCTGGAACGGCCGGTCAAGACAACCGACGACGTGAGTGCGCTCGACCAGCTGCCGGACGGGATGATCACTGGCATCGGCTGGGCGCGCGCCGGTGGTGCGGCCTACGTCACCGAGCATGTGCCGCGGGTGCTGGGCCGACCGGCGGGCACGTTCGAGCAGTGGGCACGTGACCATCGAGATGCATTCGCGGCACTCCCGTAACCCGCCGCCACCGACGGCTGCCGGGCGTATGGAACAGGGAGGCTACCCCCGGGTGTCCCCCCGGTCGAGATAGGCCAGCACGGCCAGCACCCGGCGGTTGTCGTCGTCGGACGGCGGCAGGCCGAGCTTCCCGAAGATGTTCGAGGTGTGCTTGGCGACCGCCCGCTCGGTGACGAACAGCTGCGCGGCGATGGCCGCGTTGGACCGCCCCTGCGCCATCAGCTCCATCACCTCCCGCTCGCGCGGCGTGAGGTTCCCCATCGGCTTGTCCTGCGACCGCCGGGTCAGCAGCTGCGAGATCACCTGCGGATCCATCGCCGTCCCGCCCGCCGCGACCCGCCGCACCGCGTCGATGAACTGATCAGCGTCGAAGACCCGGTCCTTGAGCAGATACCCCACCCCACCGCTCCCATCGGCCAGCAGCTCCCGCGCGTACAGCTGCTCCACATGCTGCGAGAGCACCAACACCGGCAACCCCGGCCGCGCCCGCCGCGCCGCCAGCGCGCACTGCAGCCCCTCATCCGTGAACGACGGCGGCAGCCGTACGTCCACGACCGCGACGTCCGGCTTCAGCTCGGCGAGCGCACGGGTCAGATCGGGCCCGGTGTCCACGGCCGCCGCGATCTCGAAGTCATATGCCTCCAGCATCCGGACCAGACCGTCCCGCAGGAGGAAGAGGTCTTCGGCGAGGACAACGCGCACGGCGGCTCCAAGACTTCGTCGGGCCCCTGGGGTGGGGGACTTGACCGAATCCGACGAATGTACCGCTGTGAGGTGAGCGGGGGTTATCCGTGGCTCGGACGGTCCAGGGTGCCGGTTTTTATGGTGCGGAGGAGTGCGCGAAGGGCGGCGGGAGTGGTGGCTATGACGGTGTGGGGGTCGTCGCTCTCCCGCAGATGCGGGGTGCCGGTGGGGTCGGTGGCGACCTCGACGCAGTTGACGGCTCCTCCCTCGCTGAAGCTTGACTTCGGCCATATCAGCCGAGACATCGATGCCTCTCCTAGAGCAGGGGGTACAGGATGCGCTGGATCAGCCCCAGCGAGTCCTTGGCGATGCGTGTCTCGGGTGCCGCCGCGGCGTCGACGGGAGCCAGCGCCATGGCTTCCAACCTAGCGAAGTGCTCGTCGTACCTGGCAATAGAGGCCGCGTTTTCCAGGTACAGCGTCTGCTCGATATGTGAGACCAGCGTCACGCCCAGGTCCGCCACGCGCGCATGGATTGGCAGCCGAAGCCCCCGGACTTCCGCGTCACCGTATGGGACTCGGGCTCGGCCCTGCCCCAGCCCGTGCGGGCCGAGGCCGACGACGAGGGCGGCCGGGGGCTGGCGCTCGTCGAGTCGTGTTCGGACGACTGGGGCGTGGTCGACTACACCGACAAGGACGCGGGCGTCGGGCAAGGCGGTGTGGTTCGCCCTCGCGCCGCCGAAGGCGGAGGAGTGGCGCGGCTGAGTGCGGGGCGCCGGCCTTGACGGCTAACGTCGTTAGCCATAGCTTTGTGGCTAACGACGTTAGCCCATGCGTCTCGAAGGAGGCTCAGCCATGAGCGCCACGACCCCTGACACCCCGGCCCCGCGCCGCACGCTCACCGTGGTCCGCCGTGCCGCGTGGTTCGGCGGCGCCTTGTTCTGGTCCGCCTTCGCCGTGCTGGAGGCGGTCAACCACGGCTGGGCCGCCGGTCTGCTCGCCTTCGCCGGTCTGCTCGCCCCCGACCTGACGATGCTGATCGGCGTCCGTGAGGCCGCGTCCGCCGGGCTCGCCCGGGGCCGGCTCCTCCCGCGCGCGGTCCCGTACTACAACGCCGCCCACTATCCGCTGGTCCCGCTGGCTCTGATGGTGCTCTATACGTTCGGTCCGATCGCCTGGGCGCCTGCCTTCGCGGCGCTCTGCGGCTGGATGGCCCACATTTCCTACGATCGAGCTTTCGGCTACGGACCGCGCACCAAGGAGGGCTTCCAGCGTGGCTGACCCATTCACCGACCGGCTCACCCCGCGCGCCCGGGACATCGTGAGCGCCGCCCGGGCGCTGCTCGAGGAGGAGGGTCCGGAAGCGCTCACCATGCGCCGGCTCGGCGACCGCCTCGGCATCAAGGCCCCCTCCCTCTACAAGCACTTCCCCGACAAGGCGGCGGTGGAGTCGGAGCTGATCGCCCTGTCGCTGTGGGAGACCGCCGAGGTACTGGAGGCCGCCGAGGCCGCCGACCCGGGGTCCGTACCGGCCCTTGCCGAGGCATACCGCCGGCATGCCCTGGCCCACCCGCACCTCTACCGGCTCACCACTGAGCGCCCTCTCCCGCGCGCCGCCCTTCCGCCCGGTCTGGAGTACCGCGCCGCCGCGCCTCTTTTCCGCGCCTGCGGCGGCGACGAGGACCTTGCCCGCGCTGCCTGGGCGTTCGCCCACGGCATGGTCGTCCTCCAGCTCAACGGCCGCTTCCCGGACGGTGCCGACCTGACCAAGGCGTGGGAAACGGGCGCGGCTGCGTTCCAGCCGGAGACGATTCATGGACCCATCGACGGAGGCGCAGTCGATCTCACCTACGATGCCCACGTCGTCAACGCCGCGCCGGGAACCATTCGCTCGGATTCCGCGTGATGTCCTGACGTGCTGCCGGCTGGTGGTGCGCGAACGAGGGGGGAGCCGGTGCGGGGTCGGATGCGGGCGATGGTGGGCGTGGCGGTGTCGCTTTCGGTGGCGCTGGTGGCGTGCGGTCCGGAGAAGGAGAAGGAGTGGACGGGGGCGGAGCCGTCGAAGGGGTCCGCGGCCGAGGCCGCGCGGTACGCGCCGTTGGTGCGGCTCGCCAAGGGGGAGACGCTGCTGCCGATGGACGCGACGCGGTTCATCGGGCGGTCCGCGCTGCGCTTCGACCATGACGGCTTCTGCCGTGACGAGGGGCCGGTGGCCGATCCGGTCGACCCACGGCGGTTGGGGAGTGCGAAAAATCCCTACCAGCACGCGGACGTGCAGCCGGGGAAGTCCTCGTCCAAGCCGGTGTCCTGCCCCGGACACGGGGACAAGTGGCACACCTCAACCGAGGTCGACGGCGGTTTCTACCTCGACCCGCCGAAGGAGGTGCGGGGCGGCGAGGGCACCGGCGCCCCGGTCTACTGGGAGTACCACAAGCACAAGTCCGACCCGAAGCGGGCGGCGTATGTGTACTGGTTCTTCTACGCCTACAACAACCTGATCGCGGGCAACAGGCACGAGGGCGACTGGGAGCGCGTCGCGGTCCAACTGCGCGACGGCAAGCCGGAGGCGGTGACCTTCGCGAAGCACGGCGGCGATCCGTGCAGTGTGAAGTGGTCGGACCTGGATCCGCGGAACGGGCATCCGACGGTGTACTCGGCGCGTGGTTCACACGGCTCCTACCCGACCACGGGATACCACTGGGTGAAGCCCACGTTCGACCGGACCTCGAAGGGTGCGGAGTGGCACACATGGGACAACGTCCGCCCCGTCGACGGCGAGCCCTGGTGGGGGTATTCCGGGTGGTGGGGTTCGCAGCAGCATGTGAAGGGCTTCAACGGGCCGATGGGCCCCTCCCCGAAGCGTCTGCTGCCGGGCATCTTCACCAACGACAGTTGTGGGCCCGCCGACAAGAAGCCGACGGATCCGCCCAAGGACCAGCCCACGGATCAGCCCACGGACCAGGCCGCGGCCAGGACGAAGGAAGGGGCGATCCGGCGGTACGAGCAGTATCTGCACGCCGTGGGGCGGGAGGACATCAAGACGGTCTGCGAGGTGGCCGGGCCCGCGGCGAAGCAGGCGGAGGACCAGGGGTTCGGTCCGTGCACGTCCACGTTCCTCGTCACGTTCCAGATGATCTCGCCTACGCAGAAGAAGGCTCTGCAGACCGCGACGGTCGATCCGCAGAAGGTCGTTGTACGAAGCCCCGCCAAGTTCGACATTCCGGCCGATGCGGTCAAGGCCTCCGTCACCTTCTCCGAAAACGAGATCGGGACCTCCACCCTGGAGTACCTCAAGGACGACTGGTACATCACTGACTGAGCGCGTGTGGCGCGCTGTTGTCGTAATCGGCAAGATCCAGTAACGTCACCCGACGTGAACACCGGACCGGCATCGCGCCACACACGGATCGGCTATCCGGTGGAGGTCTGACCGCACGGTGGGGGCGCGGAAAGCACCCCCTCAGTTCGGCACGCGGACCTCCCCGCGCTCGTGCACCGAGAGTCCCTTCTTCGTGTCGAGCAACAGCGAGGTCAGCCGAATGACAGCCACGTTCAACCACACCATCATCGCCTCCAAGGATCGCAACGAGTCGGCTCGGTTCTTCCGGGAGTTGTTGGAGATTCCGGAAGCACCGTCCTGGGGCCCGTTCACCAACATCCAGCTCAGCGACGGTGTGCTGCTTCAGTTCGCCGAGCCGCCGGTGGAGATCCAGATGCAGCATTACGCCTTTCTGATCGACGACGAGCTCTTCGACCGGGCGTATCAGCGGCTGTGCGATGGCGGCATCGTCCACTGGGCCGATCCGCAGATGCAGCGCCCCGGCGAGATCAACAACGAGCACGGCGGCCGAGGGGTGTACTTCAAGGACCCTGCCGGTCATGCGATCGAGCTGATCACACGACCGTACCTGTAACCGAGTGAGTCCCTGGTCGGGCGCCCCGGCATGGCGCCCGACCAGGGCGTATCAGCGGTGGCTCACGACGTTGACCACCCGGCCGTCGGGGGCGCGGACGAAGAAGCGGCGGACGCCCCACTCCTCGTTCTGGAGGGGGTGGACGATCTCCGCGCCGGCTTCGCGCATCGCCGCGTACGCCGCGTCCACATCGTCCACCTCGACGCTCATATCGGGCGAGACCGGCGCGGTCTTGTCGCTCGTCATGATGCTGACCTGGGCCGCCGGGGTGGTGGGGGAGGCGAGGGTCATGATCCAGCCGAGGTTCATGACCTCCTCGAAGCCCAGGCGGCCGTAGAACTCCCGGTTCTGCTCCATGTCCTCGGAGTGGACAATGGGCATGACGCGGCGGACGGTCATCGGCTCCCCTTTTCTGAGACTTCACGCGGTGCTGGGCGCTCGCCTCATTCTCCTCCGCAGCACCACAGCGCTCAGCAGAACCCCGAGACCCGTCGCCCAGACGGTCATCGCGGCGATGGGCGACTCGTTGACGTGGTCGCCATTGCCCTCCGCCGGGGGCAGCCCGGCGGTCGCGTAGTGGGGGAGCAGCAGCAGGCCCACGCCGAGCGCGGCCAGTACCGCCCAGCCGAGGGTGGCATGCCGGGACGCGCGGGCGGAGAGGAGGGCGGCGGCCGTGACGGCGAGGGCGCAGCCGAGGGCGGGGAGGACGGTGTAGGTGAGCCATTCGGAGAGCAGGGGGTGCCAGTACCACTCGGCGTCCGGCCTCGGCTCGTCGAAGTAGTACAGGGTGCGGGGCTGGGGCGGCCCCGTGAAGTCCCGGATCGTCCCGGGGGTGATGCCGGCCAGCAGGCCGCCGGTGAAGGCGAGGCCCGCCGCGCGGGCCCGGCTCACGCCGGGCTCGGACGTTTTCCCCAGGCGCAGGAACCACACCGCGCACCAGCCCGCCAGGAGCCCCAGCGCGACGCCCTTGGCCGCGCCGTAGCCGATGGGCGTCCAGACGTTCCATGGGTAGTTGCGCATGTGCTCGGCGCGCCAGCTCCCCGCCAGGCCCCAGGCGACCGCGCCCGCCGCCACGGCCCAGGGCACCACTCCGGCGGGGTGTTTTCTTTCGTTCATCGTCAGGGCGGACGCGGGCGCCGCCCTTACGGTTGCGGATAGTCGCTGATCATGGTGTTGAAGTAGCCCTCGGGGAGTTCTTCGAGGTAGTCCGGCAGATTGGCCAGGAAGTCGCGCAGCGGCGGCCGGGCGTTGTGGCGGTCGAGGTCTTCCTGGGTGCGCCAGACCTCGTACAGGAAGAGCCGGCCGTCCTCGTGCTCATGGAGGTGGTACTGGAGGTTGCCCTCTTCCTGCCGGGTGGGTTCCACCAGGGCGGACAGGAGCTGTCTGACCTCGTCGGCCCGCTCCGGCCTGGGGCGCAGAAAGCCGTAGAGGGAGAGGGGGGCTTGTGCGGCCGTCGTCGTGGGTGTCGTCATGCGGGCAACGCTAAAGTCTGACGTCGGCGTGAAGGTCAAGCCAGGTGGCGGTCGTATCCGGAACCCGGCACACTCCTTGTCGCGTCCCAGTGCGTGACGCCTGTTCAGACCTTCTGTTGTGGGGGAGAGTTCACCGCGCATGAGCTACAACCAGCCGCCGCCAGGACCGTACGGCCCGCCTCCGGGACAGCCGCCGGGCCCGCCGCCCGGCCAGCCCCCTCAGGGCGGCCCGAATCCGTACGCGCAGGGCGGCGGCGCCCCGTACGCCGCACCGCCGCCGCAGCAACCTCCGCAGCCCGGCTACGGCTACCCACAGCAGCCGCAGCCCGGATATCCGCCGCCCGGCTACCCGCAGCCTCCGCAGGGCGGCGGCAAGGGCAAGACGATGGGCCTGGTGATCGGCGCCGTGGTCGTGGTCGGGGCGATCGTCGGTGGCGTCATGCTGATGGGCGGCGACGACGGCGGGACGCTGACCGACGACGGCAAGGACTACAGACTCACCGCACCCAAGACCGTGCTCGGCGAGTACACGAGCGAAGACTCCGACAGTGAGCCGCTGACCGGTGAGAATGCGGAGGCCTTCGGCCTCACGACCGGTACGGGGGTGAACGTGGAGTGGGCTGCCGCCGGTGATGCGAAGAAGCTTGAGCTGGTGGGCGCCTATGGAGAGGTGAAGGATCCGGAGAAGTCGGTTGACGCCTTCTTCAACACCCTGAAGAAGAAGAGCGAGGCGGGCGGCAGCGACAGTGACGCCGAGTTGGTGGGCAGCCCGGAGCGGAAGTCGCCCGAGGGATTCGAGAACGGCGTCATGAAGTGTCAGATGCTCAAGGCGAAGGAGGAGCCGAGCCCGGATGAGCCCGGCACGCTGACGCTGTGCACCTGGGCCGATTACGACACGGTGGCGACCGTGGTGCCGCGCCAGGGGACGAAGAGCTTGACGCTCGACGAGGCCGCCAAGATCGCCGCCGATCTCCGCAAGGAGGTACGGGTGGAGGTCCCGAAATCGTCGTGACGCGGGTCATGGGTGAGGCGGGTCACAAGGGAATCCTGGTGGATGTCACCCGATTTTCCCTTTCCTTGTGACGGAATTCTTTCGACATTGTGAACCGGGCCGTGAAAACGGCCCGTTCCTCCAGGCCAGAGGTACTGTCGCGGTTCGACCTACGTACCGCTTGACGCTCAGCCATGGGGGAAACCGTGCTCACGTACCACCAGGTCATGACAGCTGATCTGTCTTACCTGGAGACCGCCGCGGGGCAGTGGAAGGAGGCCGCGAAGAAGTTCTCGGATGCCCAGAAGCTCTACCGCAAGGACGTCAAGTCGGTCGGGACCGACGGCAGCTGGAATGGTCAGGCGAATTTCGTCGCGCAGGACACCATGGACGTCACGGACGAGCAATTCACCGCCGCCCAGAAGGAGGCGAAGGCCATCGCCTCACTGCTGACCGACGCCCATCAGCAGTTCGTGGAACTGCGCGGGAAGCTGAAATCCGCGGTAGCGGACGCGGTGAAGGCCGGAATGAAGGTCTCCGAGGCCGGAATCGCGAGTTACGACTTCTCGAAGGCGAGCGAGGCGGAGGCCAATGCCGCGCGCCACGACCCGGATCTGCACCGGACCGAGCAGTCGTGGACCGAACACATCGCGGCGGCGGTCAAGGCGGTGGACGACGCCGACCAGGGCGTGAAGCTCGCGCTGAAGGCGGCGGTGCGGGACCCCGACCCCGTTGACGGCGCCGTCGACGGGTTCAACGACCAGGCGGAAGGCGACATAGAGAAGGCCGAGGCCAAGGAGGCCCAGGAGCTCGCGACCAAGCTCAACTCCGGCGACAAGCTGAGCGGCACGGAGCTGGCCGAATTTCAGCGGCTCTTCCGTGACAACGGGCACGACAAGGCGTTCAGCCAGACCTTCCTGGACGGCATCGGCCCCAAGGGCGTCATCGAGCTCAACAACAAGTTCCACAGCCTCGGCAAGGGCGATGACAAGAAGGATTTCACCGCCCTCCAGGAAGGCGTGGCGACCTCGATCGCCACGGCCACCACATCTCCCTCCGACCCCTTCTACACGAAGTGGCGCGAGGGTCTGCGCAAGGTCGGCGACGAGAACTTCGGCGAGGAGCTGAACCCGCTCACCGGCTATCAGTCGTTCGCCGATCTGATGACGCACGGCAAGAATTACGGGAAGCAGTTCCTGACCGATGTCGCCGACGACATCATCGCCGTTGAGCAGAAGGACGACTTCGGGACCGGCCGGTGGAAGCAGCTGAACGCGGGCCACGGCGACTACACGGGCGACCCGCTCGACACCGTCCTCGGCATCATGGGCAAGCAGCCCGACGTCGCGACGTCCTACCTCGACCCCGGGGCGGACGGCGGGAACGAGCGCCTGAAGTATCTGCTCCAGGACCGCGACTGGCCCGGGTGGGAGACCGCCACCGGCTACGGCAGCGCCACCAGGGACGACCCGGCGAACCGCCTGGGCCTGGGCGCGGCGCTGGAGGCGGCCGCCACCGGCAATGTGCCGGGTACCGAGCATCCGCTGGGCGGGCACACCGAGGCCGAGGCGCGGGTCATGCACGACACCATCAAGCTCCTCAACAAGGACTGGCGCGGCGACGAGATGCCGGCCAACCTGCGGTCGAACCTGGGCCACATGCTCATGGACTACACGGCCGACACCCACGAGATCCTGTCCCGCACCAACGAGAACTACAAGGTCAACGCGGACGGCGACGGGGTGTGGAAGGACGATGGCACGGTCCGTATGGCCGTGTCCCCCGAGGAGCTGTCCCGCATCATGCGCGGCGTGTCGGAGGACCCCGCCGCCTACGCCGGGATGTACACCGCCGAGCGGCAGTACGCGGCCCAGACGCTGGCCGGGACCGACTTCAAGCACCCGAACGACCGCACCGCCGCCATCAACGCCGCCTCCTCCGCCTTCGGCTTCTACGACGGGGTCAGCTCCGACATCGCCTTCGACAAGAGGGACAAGGCGGTGCAGTGGGCCTCGGACGTCCGTACGGCCGCCTTCACCATCCCCGCAGTCGCGTTCAACTTCGTTCCGTCGACGCCCGCCGCCGTGCCGGTCCTCGGCAACGTGGTCCAATCCATCCTCTACGTGGGCATGTACGAGTGGGGCAAGGACCAGGTCGCCCAGGCCAACGCGTCGGCGGCGCTGGAGAACATGAAGACGTTCGACGTCGGCCAGCGGCAGGTGGACGCCCTCGTCGTGGGCTGGAGCGAGCAACACGGCGAGGACGCCGACAGCGGCCTCACCAAGACCCTCGTCGGCTCCGGCCAGGAACGCCACGACAGCGCGCGGCGGGAGGCGCTCCAGGCCCTGGGACGGCCGGGGTTCTAGTGGCCGCCACCGGTCTCATGTGGCCGCGCGGCGCGCCGCCGCTCGGTAGTGGTCGCGTATGTCCTGGCGCAGCAGCGCGCCGAACCCCGCGTGCTCCACACGGGAGGCGAGCTGGTCGCGGCTCACCCCCAGGGCGTCGGCGGTCGCGCCGAAGTGCCAGTCGTGGGCGGCGAGGAGGGTGAGCAGATGGCCGCGCCGGGTCTGGGCCTCGGAGAGACGAAAGGTCTTGAGATAGGCCAGTCGGCCGTCCTCGTGGGTGATGGTCTCGCCGATGTGCTGCTCGGTGTTGCGGTGGAAGGGCGGCAGGAAGCGGGACAGGGTGAAGGGCCCCATCGTGCGGACGCGCTGGAGGGTGTACGACGCGTCGAGCAACCCGCCCGCCATGGTGTGGTCGTGGAACTCCGCCCACTCGCGCTGATGCCGGGCGGCCTCCGCCCGCAGCTCGGCCAGTGAGCCCACCGCGCCGTCGCGGATGTGGGCCCGGAACTCCGGGACCGGGCCGTGCAGCGTGGTGTAGTGGTGGATCAGCTCCCCGAAGAGGTCCAGGACCAGCGAGGGGTGCAGGGCGCGGTAGTCGTCGGGGTGCGGCACGACAAAGGCGGCGGCGAGGGCGTCCGCCGCGTAGATCATGACCCCGCACTGGCCGGGGTGGATCTCGAAGACCCGCAGCGCGTCGCGCAACCCCTCCACCTCGGCCCCGGCATACGCCTGCTCGACCCGAGGCGACAGACCGCGGCTGACCGCCCGGTGCGACCACTCCTCCCACACCACCGAGGGGCCGCCGAAGTGCAGCGCCAGATAGCCCTCCAGGGCCAGGTGGAGGGGCAGAAAACGCACCCGGTTCTTGTCGACGCGGCGGGCCATCCGGCGGTGGAAGCGCAGCGGAACGCATGCGGGGCGTGGTCCGTCGGCGTCCCGCCGCAGCTGGGTGCCGTAGGAGGACGCGGGGGTGCCGTCGTCGGTCCAGGTGGCCACGTAGCCGTGCGGGATGTACGAGCAGTACGCGGTGCGCCGGTCGACCGCAACGGCCGCGAAGTCATCGCCGTACAGCCGGTCGTCGAGCCGCAGATCCGTGATCGGCTCGTCCCGCACCAGCGGTACAAGACGGATCGCGCCCCACACCTGGGAGGGCAGCGCGGTCAGGCCCGTGAGCGCCACGAGCGTCGTGTCCTGGCTCATCCCTCCACCTCCAGAAACCGCCGTACGCGGGCGTCCACATGCGCCCACAGCTCGGCCGCGCGAGTGCGGCCCTCCGCGAACTGGGCCAGCTCCACCAGGGCCGGAAGGTCCTCCGCGTCCCGCACCCCGACGGTCGGCACCTCCCGCGCCAGCCGCCGTACGTCGAAGTCCTCCGCGTCGTATACCGGGTTGAGGTGGACCACACTGGTGCGGCCCTCGGGGTCCAGGCGGCTGCGCCATATCCGCAGCACCTCGCCGGCCAGGCCGGGCGGCGCGTTGTCCCAGCCGTCGGAGACGATGACGAGCCGGTCCGGCCGGTGCTCCAGCGCGTCCAGGACGCGGGCGCCCAGCGGCGTCGGGCCCAGCGGATACAGCAGCAGCGCGTCGGTGCGGCCGGACAGCCACAGCGGGATCAACTCGCCCGCCAGCGCCTCCAGCAGGAAGTGGCAGCCCAGCGCCACCGCCAGCGGGCGGCGCCGCTTCTGCGCCGAGCCGAAGGCCGAGAAGCTGTCGTCCAGCACCGCGGCCACCCGGCCCCAACTTCCCGCGCGCGGGCCCGCGGTGCGCCGCGCGGCCGCCCGCAGCGCGGCGGTCAGCTCCTCACGGCGGCGGACGCGGTCGTCGAGGGGAAGGGAGAGGACATAGCTCGCCAGCCGGGTCAGCGGCATGGTGGCGAGGTCGCCGACCACCGCGTCCGCCCGCCTCTCACGGGCCGACCGCTGCAGCCGCAGCCGCTCCAGCCGGGTCAGCCGAGGGGCGATCCGCTCCAGGAAGGCGCCCCGGTCGATGCCGTGCCTGACCGCGAACCCCTCGGCGACGGTGTACGGCAGCTCGTACAGCGCGCTCTGGGTGTAGTGGGCGCGGCGCCAGGACTCGAACAGGGGGGTGGAGAAGCCGGACTTGCGGCTGTGCGGTGCGAAGAGGAAGGCGCCGAGCTCGGTGTCGAGCGGCAGATGGGCGTGGCGGGCGACCGCCTTGACCCCGGCGCGGTACTTGACCGCGTCGAGCGCCGGATCGGGGCGGGCCGCCAGCCAGTCGCGCATGATGGCCCGGGTGCGGCGGTTGTTGACCCCGGACCGGCGCAGCTCGCGGAAGAGCCGGTACACCCGCTGCGGCGGCAGCAGGGCCAGCCGCCCGGCGATCAGCCGCCCCTCGGTGCGGCGCTGCTCGGGCGACGCCTCAAAGGCGGTCTCCAGCAGTCTGCGCACGATCAGCGCCGCGTTGTGGTGGTTGATGTCCAGCGCGAGCGTCGCCGCGTACAGCTCCCGGTAGTTGCCGAGCACATACGCGTGCAGGAACTCCAGCGACATGTGCTGCTGCCACTCGCCCGAGCGGAACTCCCGCTGTCCGGTCGAGGTGATCGCCGCGTTCACGAACAGCAGCAGGTCCTCGGCCGCCACGAGGTCGGTCCGGTTCTCCATCTCGGGTCTCCTGGCGGCATGGTGTGCGGGTGTCGGCCGGGGAATGGGGGCACGAACTGCGAATCATCGCTTAGCAGGCGGGTTCCGGAAGTCGCACCGGAGTCCCGCGGCCGACTGTCGCACGCTAACACCCGCGTCGTACGCTCCGCCCCCCGGTTTCCGGCTCCCCCCCCGGACCCTGAGGCACCGGCGGTCCCGGACACCGGTGGTCCCGCACACCGGTGGTCTCACCCAGCGGGGCGCGGGGCGGAGAGCCGGCACGGTATCTCGATCGTCACCATCGTCGGCCCGCCGACCGGGCTGCTGATGGCCATCACCCCGTCGAAGGTGCCCAGCCGCCGCTGCACCCCGCTCAGCCCGGAGCCCGCCGATTCGGCCGCCCCGCCCTTCCCGTCGTCGGTCACCGCGATACGCAGGGCACCCTCGTCGTGGTGGATGTCGATCCACACCCGGTCGGCGCCGGAGTGCTTGGCCGCGTTCGTCAGCAGCTCGCTGACCGCGAAGTACGCCGCCGACTCGACCGGCTCGTCGGACCGCCCCGGGAGGTCCACCTCCACCTCCACGGCCAGCGGCATCCGCAGCGCCAGGGCCCGCACGGCATCGCCCAGGCCCCGCTCGGCCAGCACCGGCGGATGGATGCCGCGGACCAGATCGCGCAGCTCGGCCAGCGCCTCGGCGGAACTGGCGCGGGCCGCCGCCAGCAACTCCTTCGCCTTGGCCGGGTCCTTCTCCATCAGCGCCTCGACGGTGCCCAGGCTCATGCCCATGGCGACCAGCCGGGCCTGCGCCCCGTCGTGCAGATCGCGCTCGATGCGGCGCAGCTCGGCGGCGGAGGTGTCGACCGCGTCATGCCGGGTCTCGGTGAGGTGCTGGACCCGCTCGGCGAGCGTCATCCGCGGCGTCGGCGCGAGAAAGGCCCGGCCGACCAGGAAGTGGACGCGCAGCAGAACGGGGGAGGTGAAGACGCCCAGGACGACGAGGGCACAGCCCAGCAGAGCGGCGTAGTTCGCGGTGGCCTGGGAGGTGACCGGGACGAACCCGTACCAGTAGGTGTCCGTCGCGCCCACGATCGGCCGCCAGGTGCCCAGCGCCAGCACCCAGCCCTCCAGCGCGTACGGCATCGGGACGCACGCCAGCAGCGCCACGACGGCCCCGGCGGTCATGTCGACGATCAGCCACAACAGGTCACGCCACGTCGCCGGGTCCCTCAGCAGCAGGGAGCACTGCTCCACCACGCCCACGAGCCCGCCGCGCCGATCGGGAGGCAGGGCGCGGTACGGCAGGGGGATTTCGACGCCGGACCAGCGGGCGGCCAGCAGCCGTCTCTGATTGGCGTGCGCGCGCACGAGAGCGAGCAGCGGCGGGGTGGTGAGCACCCCCACACCCAGGGGGATGAAGGCCAGGGACAGCACCGTCAGGATGAACAGCGTGATCGACCCGGCCAGCGAGGCGATCGCGAGCACCAGCCCCCGGGCGGCGGCCACCAGCGCCTTGCGTACCTTCATCCGACATCTCCCTGACGCCGCTCCCGCGGGACCCGCGCCGGGGCCCGCGCCCGGCCGGGACGCTCCCCACGGCCGGACGGTTCAAGTCTGGCGGACCCGCCCGCCGCGGTCACTCTGCCCTGCCCCCGTCCCGGGGTATACCTAGCCCCACCCCCGGGACTCTCCTTTTGCTTCAGCCGATTGGGGACTTGTGCGGCTGGGGCGCGAGCGCGCCCTTTTCTAGCGTCGATGACGTGACCTCAACAGTCCTTTCAGTCCGTTCAGTCCTGTCGGTTCCGGCCAGGACGCACACCTCCCGGGGGGAGACGCCATGAGCGCAACGAGGCGGGGCCTCGCCGTACGGCTCGGCGGGTGGAGCACCCGACACCGCAAGACCGCGATCATCGGTTGGCTGCTGTTCGTCGTGGTCGTCGCGGTCATCGGCGGCATGTCCGGCATCAACGAGATGACCAACTCCGAAGGCGGGACCGGGGACTCGGCGCGCGCCGACAAGATCCTGGAGGACGCCGGGCTCAAGGACCCCGCCGGCGAGATGGTGATGCTGCGCAGCGCCGAGCCGGACGGCTGGCGGGCCGCCGCGCGCGACCTCACGGCGCGGTTGGAGAAGAGCGGCGAGGCGGTGCGGGTCCAGCCGCCGGTGCGCTCCGAGAGCGGCCGGGAGGGGTTGATCAGCTTTGAGATGAAGGGCGACGCGGACACCGCGGGAGAACGGATCGAGCCGGTGCTCGACGCGGTGAAGCAGACCGAGGCGGCCCATGGGGGCGTCCAGGCGTACGAGGTCGGCGACGCCAGCTTCGCGCACAGCCTGGACGGCATCCTCTCCGGCGACATGAAGACGGCGGAGCTCACGGCCGTACCCCTGGCGCTTGGCATCCTGCTGGTGGTCTTCGGCGCCCTGGTCGCCGCGCTGCTGCCGGTCTTCCTCGGGGTGACCGCGTGCATCGGCACCTTCGGCCTCCTCGCGTTCGCCAGCCACAAGCTGCCGATGTTCTCCAGCACCCAGTCCGTGATGTTCCTGGTGGGGCTGGCCGTCGGCGTCGACTACTGCCTGTTCTACCTGCGCCGCGAGCGCGACGAGCGGGCCGCGGGCCGGGACCCCGAGACCGCGCTGCGCATCGCCGCCGCGACCAGCGGACGCGCGGTGCTGGTCTCCGGCATCACGGTCATGCTGGCCATGTCGGGCATGTTCCTGTCGGGGCTGCTGCTCTTCAAGGGCTTCGCGGTCGCCACCATCCTGGTCGTCTTCACCGCGATGCTCGGCTCGGTGACGGTGCTCCCCGCGATGCTGTCCTGGCTCGGCGACCGGGTCGACGCCGGGCGGGTGCCGCTTCTCAACCGCCGCGGCAAGAAGGGCGTGCACGCCAGCGGCGGCATCTCCGGCCGGCTGATGAAGCCGGTGCTGGCCAAGCCCGGCCTGTTCGCGGTCATCGCCGGCGCGCTGCTGCTGGCCCTGTGCGCCCCCGCGCTGGGCATGAAGACCGAACAGCTCGGCATGGAGAAGCAGTTCGGCAAGGACTCGAAGCTGACGGTGGCGTTCAAGGCGATCACCGAGTCCTTCCCCGGCGGCCCCGCCCCGGCCGAGGTGATCGCACGGGCCGACGACGTCTCCTCACCCCGCTTCCAGGGCGCGGTGGCCGACCTGAAGCAGAAGCTCGCCGCCTCGGGCGAGTTCGGCAAGACCGTCAAGGTCGAGCTGCACAAGGACCAGGGCGTGGCGCGCATCGAGGTGCCGCTGGCCGGCAACGGCTCCGACGACGCCTCCGAGCACGCGCTGCACACCCTGAAGGACGACCTGGTCCCGCAGGTCCTCGGCCCGGTCTCGGACAAGGCGTACGTGGGCGGCGAGACGGCCGCGAACGTCGACTTCAACGACCAGCTCTCCGACGACTTCCTCCCGGTGTTCCTGTTCATCGCGGCCGTGACCTTCCTGCTGATGCTGGTCTGCTTCCGATCGCTGCCGATCGCCATCGCCTCGATCCTGCTCAACCTGCTGTCGGTCGGGGCCGCTTACGGCACGATGACCGCCGTCTTCCAGCACGGCTGGGGCGCGGAGTCGCTGGGCATGGAGCCGGCCGGGGCGATCGAGTCCTGGATGCCGCTGTTCGTGCTGGTGATCCTGTTCGGTCTTTCGATGGACTACCACGTCTTCGTGGTCTCCCGGATCCGTGAGGCGCACGAGCGGGGCCTCGCCACCCGGGAGGCGATCCGCGAGGGCATCCGGTCCACGGCGGGCTCGATCACCGGAGCGGCCGCCATCATGGTCGCGGTGTTCGCGGTCTTCGCCCTGCTGCAGATGCAGGACATGCAGCAGATGGGCATCGGCCTCGCGGTCGCGGTGCTGGTGGACGCCACGCTCGTCCGGATGGTGCTGCTGCCCTCGGTGATGGCGCTGCTCGGGGAGCGCAACTGGTACCTGCCGCGGGCGCTGGCCTGGCTGCCGCGGCTCGACCACGGCGGCCACGGCGAGGAGCCGCTGCCGCCCGCGGCCCAGGGCCACCAGCCGCCGGTGTCCGCCGGCCGCTGACCTCGCGACAAACCAGCTGACCCCGCGACAAACCAGCCCGCCGCGCCGGATCAGGCCGTGTACCGCCTGACCCGGCGCGGCGGGCTTCACGCTGCCGTGCCGGTGTCTGCCGTCCGAGTGCCCGTCGCCTCAGGCGGTCGGTACGTACTTGTAGCCGACCCGGCGGACCGTCACGATCGTGCCCCGGTGCTCGGGGCCCATCTTCCGCCGCAGCCGGGCGACATGGACGTCCACGGTCCGCCCGTCGCCGACGTGGCCGTACCCCCACACCGTGGTCACCAGCTGGTCGCGGGTGTGCACCCGGTGCGGATGGGCCACGAGGTGGGCCAGCAGCTCGAACTCCAGGTACGTCAGATCGAGCGGCCGCCCGGCGACATGCGCGGTGCGCTGGTCGGGGTCGATCCGTACGAGCTCGTCGCCCGTGACCGCGCCGCGCTCCGCCGGCTGCCCGCCCGGTACGCCCTGCCCGGCCGGGGCCGCCGCCGTGGCGTCGGTGGCGGGGACGAGCACGAGATAGCCGACCATCGGCGGCTGCCCGGGGAGCGCCGGCAGCGTGTGCGCGGGAGCGGGCAGCCAGGTGGCGCCGGGGTGCAGCAGCTCGGCGACCGGCGGCACTTCGTCGGGCGCGACGGCGCGCAGCCGCTGCCGGTGCGGAGCGGGGTGCGGATGGGGGTGCGCGTGCGGGTGCCGGCCGGGCGCGGACGCCGGGGAGGCGGCGGGGGAAGCGGAGGAGACGGGGGAGACAGGGGTAGCGGACAGACTACGGACGTTCGTCATGGGATTCGGCTCTTTCGCGCTCAAGGGGCGTCGGTGGACGTCGTGCGCGCGGGCTGGGCCGCCGGGGATCACCCGGGAGCAGGGCGGCTGAGCGGTCGAGTGACGTCAGCGGCCGAGCGAGCAGGCCCGCGCATGCGATGCGCGGCAACACTCGCGGTCGAAGTGGTGCGCCTGCCGGGACGGCCAGAACGGCTTGAGGTCGAGGGGACCCGTCGCGGCGTCAAGGAGGCTGGCCATGGACCTATTGAAGCAGACGACCGCCCCTCGGCGCTCGCCGCGGTGGCGGGGTGCGACGATGCCCACGCAACGGGTCCGCGCGAGTGTGGCCCGCCACGACCCGTCAAGGAGCACGTTCCCCATGCCGCACATCGTCGTCGAGTACTCCGACACCCTGGCCGAGGCCTTCGACCGGCGCGCTTTCGGCCTCGCCCTGCACCCGGTCGTCGCCAAGACCATCGACACCACGGTCGTCGGCTGCAAGACCCGGTTCCGCCGGGTCGAGGAGGCCGTCCTGGCCGACGGCGCCCCGCACCACGCCATGATCCACATCGAGGTGGCGATCCTGTCCGGCCGGGACGCCGAGACCAAGCGGGAGCTGTCCGGCGCCGTGCTGGAGGTCGCGCGCGCCCATCTGGCACCGGTCGCGGGGCTGACCGTGCAGACCACCGTGCATGTGACCGACCTCGACCGCGCCTGGTACGCCAAGGACGAGCAGGTCTTCCCGGCCTGATCAGGCTAGGGTTCCGGGCACCAGCACCCCGACCGCGCCGGAGGCCCCGCGTGACCCGTACGACCCCTCCGCGACCGGTGGACGTCGAGGCGCTCTTCCCCGAGCTCGTGCCCTTCCGCCGCGAGGCGACCCGGCTGCACCCCCGCCGCGGCGAGCCCGGCGTCCGCGACAGCTCGGTCGGCGGGCCGCTGCTGTGGCCGTCGGCCGAGCCGTGGCCGCACTGCGCGGACGACCACCCGGTCACCCGGCTGAGCGACCCGTCGGAGGACCCCGTCCCGCTCGTGCCCGTGCTGCAGCTGTACGCGGCCGATGTGCCCGGGCTGCCGTTCCCGCCCGGCACGGATCTGCTCCAGCTGCTGTGGTGCCCGTACGACCACGAGCGCTACTACGCGCCCTGGCCCGAACTGCGCTGGCGCGCCTCGGGCGACGTGGACCGGCCGCTCGCCGCCCCGCCGCGCCCGGCGGGCGCCCCGGACGGCTACCTGCCGGCGCCGTGCGTGGTGCACCCCGAGCGGGTCGTGGAGTATCCGCAGTGGGACCTGCCCGAGGGGCTGTCCCGGGACCTCGGGGAGCGGTTCGACCGGCTGAAGGAGGAGAGCGGCTGGTCGTACTGGTACGCGCTGTCGGTCGCCCCCGGGGTCAAGGCGGGCGGCTACCCCAACTGGACCCAGGAGCCCGACTGGCCCGACTGCCCGGACTGCGGGCTCCGGATGGACCATCTGCTCACCGTCGACAGCGCGGAGTTCGACGGCGGGTCCGCGAAGACCTGGCTGCCCGTCGAGGACCGGCCGCCCGTCGGAGAGATCAGGGACCTCCCCTACGAGCGGCGGGAGGCCGTGCAGCGGGCCCCGGGCCTGATGATCGGCGACATGGGCGGCGTGTACGTGTTCGTCTGCCCGCGCTGCCCCAAGATGCCGTACGACCACCGGTCCGACTCCAGCTGAACCGGCGGTTTCACGGGCATAACCACTTTCTCGCCGTTCAAACAGACATCTACCTATAAACCAAGGCGAGGCGCACAATGGTGGTGCGGCGCAGCGCCGCACTGCGCGGTCAGACTTGCATGGATCGAAGGAGGCGAGTCGTATGGCCGACGTCTCACGCCACAGGAGCGACATCACGCGCCACCCCGACGTCACCGAGATGCGCGAGCGGTACGCACGCATGCTCGGCGCCCGGGATGTTGTCTTCGTCGACGGGCCGGTGCTCCTGGCCGGTCTCTACTTCGCCATCTCTCCCTGGGTGATCCACTTCTCGGGCACCCGCCCCGACCTCACGGTCAACAACCTCATCCTGGGCATCTGCGTGGCCCTGCTGGGCGTCGGCCTGACCACGGCGCCGCGCCGGATGTACAGCCTGTGCTGGGCGATGTCCGCGATCGGTGTATGGATGATCATCTCTCCGTGGGTGGTCACACGGTTCCCCGACGCCGGAATGATCTGGAACAACGTCGTGGTCGGCGCCGTCACGTGTGTGCTCGGACTGGTCGCGGCGGGGGTGTTGATGCGCACCGGCCGGGAGGCGCGCGAGGTGTGAATCGAGAGGTGACAAGGCAGGTGTGGTGACAAGGGCCGTCGGCCGCACGACCCCACGGGGCGTGCGGCCGACGGCTTTCACCTGACCGCTTCGGCCGGCGGGGTTCCGCTGACGGACGGCCAGTTCCCGCCTCGGGGCGCGGGGGTGGCGTCCTCGAGACATGGCCGAGATGCGCGGGCCGCACAATGAGCGCACCCCCGGGGCGTCACGTACACACCCGTGGGGACCACTCGAGGCCACGTTCAGGGAAAGAGGCAGACCACGTCATGCGTATCGCACTGAGCCAGATCGTCAGCGGCCCGCGCCCGGAGCGGAACCTTGCCGTCCTTCGGGAGCAGGCACACCGTGCCGCCGCGGCCGACGCCCGCTTGATCGTCTTCCCCGAGGCCGCCATGGCGTGCTTCGGCACCCCCCTGGGGCCGCTCGCCGAGCCGCTGGACGGGCCGTGGGCCACCGAGGTGCGGCAGATCGCCAAGGACACCGGTCTGGTGGTCGTGGCCGGTATGTTCACCCCGGCGCGTGACGGCCGGGTGACCAACACCCTGCTGGCCACCGGCCCCGGGGTGGAGACCTCGTACGACAAGATCCATCTGTACGACGCCTTCGGCTACGCGGAGTCCGACTCCGTCGCACCCGGCTCCCAGGTGGTGACCTTCGACCTCGACGGCGTCCGGATCGGCCTGGCCACCTGCTACGACGTGCGCTTCCCCGAGCTGTTCCGGGCCCACGCCGACGCCGGCGCACACCTGTCGCTGCTGCCCGCCTCCTGGGGCGCGGGGCCCGGCAAACGCGAGCAGTGGGAGCTGTTGATCCGGGCGCGGGCGCTGGACGCCACCGTCTGGCTGGCCGCCGTGGGGCAGGCAGATCCGGCGGCCACCGGCACCCTGGCGGCCGAGGCGGCCGATCCGACGGCCCCCACCGGTATCGGCCACAGCGCCGTGGTCGGCCCCGACGGGACCGTACGCCAGCGGCTGGGGGCGACCCCGGGGCTGCTGGTGGCGGAGGTCAACACCGACGAGGTGACGGCCGTCCGGCGCAAGGTGTCCGTCCTGGCCAACCGGAGGCTTGGCCGGAACGCATGACGTACGGGCTGCCCGTACGGCCCTCACGGCGCACACTGGAAGCGCGCGCCGGGCACACGGGTGACCGGGGGAGGAGGTCGCGATGGAGTTCGACGTCGTCGTGGAGATCCCCGAGGGATCGCGCAACAAGTACGAGATGGACCACGGGTCGGGGCGGATCCGGCTGGACCGGATGCTGTTCACCGCCACCAAGTACCCGGCCGACTACGGCTACATCGACCACACCCTGGGGCGCGACGGCGACCCGCTGGACGCCCTGGTCACGGTCGGTGAGCCCACCTTCCCCGGGTGTGTCATCGAGTGCCGGGCCATCGGGATGTTCTGCATGAGCGACGAGAAGGGCCCGGACGAGAAGATCCTGTGCGTCCCCGCCCACGACCCGCGCTACGCCGGGGTGCAGGACATCGGCGATGTCCCGGAGTTCGACCGGATGGAGATCACCCACTTCTTCGAGGTCTACAAGGACCTGGAACCCGGCAAATCCGTCGAGGGCTCCCACTGGGAGGGCCGCGACCAGGCCTACGCGGAGATAGCGGCCTCCCGGGCCCGGGCGGCCAAGTCGGCCGGGGGCGGCTGAGCCGCCCCGGCCCGGCCAGGGCCTCGTACGCCCCGAGTGCACGGCGGTCTCCCGTACGGCCTCGCCCCGCCGCCGGGCGTCAGGCCCGGCCGCGCGACTTCTGGGAGCGACGGGAGAGCGAGTCGAGCACGACCGCGGCGAGCAGCACCCCGCCGGTGATCATGAACTGGAGAGCCGACTCGACGCTCAGCAGGGCCATGCCGGACGAGAGCGACTGGATGACCAGGATGCCCAGCAGCGCGCACCAGGTCCGGCCGTGCCCGCCGAACAGGCTCGTACCGCCGATCACGGCCGCCGCGAGCGCGTTGAGCAGCAGGATGCCGGCGCCGGAGGGCTGGCTCACCGACGTGATCCGCGAGGCCAGGAACAGCCCGCCGAGCGCGGCCATCGTGCCGGACACCATGAGGACCGAGATCCGCACCCATGTCACCCGCACCCCGGCCCGGCGGGCCGCCTCCACGCCGCCGCCCAGCGCGTAGACCGTGCGGCCGTAGGGCGTGCGGCGCAGCAGCACGTCCAGGGCGGCGACCAGGACCACGAAGATCAGCAGAGCGAGTGGCAGGCCCTGGAACTGGTTGAGCACATAGGCGGCCGCGAACGCGACCACCGCGATCGCGGCGGTGCGCACCACGATCTCGTGCAGCGGCCGGTACGGCATCGCGGCGGCCTTGCGGCGCCGCCGGTCGCGGTACGCGGCGAGGAAGAAGACGGCCGGGCCGAGGGCGGCGAGGCTGTAGGCGGCGGCGACGTCGTTGAAGTAGTAGCTGGTCAGCTTGGCGACCAGGCCCTGGCTGTCGAGGTTGATGGTGCCGCTCTGGCCGAGCAGGTAGAGGGTGAGGCCGTTCCAGGCCAGCAGCCCGGCGAGGGTGACGACGACCGCCGGTACGCCGAATCTGGCGAAGAAGAACCCGTGCAGCGCCCCGATCAGCGCGCCCAGGAGCACCGCGATGACCAGGGCGAGCCATTCCGGCAGGCCCTCGTTGACGTTCAGCACCGCGAAGACGGCCGCCGCCAGCCCGCCGACCGAGCCGACCGACAGATCGATCTCCCCGATGAGCAGCACGAAGACGATGCCGACGGCGATCAGGCCCGTGCCCACGATGTCCACGCTCAGATTGGACAGATTGCGCGGGGAGAGGAAGTTGTCGTTCAGGAGCTCGAAGACGGCCCACAGCACGATCAGGCCGAGGCCGACCGGCAGCGCGCCCAGCTCCCCTTCGCCCAGCCGCCGCCGTATGTCGCCCAGGACGCCCTTGACGCGCCGCCGGCCGGGCACCAGAGCGCGGCCGGTCACAGCCCGGCCTCCCCGGGGCGGGGCGGACGGCGGGCATGGGAGGTGGCGCCGGTGATGGAGGAGATGATCTGCTCCTGGGACGTGGTCATCACATCGAAGAAGCCGTTGTTGCGCCCCAGGCGCAACACCGCGGCCTGGTCCGCCACGGCCTTCACATCGCCCATGTTGTGGCTGATCAGCAGCACTCCGAGCCCGTGGTCGCGCAGCCGGTCCACCAGGTCCAGCACGTGCGTGGTCTGCTCGACGCCCAGCGAGGCCGTGGGCTCGTCGAGCAGCAGCAGCCTGGGCTCGCCGAGCAGCGAGCGGGAGATCGCGACGGTCTGCCGCTGGCCGCCGGAGAGCGTGGCCACCGGGACCCGCACATCGGGAACGCGGATGGACAGGTTCTGCAGCAGACCACGGGTGCGGCGCTCCATCTCCACCTCGTCGAGGACGCCGAACCTGCGCACCTCGCGGCCGAGGAAGACGTTGCCGACGACGTCGAGGTTCTCGCACAGCGCCAGGTCCTGGTAGACGGTCGCGATGCCCAGGCTCTGCGCGTCGTGGGGGCGCCTCACCTGGACGGAGCGGCCCTGCCACTCGATGACGCCCTGGTCGGCGGGGCCGACCCCGGCGATCACCTTGACGAGGGTGGACTTGCCGGCGCCGTTGTCGCCCAGCAGGGCGACGACCTCACCGGTGTGGATCTCCAGATCGACGTCGGCGAGCGCCTGGACGGCGCCGAAGCGCTTGGAGACGCCGCGCAACGCCAGCAGAGGTGGAGCCGGCACGGTAACCATCTCCCCTACGGCATGAGCCCGGCCCTCTCACAGGCGGACCGGTACTGCGGGGTGCAGATCTGATCAATCGTGTACATACCGTCCTTGACCACCGTCTTCCTGATGGTGTGCACGGTCAGCGGGATCGGGCGGAGCAGCACGGCCGGGACGCCGCCGCGCACCCGGTCCCTGGCGACGGGGCCGGGCCCCGCGCCATGGGCCAGGGCGACGGCGATCTTGGCGGCCGTGTACGCCTCGGGCTTGAACGGCTTGTAGACGGTCATGTACTGCTCGCCGTCGACGATGCGCTGTACGGCCGCGAGCTCGGCGTCCTGGCCGGTGACCGGGGGGATCGGCCGGATGCCGTTGGCCCTCAGCGCGGCGATGGCGCCGGAGGCGAGGCCGTCGTTGGCGGCGTAGACGCCCTCGATGCGCTGGGGCCCGAGAGCGGCGATGGCGCCGGACATGTCGGTGTAGGCGTTCTCCGGCCGCCATCCGGCCGCGTCGTACGACTTGTCGATCCTGGCCCTGCCGGTGAGGACGGACAGCGCCCCCTTCTTGAACGCGACACCGTTGGGGTCGGCCTGGTCGCCGTTGATCATGACGATCCCGCGGCCGTGCGCAGGGTGGTGGCCCATGGCCCTCAGCAGCGCCCGCGCCTGGAGCCTGCCGACCTCCTTGCCGTCGAAGGACACATAGGCCGAGATGGGGCCCTGAACGAGACGGTCGTACGACAGGACCGGGATGCGCGCGTCTTGCGCCTTCTCGACCGCGGGGCTCATCGCCTTGGCGTCCACCGGGACCAGGACCAGGGCGTCCATGCCCCTGATGATCATCGAGTCCACCTGCTGCTGCTGGAGGGCCACATCGCCCTGGGCGCTGACGGCCTGCACCGCGCAGTCGTGGCACAGCTGGTGGATCCGCCGCTCGATCAGGGGCCGGTCGAACCGGTCCCAGCGCGGAGTGGTGCTGTCCGGTACGAGCAGGCCGATCGACGGGCGGCCCGCCGTCGGGGGCGGGACGGGCCGTACGGCGGTGCCGGACTCGGCGGCCTTGCCGCAGGCCCCCAGCGCGAGGGCGAGGGCCGCCGCGGCCATGAGGACGGCGGCACCGCGCGGACGACCTCTCACGATGGGAAGCACCTCCTCACGCGGGCTAACCGGCGCGGTCCACGGCTCCGCCGCCCATCCCGCCGTCCGCCCCGCCGCCCGTGCCGTCTGTCCCGTCGGTCCCGCCGGTCCTGTCCGTCCCGTCGGGGCGGTGCGCCACCACGACCTCGCTCCACACCTGCTTGCCGCCGCTGACCGGCACCGAACCCCAGGTCGTCGACATCGCCTCGACCAGGAGCAGGCCCCGGCCGCCGGTCGACTCCCAGTCCACGAGCACCGGCTTGGCGGGCGCCCGCGGCGACGAGTCGCTCACCGCGACCCGCAGCCGGTCCCCGGCCAGTGTGAGGTCGAGCCGCACCGGGCCCTGCGTGTGCACCAGGGCGTTGGTGACCAGCTCGGAGACGACGAGCAGCAGCATGTCCGCCTCCCTCGCCACACCCCAGGAGCGCAGCGTGCGCGCGGTGAAGCGGCGCGCGTGCATCACGGCGTCGGGCAGCCGCCACACCGCCCAGCCGGCCCGGGTCGGCCGGACCTTCATCCCGTCGTAGCGCAGCAACAGCAGGGCCACGTCGTCGTCGCGCCGGCTCAGGTCGCCCAGCAGCGAGTCGGCCAGCCGCCCGGCGTCGGACGGATCGGCGTCGGAGAGCGCCCCGCGCACCCGCAGCAGGCCGTCGTCCAGGGGGAGGCTCGCGGACTCGACCAGCCCGTCCGTCAGCAGCGTGAGCACCGTGCCAGGGGCCAGCCCGACCGCGGTCATGGCGTACTCCGCGTCGGCGACCACCCCCAGCGGCGGCCCGCCCTCGGCCTCCACCTCCTCGGTGGAGCCGTCCGGGTGGCGCAGCAGCGGCGGCAGATGCCCGGCCCGTACGAACCAGGCGTCGCCCTCCTCCATGTCCAGCTCGACATAGGCGCAGGTGGCGAACAGCTCCGTCTCCATGCCGACGAGCAGCCGGTTGGCGTGGCAGACGACCACGTCGGGCGGGTGGCCCTCGACCGCGTAGGCCCTGATGGCGGTGCGTATCTGGCCCATGATGGTCGCGGCCCCGGCGCTGTGCCCCTGGACGTCGCCGATCACCAGCGCCACATGACCGTTGGGCAGCGGGATGACGTCGTACCAGTCGCCGCCCACCTCGAGACCGCTCATCGCGGGCAGATAGCGGGCCACGGCCACCCCGCCGGGGAGCTCGGGCAGCCTGCGTGGCAGCAGGCTGCGCTGCAGCATGGTGGCGAGCTCGTGCTCGGCGTCGTACGCGTGGGCGCGCATCAGGGCCTGCCCCACCAGCCCCGCGGTCGCGGTCAGCAGTGACCGCTCCTCCGGGCCGAACGCGTGCGGCTCCTCCCAGCCGACCAGACAGACCCCGACCACCCGGCCCTGCGCGGGGAGCGGCAGGACGGCCAGACCGCCGGCCCCCATGTCCGCGAGACCGGGCTCCAGGCCGCCGCCCGAGGGCAGCAGGCACAGCCGGCCCTCGCGCAGCGCGGTCTCCAGCGTGGGCAGCACGCGGGTCGGCACATCGGGCCACTCCGACCGCCACTCGGAGCGCCACATACCCGGCCAGGCGCCGGGCTGCGGCGGGTCGAGAGCGGTCACCACCAGCCGGTCGCCCTCCAGCTCGGCGAGCGCCACCCGGTCGGCCCCCAGCGGCTCGCGCAGCGCGGCGGTCACCACCAGGCTGACGTCCCGGACGGTCATCGCGTTGGCCAGCGCCGCGGACAGCCGCTGCACCCGGGAGACCTCGTCGGCGGTGGGCCGCAGATACGAGGCGTCCGCCACCAGGCCGAGCAGCCGCTCGGGGGTGCCCACGGCATCGCCCTGGATCCGGCAGCACAGGCGCAGCCAGCGCAGGTCGCCGGTGGGCCGGCGGATGCGGAACTCCAGGTCACGGCTGCCCAGACTCAGCTGACCAGGCTCGACGATGGACATCAGCGCGGGCAGGTCATCCGGCACGGTGTGCGCCAGCAGGGTCTCCACCCGTCCGTCGAACGCCTCCGGGGAGATGTCCACCAGCTCGAGCAGCTGGGCGTCCGCGTCGATCCGCCCGGTGTTCAGCACCAGGGTGAACGAGCCGACATGCAGGTGGTCGAGCGCCGAGCGCAGCAGCGACAGGGGGCCGCCCCGGCCCTGCGCCCCGCCACCGGCGGCCTGCGCCTGCGCGCCCGCCTTGAGCTGGGCGGCGATCTGGTCGGCGTACAGCTCCAGGAAATTGCGCTGCTCGGCGTCGAAGCCGTCCCCGGGATAGAGCACGACCAGACAGCCGAGACGCCTGCCGTCCGCCCCCAGCGGCAGCGCGCCCAGCGACATGTCGGCCGGGAGGGCGTGCGGGGCGTCCTCCCCGTAGGCGGCGAGCTTCGCCGAGGTCGACCACTGCGGCCGCCCGGTGCGGAAGGCGTCGGCGACCGGGGAGCGCCCGGACAGCGGATAGCTGGTCGGCAGCCCGTACAGGGCGCGCGGGCCGCCGGCCGTCTCGGTCAGCCGCAGCTCGTCACCGTCCGCTGACAGTACGTAGACAGCCGTCAGCGCCGCCGTGGCGAACACCAGGGCCTGCTCCGTCACGGCGCGCTCCGTCGCCGGCGGCCGGAGCCCGACATGGGATTCCCCGGCACCCGGCTCCCTTCTCGGCCGCGTGATGTCCACTCCGGAGCCGCCTTGGCCGGCCATGTCGCCATTCCACCTCCTGGCCCGCCTGTGTGCCACCCACACACGTGATGGCGCTCACACAAACAGGATGGCATAGCCGCCACGGATCGAGCGGCCCCGGCGAGCGCTGGTGATCTGCGCAAACGGATCTCCGAGGGGATCGCGGGGGACGGATCTCTGGGCACTGATCTTGTGGCGGGGGGCTTGAGAGACGGGATTCAGAGCTCGTATGCCTAACGCGCGCCGCACGGCGTACACCGCCCGCGCCCCGCGAACCGCAGAGCGCTGCGCCATTCAGGGTAATTCGCGGTCATCTCTATGGCGTAACCGTGTTGACGGCGCGCCTACTAGTCGTATCGACCGGTGGGTTTTCCCATCTGCCGGGGGACGGCGACGCGTGTGTGACGCAGCGTCAGTCGCCGTGATGAGCCCCCCTGGCGCATGCAGCGTCCGCTCAGCCCGGCTCAAGGCTTCGTGCGGCGCGCAACGGCCCACCAACACCCACAGCACGCAGCTCGGAGGGCTCATCATGCCTAGTCCCACGATTACCCTGGTGACCGTATCGCCGAATCCGGTGGTCGTCGGCCAGTCGTTCACCGTCACCGCCACCGTGATCCCGCTCGGGGCCGGGACCCCGACCGGCAGTGTGACCTTCAATGTCACCGGCGCCTCTCCCCAGACCGTGGCGCTGACGGGCGGCACGGCCTCGGCGACCTTCACTCTGAACAGCGCCGGGGCCGCGACGGTCACCGCGGTCTACAGCGGCGACGCCAACTTCACGGGCTCCACCGGCTTCAACGCGGTGGTCGTCATCCAGGGCACGACGACCACCTCGGTGGTCTCCACGCCGGACCCGTCAGCGCTGGGCCAGAACGTGACGATCAAAGCCACGGTCACCCCGGTCGGCCCCGCGACGGGCACCCCGACCGGCACGGTCACCTTCGTGGTCACCGGCCCCGGCGGCGGAACGTTCACCCAGACGCTGTCGGGCGGCCAGGCCTCGATCTCACTGAACACCCTGGGGGCCGGCTCGCACGCCATCACCGCCATCTACAGCGGTGACGCGAACTTCCTGCCGTCCACCGGCACCGACACCCAGACGGTGAACCCCGGTCCTGCGGCCACCACGACAACAGTGATCGGCCTGCCGAACCCGACGGTGTTCGGGCAGCCGGTCACCTTCACCGCCACCGTCACGACGAACCCGCCCGCCACGGGCATACCGACCGGCACGGTCACCTTCACCATCAGCGGCCCCGGCGGCACGGTCACCGGCAGCGGGACGTTGGTCGGCGGTGTGGCGACCTTCACCACCAGCGCCCTCAACGCCGACCCCACCGCCTACACCGTGACCGCCGTCTACAACCCCAACACGACGAACTTCCTCACCTCGACGGGGACCACCACCCACCAGGTGAACAAGGCGACCACCTCGACCACGGTCACCTCCACCCCCAACCCCAGCACGGCGGGAAGCCCCATCACCTACATCGCCTTCGTGGCAGCGGTGCCCCCGGGAGCGGGCATCCCCCAGGGGAACGTGACCTTCACCGTCACGGACTCCAGCAGCAACGTCGTCTCGACCGGCACAGTGGCCCTGGACAGCAGCGGCTTCGCGGTGTTCAACGACCCCACTGCCCTGACGGCCGGCACCTACACGGTCTCGGCGACCTACAACGGAAACAACAACTTCAACGTCTCGGGCGCCTCCGCCACGCACATCGTCGTGTGAGCGGAGCGAACCCGGCCTGACGCCGCCGCCCGGAAAACAGCGACGGCCGCCACCCGTGCGGGTGGCGGCCGTCGCCGCTGTGTCCGAGGTCAGCTCGGGCGATGCCGGCTCACACGTCGAAGTAGAGCTCGAACTCGTGCGGGTGCGGACGCAGCTGCAGCGGAGCGATCTCGTTGGTGCGCTTGTAGTCGATCCAGGTCTCGATCAGGTCCGAGGTGAAGACGTCGCCCTGGAGCAGGAACTCGTGGTCGGCCTCGAGGGAGTCGAGAACGGCCGGCAGGGAGGTCGGGACCTGCGGGACGCCCGCGTGCTCCTCGGGGGCGAGCTCGTAGAGGTCCTTGTCGATCGGCTCGGCCGGCTCGATCTTGTTCTTGATGCCGTCCAGGCCCGCGAGGAGAAGGGCGGAGAAGGCCAGGTACGGGTTGCCGGAGGAGTCCGGGGCGCGGAACTCGACGCGCTTGGCCTTCGGGTTGGAGCCGGTGATCGGGATACGCATCGCGGCGGAGCGGTTGCGCTGCGAGTACACCAGGTTGACCGGGGCCTCGAAGCCGGGGACCAGACGGTGGTAGGAGTTCACCGTCGGGTTGGTGAAGGCCAGCAGCGACGGGGCGTGCTTGAGGATGCCGCCGATGTAGTAGCGGGCGGTGTCCGACAGGCCCGCGTAGCCCTGCTCGTCGTAGAAGAGGGGCTCGCCGCCCAGCCACAGGGACTGGTGGACGTGCATGCCCGAGCCGTTGTCACCGAAGATCGGCTTCGGCATGAAGGTCGCGGTCTTGCCGTTCTTCCACGCCACGTTCTTGACGATGTACTTGAACAGCTGCAGGTCGTCGGCCGCGGCGAGCAGCGTGTTGAACTTGTAGTTGATCTCGGCCTGACCGGCGGTGCCCACCTCGTGGTGCTGGCGCTCGACCTGGAGACCGGACCTGTTCAGCTCGAGGCTGATCTCGGCGCGCAGGTCGGCGAAGTGGTCGACCGGCGGGGTCGGGAAGTAGCCGCCCTTGTAGCGGACCTTGTACCCGCGGTTGTCCTCCAGCGCGCCGGTGTTCCAGGCGCCCGCCTCGGAGTCGATGTGGTAGAAGGCCTCGTTCGACTTGGTCTCGAAGCGGACGCTGTCGAAGACGTAGAACTCGGCCTCGGGGCCGAAGTACGCGGTGTCGGCGATGCCGGTGGAGGCGAGGTAGGCCTCGGCCTTCTTGGCGATGTTCCGCGGGTCACGGCTGTACTGCTCGCCCGTGATCGGGTCGTGGATGAAGAAGTTGATGTTGAGCGTCTTGTCCCGGCGGAACGGGTCGACACGGGCCGTCGACAGGTCGGCGCGCAGGGCCATGTCCGACTCGTGGATCGCCTGGAAGCCGCGGATCGACGAGCCGTCGAAGGCGAGCTCCTCGTGCGGGTCGAACGCCTCCGCGGGTACGGTGAAGTGCTGCATGACGCCGGGAAGGTCACAGAACCGGACGTCGACGAACTTGACGTCCTCGTCCGAGATGAACTTCCGAGCGTCGTCGGCGTTCTGGAACATCCAACTCCTCCTAGCCCGGCCGCGGGGGACGGGGATTTGTTCGGTCGCGCGGCTCATGTGCGGCTGGCGCGCTGTGGCCGACCATAGGCAGACGGGATTTCCCGGGCATGACCCATTTGTTTCACCCAGGTTAACCGGCATACGTCTGATGTGGAGGGGGCACGTGAGGCCGCGGCCCGGTCCGCGCGCGGGCGGGCCGCGGGAGAGCCGTACGGGAAGCGGGCCCCGCTCCGCGGGGAACGTATGCGGTCGCAGTAACGTGGTCGGGTGGACAAGAGGCAAGCAATCGGATCATGGCTCTCCGGGCCGCGCGCGGCCGCCGAGGACATGGGCGTCGAGCTGGGCTACCGGGGCGAGGCACTGGGGCTGCCCGAGAGCGGGCCGGGCTCCATCGCGCCCATCGGACGCCGCCTCGGGGCGCTGCTCATCGACTGGGGACTGTGCCTGCTCGTCTCCTACGCGCTGCTGTCCGGCGGCAAGGCGCAGGCCACGGGCAACTGGGCGCTGGCCGTCTTCTTCGTGCTGAGCGTGCTCACCGTCGGCACGGTCGGCTGCACCCCGGGCAAGCTGCTGCTGAAGCTGCGCGTGATCTCCGCGAGCGGCGGGCGGCTGAGCCTGCCGCGCGTGGTGCTGCGCAGCGTGCTGCTGCTGATCGTGATCCCCGCGGTGGTCTGGGACCGGGACACGCGCGGTCTGCACGACCGGCTCTCGAACTCGGTGCAGATCCAGGTCTGAGGCCGGCGCCGAAGACAACGGGAGCCGAAACGACTGGGGCGGCCCGGAATCTCGATTCCGGGCCGCCCCAGTCGTATGCGGTCCTGTGCCGTCCCATGCGGCGGGTCGAACGGGGTTCAGCGGCCCTTCGGCATCCGCATGCCCTTGGGCATCGGGCCCTTCGGGATCGGCATGTTGCTCATCAGGTCACCCAGCGCCCGCAGCCGGTCGTTGACCGCGGTCACCTGCGCGCCGGGCAGCACCCGCGGCAGCTTCAGCAGCTTGGTGCGCAGCTTCTTGATCGGCACCTGGTCCTCGCCGGTGCCCACGATCACATCGTGGACCGGCACATCCGCGACGATGCGCGCCATCCGCTTCTTCTCCGCGGCCAGCATGGACTTCAGCCGGTTCGGGTTGCCCTCGGCGACCAGCACGATGCCCGCCTTGCCGACGGCCCGGTGGATGACGTCCTGGTTGCGGTTCATCGCCACCGCGGGCGTCACCGACCAGCCGCGGCCCACGTTCTCCAGCACCGCGGCCGCCGCGCCCGGCTGTCCCTCCATCTGCCCGAAGGCCGCTCGCTCGGCACGGCGGCCGAAAACGATCGCCATCGCGAGGAAGGCCAGGACAAAGCCCAGGATTCCCAGGAAGATCGGGTGGTCGATCCAGAAGCCGATCGCGAGGAAGACACCGAATGTGACGATTCCCACCGCGGCGACGACAAGACCGACCTTCGAGTCGACCTTCTTGGTCATCTTGTAGGTCAGGGCGATCTGCTTCAGCCGCCCGGGGTTCTCGGAGTTTTCCTTCCTCGCCATACAGCGAAGTTTACGTGGCCTGGGAAGCCCCGGCGGACACGGCCTCCAGCACGTGCTCGGCCTCGTGACGGTCCTTCGCGCGGCGCCGGTCCTCCAGGACCGCGGTCCAGGCGTTGCGGCGGGCGGTGCGCTGCCCGCCGCCCAGCAGCAGACCCTCCAGAACGAGCAGTGCGTCGGTGACGGACGGCGGACGAACGGGCGCGGCCGACATGGGGTCCCCCTCGGGAGCGGCGGATGATCAGAGTCCACACACAGAACGTTGTGTGGCTCAATCGTTACCCAAAGGTGTTACCAGCGCGTGACCGGCCGGTCAAACACCGATGAAGCCTTGAAATGGCCCCGAACTTAACGCTGACCTGCGGTGTCGCACACAGCCCCGGGCCCGGGGTGTGCCCGTACTCACATAGCGTGTTGGTCACATGCGGTGGTCACACCGCCTGAGCGGCCACCGCGATCCCGCGCTTCTCGATGGCCTGCTGGTAGAGCCGGCCCGCGCGGTACGAGGAGCGGACGAGCGGGCCGGACATGACACCGGCGTAACCGATCTCCTCCGCCTCCTCCTTCAGCTCCACGAACTCCTGGGGCTTGACCCAGCGGTCCACCGGGTGGTGCCGGACGCTCGGGCGCAGATACTGCGTGATCGTGATCAGCTCACAGCCCGCGTCGTACAGGTCCTGGAGCGCCTGGCTGATCTCCGCCCGCTCCTCGCCCATGCCCAGGATCAGATTGGACTTGGTGACCAGACCCGCCTCACGCGCCTTGGTGATCACCTCGAGGGAGCGCTCGTAGCGGAAGCCGGGACGGATGCGCTTGAAGATCCGCGGGACGGTCTCCACGTTGTGCGCCAGCACCTCGGGGCGGGCGGAGAAGACCTCGGCGAGCTGCTCGGGCTCCGCGTTGAAGTCCGGGATCAGCAGCTCGACGCCGGTGTCCGGCATCAGCGCGTGGATCTGGCGGACCGTCTCGGCGTACAGCCAGGCGCCGCCGTCCTCGAGGTCGTCGCGGGCGACACCGGTGACCGTCGCGTACTTCAGCTCCATGGACCGGACCGACTCGGCGACCCGGCGCGGCTCGTCGCGGTCCAGGGCCTGCGGTTTGCCGGTGTCGATCTGGCAGAAGTCACAGCGCCGGGTGCACTGGTCGCCGCCGATCAGGAAGGTCGCCTCGCGGTCCTCCCAGCATTCGTAGATGTTCGGACAGCCCGCCTCCTGGCACACGGTGTGCAGGCCCTCCCGCTTCACCAGGCCCTGCAGCTCGGTGTACTCGGGCCCCATCTTCGCGCGGGTCTTGATCCACTCGGGCTTGCGCTCGATGGGCGTCTGGCTGTTCCGGACCTCAAGGCGCAGCATTTTGCGTCCGTCGGGTGCGACTGCGGACACGTCCGGCACTCCTTAGTGCTTGGCGAGGCATCGAATCTTTGGCGAACCCCAGCGTACGCCCGTCATTCGTACGCCTTTACGTCCAGGGCAACCGAGAACCCCCAGGTCCCATTCCCCGGCGGCGGTACGGCGGTCAGACGGCGCGCGGCAGCGGCACGGCGGACTCCATGACGGCTCGCAGATGCTTCTCGATCACCGGAACCACCTCCGCCACGGAGATGTCGCGGCCCAGCTCCTCCGAGAGCGAGGTCACCCCCGCGTCCCGGATGCCGCACGGCACGATCCGGTCGAACCAGGTGGTGTCCGGGTTGCAGTTCAGCGAGAAGCCGTGCATCGTCACGCCCTTGGCGACCCGCACCCCGATCTGGGCGAGCTTGCGGTCCTCGCCGCGCTGTCCGGCGTTGGACGGGGCGTACTCCGGGCCGCTCAGCCGCGGGTCGAACTCCTCGTCCGCGACGCGCGGGTCGAAGTCCAGGTTCAGCCCGCCCAGCGCGCGGCGCTCCTCCAGCGGGGCGCCCAGCACCCACACCCCGCTGCGGCCCTCGACCCGGGTGGCCTCCAGACCGAACTCCGCACAGGTCAGCAGCAGGGCCTCCTCCAGACGCCGTACATGCGCGATGACGTCCACCGGACGCGGCAGCTTGAGGATGGGATAGCCGACGAGCTGACCCGGGCCATGCCAGGTGATCTTGCCGCCGCGGTCCACGTCCACGACCGGGGTGCCGTCCAGGGGGCGCTCGTCGTCGGCCGTGCGCCGGCCCGCGGTGTAGACCGGCGGGTGTTCCAGCAACAGGCAGGTGTCCGGCGCCTCGTCGGCGAACCGAGCGGCGTGCACCCGCCTCTGCTCCTGCCACGCCTCCTGGTACTCGACGGCGTCCGCCCCGAACCCCAGATGGACAAAGCGCAGCTCACTCACGGCGGCAATCCCTTCGGACCTCGTACAGCGCTCCGGCGCCCCGCACGGGACGCCTCAGTCACTGTACGTCCGGGAAACACGGGCCCCGCATCCGGATCGATCTCAGCCGACCCTCACACGATCGGATGAATGCCGGGCGACCGAGACGATCAGTGCCTCACCGGCGGCTACTTTCGGGCCGTTCCACGAAGCGATCAGGGAGACCGGCAGGCTGATGACGGAACGACCCCCGCAGCGCATTCCCAACCGTCAGCTCGCCGCGCTCATCGCGGAGGCTGGCTTCTCCAACGCCGGGCTCGCCCGGCGGGTCGACCAGCTCGGCCTCGAACACGGCCTGGACCTGCGGTACGACAAGACATCGGTGACCCGCTGGCTGCGCGGACAGCAGCCACGCGGCACCACCCCGGCGCTGATCGCCGAGGTGTTCACCCGGCGCCTGGGGCGCCGGCTCACCGCCCAGGACCTGGGCCTCGACGCTTGTGCGCCGGTCTACGCCGGGCTGGAGTTCGCCGCCACCCCCCAGGAGGCGGTGGACATCGTCAGCGGGCTGTGGCGCAAGGACTCCGGCAGCCAGGCCGAGCTACGGAAGATCGCCTTCACCCCGGCCGGCCTGGTGGTCCCCAGCCGTGACTGGCTGATCGGGCGGCCCGACGACAAGGTGGCGCGCGGCGAGCCCCAGGCGGCACCCCCCACGGCACCCCCCGCCGGGGGCATGCCGGGGCCCAGGGCCGCGGGACGCGCCCTGGGCCCGGCCGGCCGGCCGCCGCTGCCCCGGCAGCGGCAGGCGGACCGGTCCCAGCGCGGCCCGGGCTACCGGGTCACCGGCGGGGACATCGCCGCGCTGCGGTCGGTGGGCGAGCTGTTCCGGTCGCTCGACCAGACCTACGGCGGCGGACACGCGCGGCAGGCCCTGGTGCGCTATCTGGAACACGAGGGCGAGCCCATGCTGCGCGGCACCTACGGGGAGGCGACCGGGCGGCGGCTGTTCGCGGCGATCGCCGATCTGACCCGGCTGGCGGGCTGGACGTCGTACGACATCGCCGCCCACGGCCTGGCTCAGCGCTACTTCGTCCAGGCCCTGCGGCTCGCGCAGGCGGCCGGGGACCGGCCGTACGGCAGCTATGTGCTGGTCACGATGAGCCGCCAGGCCGTCTACCTGGGCCACGGGCGGGAGGCCGTCCAGCTGGCCCGGGTGGCCCAGCAGGGCATGGGCGGCGGCGCCCCGCCCGTCCTGCAGTCCCTGCTGCACGCCGTGGAGGCCCGGGGCCACGCCGTGATGGGCGAGGTCCGGGCCTGCACCGCCTCGCTGGCGCGCGCCGAGCGGGCGCTGGAGACCTCCCGGCCCGGGGACGAGGTGCCGTACTGGGCGCGGTTCTTCGACGAGGCGCAGCTGGCCGACGAGTTCGGACACTGCCACCGCGATCTGCAGCAGTACCGCGCCGCCGCCCAGCACGCCGAGCGCTCGCTCCAGCTGCGCGGCAAGGCGTACGCGCGCAGCAGGCTGTTCTGCCGGGTGGTGCTGGCGACGGCCCGGCTGGGCCTCGGCGAACTGGAGCAGGCCTGCGCGCTGGGCGCGGAGGCGGCGCAGCAGGCGGCCGAGATGCGGTCGGCGCGGGCGACGGACTACGTACGGGACTTCGAGCGGCGGCTGGAGCCGTACCGGGACGCGGCGGCGGTGCGGGGGTACCGGGACCGGGTGGCGGCGCTGGGATAGGCCGTGGGCGCTGCTGGCCGGGATGGCCGGGCCGTCAGGCCGGGGGCTGTCGCCGGGGTTGCCGGGGCCGTCAGGCCGGGGGCTGTTCCGGCAGCCTGTCCCAGGTCGGGCAGACGCCGAAGGCCCGCTCGAAGCCCGTACGGCCCGCGTCGGTCAGCAGGACCACCCGGCGGTGGCCGCCCCGGCGGATCCAGTCGCGTTCGAACAGCCGGTCCGTGAGCGCGGCGCCCAGGGCACCGGCCAGGTGGTGGCGCTGTTCGGTCCAGTCCACGCAGTAGCGGATCAGCGGGCGCCGCCCGCGGAGCCGGTCCGCGTCCACGCCGAACGCCGCCAACTCCTCGCCCCCGCGCGCCGTCAGCCGGTACGCCGTGTCCTTCCCCGGGGTGGCCGGCCGGTCGAGCTTCGCCGCCCCCGGGTCGTACCGGCCGTCGCCGCCCTCCAGCAAGCCCCGCTCGAGCAGCGCCGCCATCAGGGCCACGCCCAGGCGGCCCGCGAGGTGGTCGTAGCAGGTACGCGCGCGGCGCAGCGCGTGCGCGTGGGTGGACTCGCGCAGCGAGGTCACCGGCAGCGGCGGGGAGATCCGGGCCAGCGCCTCCAGCGCCTCGGCGACGGCGGGTCCGGCCAGCCGGTAGTAGCGGTGCCGGCCGTGTGGCTCGACCTGGACCAGGCCGGAGTCCAGCAGCAGCGCCAGATGTCCGCTCACCGTGGAGGCGCTGACCCCCGCCTCGGCGGCCAGCACGCTCGCGGGCAGCGCCCGCCCCTCGGCGAGGGCCCGCAGGACCCGGGCGCGGGAGGGGTCGGCGAACGCGGCGGCGGCGCTGGCGATGTCGGCGTCGCGGGCGGGGGCGGGGGCGGGGGCGAGCGGTGCGACGGTTGCCATGAGTCCACCGTAGGGCGGAGACGTTTTGGCGGCAGGCGAAGAGTGGACGCGAGGCCGGGCGGTCCGCGGCGGGCGCGTTGCGCCGGGTGGTGTGCGCGGGGCGGTCCGTAGCGGTCGGCCCCGCGGTGTACGGGCATGCTTCGGCGGGGGCCGAAGGGCTGGGCGGTGAGGCTGGAGGCATGACCGCATCCGACCTCGGCTCTCCGCGGTCCGCCCGCCCGCGCACCGGCCCACCGCCGGTGCGCAGGTTGCCGCTGCTCGCGATCTGCCTCGGCTACTTCCTGGTCATCCTCGACGTCACCGTCGTCACCGTGGCCGTCCCGCGTATCGCGGCGGAGCTCGGCGCGGGGCACGGCGTCCTGCAGGGGGCACCTCCCGGCCGAAGGCTGGGGGAGGGTGGTGGACGGGTACACCCTGGCCTTCGCCGGGCTGCTGCTGCTCTGCGGGGGCCTGGGGGACCGGCTGGGACACCGGCGGGTGTTCCTGGCCGGGCTCGGCACCTTCACGGTGGCCTCCGCCGGGTGCGCCCTGGCCCCGACGGCCGTGGTCCTGGTGGGCGCGCGGCTGGCGCAGGGGGCCGGGGCGGCGATGATGGTGCCCGCCTCGCTCGCGCTGCTCGGCGAGCTCCACCCCGAACCGGCCACCCGGGCCCGGGCGTTCGGCGTATGGGGCGGGATCGCCGGGGTCGCCGCGGCGGCGGGGCCGGTGGTCGGCGGGCTCCTGGTGTGGGGCGTCGGCTGGCGTTCGGTCTTCTTCCTCAACGTCCCCGTCGGGGTGTTCGCGGTGTTCCTCACCCGCCGCCGGGTGCCCGCGCCGAAGGCCCCCGAGGGCCGGGCGCGCCGACCGCTCGACCTGGCGGCCCAGCTCTGCGGCGCCGCCGGGGTCGCCGCCCTGACGGCCGGGCTCAACGAGGCCGGGGGCCGCGGCTGGGGCGACCCGCTGGTTCTGGGCTGCCTGGCCGCCGCGGCGGCGGCGGGCGTGCTGTTCTGGGCGCTGGAGCGCCGGGCGGCGGCCCCCGCGCTGCCGGCGCGGCTGTTCACCGGCTTCCGCTTCCCGGCCTGCCTGGCCGTGGGCGTGCTGCTCAACCTCGGCTTCTACGGCCTGCTGTTCGTGACCACCGTCTACTTCCAGGGGAACCGCGGCTGGGACCCGCTGTGGACGGGCCTGGCGCTGCTGCCCATGGGGGCGATGGCGGGCCTCGGCTCGCCGCTGTCCGGGCGGCTGGCCGCGCGCGTCGGGACCCGCGTCCCGGTCGTGGCCGGGCTGCTGATCGGCGCCCTGGGGCTGCTCGGCTGGTGCGCGGCCGGATCGGGCACACCGTACGGGCTGCTCCTCCCGGCCCTGCTGGCGGCGGGCTTCGGAACGGGGTTCGCCATGCCCTCGGCGACCGTCGCGGCGATGGAGGCGGCACCTCAGGACGTGCGCGGCGCGGCGTCCGGTGCGTTCAACGCGGCGCGGCAGTTGGGCAGCGCGATCGGGGTCGCCCTGTTCGGCACGCTCCTGGCGGCGTCCGGTGGCTTCTACGCCGGGATGCGGCTGTCGGCCGTGCTCGGCGCGGGGTGCTTTGCGGCGGGCGCGGTGTTGGCGGCCGTGGCGGCGGTGGCGCGCCCGGGCGCGGCGGGCGGCCCTGGCGGGCCGGGCGGGGGCGTCGGGCCGGGCGGGGGTGCGGCGCGGGACGCGCGCGCCGGGTAGGCGGGGCGGCGCGTGAGTGGGGGCGTCGTGTGGGGGTGTCGGCCGGGGCTTGGGCGCGGGGCGGCGGGGGTGACCCGCCGCCCCGCAGGTCCTCCGGGCGCGGCGGGTCAGGCCGCCGCCGCGTCCGGGGCTGAGGGCTCGGCGCCGGGGAGGGCGCCGAGGTCGTGGAGGATCGCCCGGGCGGCGCGGCGGCCGGAGACGAGGGCGCCCTGCACGGTGCTGGAGTCGCGGTGGTCCCCGCATACGTACAGGCCGGACAGCAGCCGGACCGGGCGCCGCAGGTCGTGCGGGGCGGGCATGGCGGGGACCGCGTAGGGGTCGTGGTGCGCGGCCAGCAGGTCCCAGCCGACCGTGGAGGTGCCGTAGACCGCGGCGAGTTGGGTCCGGGCCGCCCGGTCGAGCTCGGCGGTCGGCAGGGCGGCGGCGGAGCCGAGGACGGTGGAGGTGATCAGGACCCGGCCGGGCGGGGTGCGCGACGGGTCGACCTCACTGGCCACGGCGGTGTGGGCGACCGGGCCGCGGTCCCCGGCGGTGAGCACCAGCGCGGGCTCGCGCAGCGGTGCGTGGTCCGCGGTGTGGTGCAACACGGTGATCGGGTGGAAGGACGGCAGCCGCAGCCCGGGGAGGAGGTCGGCCGCGGCGTGGGCGCCGGTGGCCACCAGGACCGAGCGGCAGGCGAACTCGCCGTGTCCGGCGGTGGCCACGGCGGTGGTGGAGGCCGTCACGGCGCGTATGCCGGTGCGTACGGTGCCCGGCGGCAGGGCCGCGGCCAGCAGTTCGGGGATGGCCGACGCGCCGCCCTCGGGCAGGCACAGACGGCCCCGCGCGTAGCCGCGCAGCACCAGGTCGGCGCAGCGGCTGGAGGTGGTCAACCCGGGGTCGCTGAGCAGCGAGACGAGCAGCGGGCGCAGGAAGCCCTCGACGGTACGGGCCGGGAGACCGCGCCCGGCCAGGGTCTCGGCGACGGGCCGGTCAGGGCGGGTGAGGAGACGGTCGGCGGGCACCGCGGCGAGCCTGCCGAGGGCGGCGCCGAGCCGCGCCTGGTCGAGCGCGCTCCCGAGGGGCGCACGGGCGGCGTTCGCAAGGGCGCGTGCGGTGGTCAGTGCGCCCCTCGTGCCCCGGCCGCCGGTGCCGGTGGCACCGACCCGGTGGGTGCGGCCGTCGGCGCGCACCAGCACGCCCGGGGAGAACGGGCGCAGCACGAGCCCGCCGAGCCCGGGGGTGCGCTGGAGCTCCGGGAAGGAGGTGGTGACCAGTTGCCCGCTGCGGTCGAGCCGGAAGCCGTCGATCAGATCGGTGGTCATGCGGCCGCCCACATGGGGCGCGGCTTCCAGAACGGTGACCGTCACCCCCGCGCTGGTCAGCTGCTGGGCCGCGGCCAGCCCCGCCAGTCCGGCTCCCACGATGACGACGTCCGTGCGGTGCGCGCTGGTGAGCACGTGCCCTCCCCGAGGTCGGTGCGTACGCTAAGGGGCCTGATGCCCCCGACCGGCAGCCCGGATGCGTACGTTCCGCAACTCGGGTTCCCTGGGCTGGTCATGACGGTACGGACAAAAACGGTCGATGCCAGACGCGCATCGACCGAGCATGGGCGCACAGCGGTCGCACATTGCCCTGGGCTGGGGCTGAAGTGGGCTGAAAAGGCGCTGGAACGGCGCCTGGCGGCTCTTGAGAGCGTCGGCTGACGGGCGGTCCCGGGCCAGGGACCGGCCAGGGACCGGTCAGGGACCGGGCCGACGGAGCCGCGGGCGTCAGCGGCGATCGGCGCGCGCGGCCAGCGCGGCCCGCAGCGCCTGCTCGATCGTCGGATGGGCGAAGGAGAACCCCGAGTCCAACAGCCGCCGGGGCACGGCCCGTACGCTGCCCAGCACATCGCCGGAGAGCTCGCCGAGCGCGAGCCGCAGCGCGGGCGCGGGGACGGACAGCAGCGTGGGCCGGCCGAGCACCCGGCCCATGGCGGCGGTCACCTCCCGGTTGGTAATGGGCTCGGGCGCGGTGAGGTTGACCGGGCCGACAAGCTCGTCGGTGGCCAGGATGTGGCGCAGAGCGGCGATGTGGTCGTCCAGGGCGATGAAGCTCCAGTACTGGCGGCCGCTGCCCATCCGGCCGCCGAGGCCGAACCGGAACAGCGGGAAGAGCCGCCCCCAGGCCCCGCCCTCAGCGGCCACCACCAGCCCCGTGCGGGCGAACGCGGTCCGCACGCCCGCCTCCTGGGCCGGCGCGGTCGCCTCCTCCCACTGTTGGCACAGGTCCGCGAGAAAGCCGTCGCCGGGGGGCGCGCTCTCGTCCACCACGCGGTCCCCGGTGTCGCCGTAGTAGCCGATCGCGCTGGCGCTCACCAGTACCCGGGGCGGGGCGTCGAGCGAGGCCACGGCCTCGGCGACGGCGGCCGTGCCGAGCACCCGGCTGTCCCGCAACTCCTTCTTGTAGGCGTCGGTCCAGCGGCGGCCGCCGATCCCCGCGCCCGCGAGGTGCACCACCGCCTCGCAGCCCGAGAGCCCTTCCGGGTCCACCCACTGCCGCTTCGGGTCCCACCGGACCTCGTCCTCCGCCCGGGGCGCGCGCCGCACCAGACGCACCACCTGGTGGCCGTCCGCGTGCAGGGAGCGGACGAGAGCCGTGCCGATGAGCCCGGACGAACCAGTGATCGCGATACGCATGGGGCCATCCTGCCCGCCATCGTGCGCGGGATGTCGGAGGCGGGGGCGGACGGCGGGCTTCATACGCCTCGTCGCGCCGACGCTGGACGGGGAGTACGTGGACGACGTGCTGATGGGGCGTGCCCTGTGAGCTGACGCGGCACTAGCCGCGGAAGCGTTCCCACAGCCGGGGGAACCGCTGCGCCAGCGCCCGCTCGTCCTCCAGGTCGACGACCGTGCCCTGCGGTTCCGTCTGCCGCGGCGGCAGACCCAGGTCCGGCAGCACCGCGCCGGTCAGCTGCTCGTACGCCTCGTCGGCCGCGAAGCCCAGGTCCTCGCAGTCCCCGTCCACCTGCTCGTCGAAGTCCTCCAGCAGCTCGGCGAGGTCGTCCGGCTCGTGCAGCGCGCCCTCGAACACCTCCCGGCCCTGGCCGATCAGCCAGTAGCGGAAGGCGTCGAAGGCGTCGTCGCCCACGTCGCCCAGCAGGAGTTGGGCCGCGCCCCACAGATCCCAGCGGTAGGCGCGGTTGGAGCGGGCCTCGAAGTGGCGGGCGAAGTCCAGGACGGCGTCCGGATCGAGCTGGGACAGCCGGTCGACGAGCAGGTCGGACTGGTCCTCGGGGTCGCCTTGGGCGGCATCCCGAGCGCTGTCGACCAGCTCCCAGAACTCCGTCTCGTCCATCACGGGACCAGGATCGGCCCTCGCGCGCGCCCGCGCACGCCGGAGTGGCCCCGAATGCTCCCCCGGGAAAAGGCGACAGAAGATGGCGGGATTCGCTGCGAGGGTCGGAGGTGTCCACACCGGTCCGGGTGGACGCCACACCGAAGGGACGTACAAACGTGAGCACAAATGGCGCACTGGCCGGCAGGGTCGCACTCGTCGCGGGGGCGACGCGCGGCGCGGGCCGGGCGATGGCCGTGGAGCTGGGGGCGGCGGGGGCCACCGTCTACGCGACGGGGCGCACGACGCGGCAGAAGGTCAGCGAGGTCGGGCGGCCGACGGAGACCATCGAGGAGACGGCGGAACTGGTCACGGCGGCGGGCGGCGAAGGGATCGCGGTGCCGGTCGACCACCTGGAGCCCGAGCAGGTGCGCGCGCTGGTGGAGCGCATCGAGCGTGAGCAGGGGCGGCTGGATGTGCTCGTCAACGACGTGTGGGGAGGCGAGCACCTGGTCACCTTCGACAAGAAGTCCTGGGAGCTGGAGCTGGAGAACGGGCTGCGGATGCTCCGGCTCGGCGTCGAGACCCACCTGGTCACCAGCTACTACGCGCTGCCGCTGCTCGTCCGGCGGCCGGGCGGGCTGGTCGTGGAGGTGACCGACGGGACTGCCGAGTTCAACAAGACCTACCGCGAGAACCTCTTCTACGACCTCGCCAAGAACGCCCCCATCCGGACAGCCTTCGGGCTCGCGCAGGAGCTCAAGGAGTTCGGCGGCACGGCGGTGTGCATCACCCCGGGCTTTCTGCGCTCCGAGCAGATGCTCGACCACTTCGGGGTGACCGAGGAGAACTGGCGCGACGCCATCGCGCGCGAGCCGCACTTCGCCATCGCCGAGACGCCGCGCTTCGTCGGGCGGGCGGTCGCGGCGCTCGCCGCGGACCCGGAGCGGGCGCGGTGGTCCGGCAAGTCCGTCTCCAGCGGGGAGCTGGCCAAGGAGTACGGCTTCACGGATGTGGACGGCTCGCGGCCGGACGCGTTCGGCTACTTCCGGGACGTGGTCTTCGGCGGGAGGGAGGGGGCGGCCGAGGACTACCGGTAGAGCCGCGCGGCCCGGGCGGCCGCCGCGGCGAAGCGCTCACGCAGCTCCGGCGGCGCCAGCACCTCCGCCTCAGGGCCGAGCGCCAGCAGCTGCTCGTACGCCACGTCCAGCGACTCGACGGGCAGGGTGACGGTGATCCGCCCCCGCCCGTCGGGCTCCCCGGCCGCCGCCACCGCCTCCTGGCCCGCCGTACGGTCCGTCACATGCGGCAGCCGCCGCGTGCCCTCGTCGGTCAGCCGCAGCACGACCTTCTCGCGCAGCAGCGAGCGGGCGAACTGCGCGGCCCGCTCCTCCCAGAACGCGGGCAGATCGAAGTCCGGCAGGCGCTCGAAGCGGTCGCGGCGCGGGTGGCGGTCGTGGCTGGTCCCGTCGACGGCCGTCGGCGAGACGGCGGTGAAGCGGTCCACCCGGTAGACGCGGAAGTCGCCCTCGGTCGCGATCCGTGCCGCCAGGTACCAGACGCCCGCCTTCAGCACCAGGCCGTACGGCTCCAGCTCCCGCTCCACCTCCGTGTCCCGGCGGCGGTAGCGGGCGGTGATCCGGCGGTCGTCCCACACGGCGTCGGCGACCGCGGGCAGCAGCTCCGGTGTCTCGGGCTCCTGCCACCAGCCGGGGGCGTCGAGGTGGAAGCGCTGCGCCGCGGTGTGCGAGGCGTCGCGCAGCTCGGGCAGCAGCGAGGCGGAGACCTTCAGCCGGGCGGCGGACGCGGCGTCCGCCAGCCCCATGCCGCGCAGCGCGGCCGGCACCCCGGACAGGAACAGCGCCTCGGCCTCCGTACGGCCGAGGCCGGTCAGCCGGGTGCGGTAGCCGCCGACCAGGCGGTAGCCGCCGCTGCGGCCCCGGTCCGAGTAGACCGGGACCCCGGCCTCGGAGAGCGCGGCGACATCGCGCGTGACCGTACGCTCCGACACCTCCAGCTCCCGCGCCAGCTCGGCCCCCGTCATCGAGGGCCGGGACTGGAGCAACAGCACGAGACGGATCAGCCGAGCGGCACGCATGCGCCCATCATGCCGTCGCCCGCGGCCGGCCGCCCATGGACCCGCCCCGGGCCCGCCAGGGTCGTCCTGGCAGGCCCGGGGCGTGCGGTAGGGGCGAGAGGCCCCTCAGATGCCGTAGCGTTCGGCCGCTTCCTTCGCCGCCGTGGGCTTGACCTCGCCGCGGCGGGCGAGGCGGCTGAGGGCGGCGACCACGATGGCCGGGGCGTCCACACCGAAGTGGCGGCGGGCGGCCTCGCGGGTGTCGGAGAGGCCGAAGCCGTCCGTGCCCAGCGAGTACCAGTCCTGCTCGACCCACTGGCTGATCTGGTCGGGGACGGCGCGCATCCAGTCGCTGACGGCGAGGACCGGGCCCGGTGCGCCTGCCAGGGCACGGGTGACGTACGGGACCCGGTCTTCACCGTTGAGCTGCGCCGCGTCACAGGACAGGGCGTCACGGCGCAGCTCGCTCCAGGAGGTGGCGGACCACACGTCGGCGGCCACGCCCCAGTCGTCGGCGAGGAGCTTCTGGGCCTCCAGGGCCCAGTGGATGGCGGTGCCTGAGGCGAGGAGCTGGATGCGCGGGGCGCCCTCGTCCGCCGGCTCGGCCGACTTGTAGCGGTACAGGCCCTTGAGGATGCCCTCCTCGACGCCCTCGCCGGTCGGCATGGGCGGCTGGACCTTGGTCTCGTTGTAGACGGTCAGGTAGTAGAAGACGTCCTCGGCGTCCGGGCCGTACATCCTGCGCAGACCGTCCCGCACGATCGCGCCGACCTCGTACGCGAAGGCCGGGTCGTAGGCGACCGCCGCCGGGTTGGTGGAGGCGATCAGGTGGGAGTGGCCGTCGGCGTGCTGCAGGCCCTCGCCGGTCATCGTGGTGCGGCCCGCCGTGGCGCCGATCAGGAAGCCGCGGCCGAGCTGGTCGGCCAGCGCCCACATCTGGTCGGCGGTGCGCTGCCAGCCGAACATCGAGTAGAAGATGTAGAAGGGGATCATCGGCTCGCCGTGCGTCGCGTACGACGTCGCGGCGGCGGTGAAGTCGGCCATCGAACCGGCTTCGGTGATGCCCTCGTTGAGGATCTGGCCGTTGGCCGCTTCCTTGTAGTAGAGCAGCTGGTCGCGGTCGACCGGGTCGTAGGTCTGGCCGAGCGGCGAGTAGATCCCGGCGGTCGGGAAGAGCGACTCCATGCCGAAGGTGCGCGCCTCGTCGGGGACGATCGGCACCCAGCGGCGGCCGGTCTCCTTGTCCCGCATCAGGTCCTTGACCAGGCGGACGAACGCCATGGTGGTGGCGATCTCCTGGGTGCCGGAGCCCTTGGCGAGGGTTTCGAAGGGTTTGGCCGACGGCTCGGGCAGGGCCACGGGGTGGACGCTGCGGGCCGGGGCGGGGCCGCCGAGGGCGGCGCGGCGCTCCTGGAGGTAGCGCACCTCGGGGGAGTCGGCGCCGGGGTGGGCGTAGGGGACCAGCTTGTCGTCCAGCGCGCTGTCCGGGATGGGCAGCTCCAGGAGGTCGCGCATGGCGCGGAACTCCTTGCCGGTCAACTTCTTCATCTGGTGGTTGGCGTTGCGCGACTCGAAGCCGGGCCCGAGCGTGTAGCCCTTGACGGTCTGGGCCAGGACGACGGTCGGGGCACCCTTGTGCTCCATGGCCGCGCGGTACGCCGCGTACACCTTGCGCGGCTCGTGGCCGGCGCGGGAGGTGTGGAAGCACTCGGCGAGCTTGGCGTCGGTCAGCCCCTGGCCGAGCCGGGCGAGCTGGGGGTCGGCGCCGAAGAAGTGGTCGCGGATGTACGCGGCGTCGCGGGTCGCGTACGTCTGGAACTGGGCGTCGGGGACCTCGCGCAGCCGGCGCAGCAGCGCGCCCGAGGTGTCGAGGGCCAGCAGCTCGTCCCAGGCGGAGCCCCACAGGGCCTTGACGACGTTCCAGCCGGCGGCGCGGAACTGCGCCTCCAGCTCCTGCACGATCTTGAAGTTGGCGCGCACCGGGCCGTCGAGCCGCTGCAGGTTGCAGTTGATGACGAAGGTGAGGTTGTCCAGGCCCTCGCGGCCGGCCAGGGCGAGCGCCGCGGTCGACTCGGGCTCGTCCATCTCGCCGTCGCCGAGGAAGGCCCATACGTGGGAGCCGGAGGTGTCCTTGATGCCGCGGTTCGCGAGGTAGCGGTTGAAGCGGGCCTGATAGATCGCGGAGATCGGGCCGAGGCCCATGGAGACGGTGGGGAACTCCCACAGCCAGGGCAGCCGCCGCGGATGCGGGTAGGAGGGCAGGCCCGAGCCGCCCGCCTCGCGGCGGAAGTTGTCCAGGTGCGCCTCGGTCAGCCGGCCGTCGAGGAAGGCGCGGGCGTAGATGCCGGGGGAGGCGTGGCCCTGGATGTAGAGCTGGTCGCCGGAGCCGTCGGCCTCCTTGCCGCGGAAGAAGTGCTGGAAGCCCGTCTCGTAGAGCCAGGCCGCGGAGGCGAAGGTGGCGATGTGGCCGCCGAGGCCGTCACGGCTGCCGCGGGTGACCATCGCGGCCGCGTTCCACCGGTTCCAGGCGGTGATGCGGCGCTCCATGTCCTCGTCGCCGGGGAAGGAGGGCTCGGCGGCGGTGGGGATGGTGTTGACGTAGTCCGTCTCGAGCAGCGGGGGCAGCCCGAGCCCGGCGCTCTCGGCGTGCTCCAGCGTGCGCCGCATCAGGTACGAGGCGCGGTGCGGGCCGGCGGCCCGGGTGACGGCATCCAGGGACGCGCCCCACTCGGCGGTCTCCTCGGGGTCGCGGTCCGGGAGCTGGTCGAGCTCGCTGGGCTGCTTCGGGACGGGCTGCTGGATGGGCTGCTTCCGGGTGGCTGCGGCCATCCCTCCGTTGACGAGGTCGGTCATGCGTCGACTGTAAATTCTGATCGATGATCGATCAAAGTACTTGAGCCCAAAAACTTCTCCGGAAGGCGAAATTGGCATTCCGTGCCGCGAAACGGGGCACGCCGTGCAGCCCCAGGGGGCTTACGCGCGCGGGGCGCAGCCGAGCACATGCTCCTTGACGAGCTCCGCCACCCTCGGGTCCCGTCGCCGGAACGCGTCCACGACGGCCTGGTGCTCCTCGGCGTACGACTGCTGGCGGGTGCCCAGCCAGCGGATGGACAAGGTGGTCCAGATCTCGATGCCGAGCGATTCCCAGGTGTGCAGCAGCACACTGTTGCCGGAGGCCCGGACCAGCTCGCGGTGGAAGGCCACGGTGTGCCGCACCTGCGCCTCCCCGTCGGATCTTCGGTCCGCCTCGTACAGCGCCGCCACCTCGGGCTCCAGGGCCGAGGTGTCCTCGGCCAGCCGGGGCGCGGCCAGCTCCGCGGCGATCTGCTCCAGACCGGCCCGCACCGGATAGATCTCCTCCAGGTCGGCAGCGGTCAGATTGCGGACGCGTACGCCCTTGTTGGGGGCGGACTCGATCAGCCGCAGCGTCTCGAGCTCGCGCAGGGCCTCGCGGACGGGCGTCTGGCTGACCTCCAGCTCGGTGGCGATCCGACGCTCCACGATCCGCTCGCCCGGCTTCCAGCGCCCGCTGACGATGCCCTCCACGATGTGCTCGCGGATCTGCTCGCGCAGCGAGTGGACGACGGGATGGACCATGGCACTCCTCCGGACGGTACTGACATGACAATACGGCGGACAGGCAAACGGCGGCGCCCCCGCCCGGATCACTCCGGACGGGGGCGCCGCCGTCAGCTGTGCCGACTCGAGGGCTCGCAGACAGCCTCAGGGGCTCGCAGACAGCCTCAGGGGCTCTCGGGCGGCCTCAGAGGCCGAGCTCGACCTCGAACTCACCGGCCTCCAGGATCTCCTTGACCGCCGTCAGGTAGCGGGCGGCGTCGGCGCCGTCCACCAGGCGGTGGTCGTAGGAGAGCGCGACGTACGTCATGTCGCGCACCGCGATCGTCTCGCCGAGCTCCGGGTGGTTGATGACCACGGGGCGGCGGACGGTCGCGCCGATGCCCAGGATGGCGACCTGGTTCGGCGGCACGATGATCGTGTCGAACAGCGCACCGCGCGAGCCGGTGTTGCTGATGGTGAAGGTCGCGCCGGACACCTCGTCCGGGGTGATCTTGTTGGACCGCACCTTGCCCGCCAGCTCCGCCGTCTTCTTGGCGATACCGGCGAGGCTCAGGTCACCCGCGTTCTTGATGACCGGGGTCATCAGGCCCTTCTCGGCGTCGACGGCGATGCCGACGTTCTCGACGTCGAAGTAGGTGATGGTGCCCTCGTCGTCGTTGATCCGGGCGTTGATGGCCGGGTGGGTCTTCAGCGCCTGGACGGCGGCCTTGACGAAGAACGGCATCGGCGAGAGCTTGACGCCCTCACGCTGCGCGAACCCCTCCTTCGCCTGGGCCCGCAGCCGCATGAGCTTGGTGATGTCCACCTCGACCACGCTGGTGAGCTGCGCCTGCGAGTGCAGGGCCTTCATCATGTTGTCGCCGATGACCTTGCGCATCCGCGGCATCTTGATGGTCTGCCCGCGCAGCGGCGACGGGGCCGCGGCGGCGGCCTTCGGAGCCGCGGCCGGGGCGGCCTGGGCCTGCGCCTGGGCGGCGGCCTTGGCGGCCTCCGCGGCGGCGATGACGTCCTGCTTGCGGATGCGGCCGCCGACGCCGGTGCCCTTGACGCTGGCCAGGTCCACGCCGTTCTCCGCGGCGAGCTTGCGCACCAGCGGGGTCACGTACGCACCCTCGCCCTCACCGGCGGCCGGAGCCGGGGTGACCGGGGCCGGGGCGGGCACCGGAGTGGCCGGGACCGGCTCCGGGGCGACCGGCGCCGGGGTGACGGCCTGCGGGGCCGGGGCGGTCGGGGCCTGCGGGGCCGGGGCCGGAGCAGGCGCCGGGGCGGCCGGAGCCGGGGCCGGGGCCTCGGCGGCGGGGGCCGGAGCCGGGGCCGCGGGGGCGGGCGCGGCGGCCGGAGCGGCGCCCGCAGCGCCGATCACGGCGAGCTTGGCGCCGACCTCGGCGGTCTCGTCCTCGGCCACCAGGATCTCGAGCAGGGTGCCCGAGGCCGGGGCGGGGATCTCGGTGTCGACCTTGTCGGTGGAGACCTCGAGCAGCGGCTCGTCGGCCTCGACCGAGTCACCGACCTCCTTGAGCCAGCGGGTGACCGTGCCCTCGGTCACCGACTCGCCCAGGGCGGGCAGCACGACGTCGGTGCCCTCGGCACCGCCCGCGGGGGCGGCGGCCGGAGCGGGCGCCGGGGCCGGGGCCTCGGCGGCGGGGGCCGGGGCGGGCTCGGGCTGCGCCTCGGGGGCGGGCTCGGCCGCGGGGGCGGGGGCGGCGGCCGGGGCCGCGCCGCCGTCGTCGATGACGGCCAGCTCGGCGCCGACCTCGACCGTCTCGTCCTCGGCCACCTTGATGGAGGTGAGCACACCGGCCGCGGGGGCCGGGATCTCGGTGTCGACCTTGTCGGTGGAGACCTCGAGCAGAGGCTCGTCGGCCTCGACCCGCTCACCCTCGGCCTTCAGCCAGCGGGTGACGGTGCCCTCGGTCACGCTCTCGCCGAGCGCCGGCAGGGTTACGGAAACCGCCATGGTTTCGGTTGCTCCTAACGATCTGTGCGGATGGTTCGCGCGCTCGGGGACTATTAGTCGTGGGCGTGCAGGGGCTTGCCGGCCAGTGCCAGGTGGGCCTCGCCGAGCGCCTCGTTCTGGGTCGGGTGCGCGTGGATGAGCTGCGCGACCTCGGCCGGCAGCGCCTCCCAGTTGTAGATCAACTGCGCCTCGCCGACCTGCTCGCCCAGGCGGTCGCCGACCATGTGGACACCGACGACGGCACCGTCCCGCACCTGGACGAGCTTGATCTCGCCCGAGGTCTTCAGGATCTTGCTCTTGCCGTTGCCCGCCAGGCTGTACTTGAGGGCCACGACCTTGTCGGCGCCGTAGAGCTCCTTGGCCTTGGCCTCCGTGATGCCGACCGAGGCGACCTCGGGGTGGCAGTAGGTGACCCGCGGCACACCGTCGTAGTCGATCGGCACGGTCTTCAGACCGGCCAGCCGCTCCGCCACCAGGATGCCCTCGGCGAACCCGACGTGGGCCAGCTGGAGGGTGGGGACCAGGTCGCCCACGGCCGAGATGGTGGGGACGTTGGTCTGCATGTACTCGTCGACGAGGACGTAGCCGCGGTCCATCGCGACCCCGGCCTCCTCGTAGCCCAGGCCCTGCGAGACCGGACCGCGGCCGACGGCGACGAGCAGCAGCTCGGCCTCGAAGGTCTTGCCGTTCTCCAGCGAGACCTTCACACCGTCGGCGGTGTGCTCGACGCCCGAGAAACGCGCGCCGAGGGAGAACTTGATGCCGCGCTTGCGGAAGGCGCGCTCCAGCAGCTTGGAGCTGTTCTCGTCCTCGACCGGGACGAGGTGGGGAAGCGCCTCGACGATGGTGACGTCGGTCCCGAAGGACTTCCACGCGGAGGCGAACTCGACGCCGATGACGCCGCCGCCCAGCACGATCGCGGACTTCGGAACCCGGTCCAGGACCAGCGCGTGGTCGGAGGTGATGACGCGCTCGCCGTCGATCTCCAGACCCGGCAGGGACTTGGGCACCGAACCCGTGGCGAGCAGGACGTGGCGGCCGGTGTAGCGCTGGCCGTCGACATCGACCGAGGTCGGCGAGGACAGCCGGCCCTCACCGGTCACATAGGTGACCTTCCGGGAGGCGATCAGGCCCTGCAGACCCTTGTACAGGCCCGAGACCACGCCGTCCTTGTACTTGTGCACGCCTTCGATGTCGATGCCCTCGAAGGTGGTCTTCACACCGAACTCGGCGCCCTCACGGGCCTGGTCGGCGATCTCACCGGCGTGCAGCAGAGCCTTGGTGGGGATGCAGCCGCGGTGCAGGCAGGTGCCGCCCACCTTGTCCTTCTCGATCAGGGCGACGTCCAGACCCAGCTGCGCCGCGCGCAGGGCAGCGGCGTAACCGCCGCTACCGCCTCCGAGGATCACTAGGTCGAAAACGGTGCTGGCGTCGTTCGCCACGTCACGTCCTCCATGCATGGTGCGCCGGGGCCGGCCGTCGTTGGCCGGGCGGCGGCTGTTGTTCGGCCGCGTCTTGCTTTCGGCCCTGGTGTCGGGGGCCCTGTCCTGCCGAGACAACATCTTCGCACTTGTTGACGGGAGGCGGGACGCGGGGCCGCTGTGTGAGATATCTCCAAACCCCTGTTCAGGGGTTACTCGCGGGTACTGCGTGCGTGGGGTGGTCGGATTTCGTTTACGGCGAAATCCGCGGGGTCCGTGCGGGGCACGGGGTCCGTGCGGGTCCGTGTGGGGCCGCGCAGGTCCGTGCGGGGCCGCGCGGGGCGGCCGGGCCCGCGTCGGGCCCGGCCGTCGGCGGCTCAGCCGAGGTCGCCGGCCGCGGTGCGCTCGGCCAGCCGCACCAGGGTGCGGACCGCGGAGCCCGTGCCGCCCTTGGGGGTGTAGCCGAAGGGGCCGGACTCGTTGAAGGCGGGACCCGCGATGTCCAGGTGGGCCCAGACCGTGCCGTCCTCGATGAACTCCTTCAGGAAGATCCCGGCCACCAGGCCGCCACCCATCCGCTCGCCCATGTTCGCCAGATCGGCCACCGGCGAGTCGATGCTCTTGCGCAGGTCCCCGGGGAGCGGCATCGGCCAGGCCTGCTCGCCGACCTCCTCCGCGATCTCGTGCAGCGAGGTACGGAACGCCTCGTCGTTCGCCATGATCCCGAACGTGCGGTGGCCCAGCGCGAACACCATCGCGCCGGTCAGCGTCGCCACGTCCACGATGGCGTCCGGCTTCTCCTCACAGGCCCGGGTCAGCGCGTCGGCCAGCACCAGCCGGCCCTCGGCGTCGGTGTTCAGCACCTCGACGGTCTTGCCGCCGTACATCGTCAGCACATCGCCGGGACGGGTGGCCGAGCCCGAGGGCATGTTCTCGGCGAGCGCCAGCCAGCCGGTCACATTGACCCGCAGACCCAGCTTCGCGACGGCGACCACCGTGGCGAACACGGCGGCCGCGCCGCTCATGTCGCACTTCATGGTCTCGTTGTGGCCGGCCGGCTTCAGGGAGATACCGCCCGAGTCGTAGGTGATGCCCTTGCCGACCAGGGCCAGGGTCTTCTCCGCCTTCGGGTGCGAGTAGGCCACCCGGACCAGGCGCGGCGGGGCCTCCGACCCCTGGCCGACGCCCATGATGCCGCCGTACCCGCCCTTCTTCAGCGCCTTCTCGTCCAGCACCTCGGTCTTGAGGCCGTGCTCCTTGGCCGCCTCCTGCACGGCGGCGGCGAAGATGGCGGGGTTGAGCAGGTTCGAGGGGGTGTTGATCAGGTCGCGAGCACGGTTGATCTCGGCGGTCAGGGCGATCGCGCGCTCGGCCGCCGCCTTGAACTCCTTGTCGCGCGGCTTGGCACCGATCAGGGCGACCTCGGCGAGCGGGGCGCCGTTCTTCTTCCCGCCGCTGTTCGCGTTGCCGCTGTTGCCGCCGCCGTTCTGGCCGGCCTTCTGATTGGCCTTGTACGAGTACGCGCCGAGCAGCGCGCCCTCGGCGACGGCGGCGGCGTCCGCCGCGTCCGCCACCGGCAGGGCGAACGCGCCCTTCTTCGAACCGGACAGCGCGCGGGCGGCCGCACCGGCCGCGCGGCGCAGCGCCTCGGCGTCGTAACCGTCGCCCTTGGCCGGAGCGTCGCCGAGTCCGACCGCCAGCACGACCGGGGCCTTCAGGCCGGACGCGGCGGGCAGCTTGGTCACCTCGCCATCCGCCCCGGTCGCCCCGAGGGTCTCCAGGACGGAGGCCAGCTTCCCGCCGAAGGCCTTGTCCACGGCCTCGGCGCCGGGGGCGACGACGGGGCCCTTGGCCCCCTTCGCCACGCCGACGACGACGGCGTCCGCGCGCAGCGTCGCGGCGGAGGAGGTGCTGAGAGTCAGAGAAGTCACGGTGATGGGGTCCCTCTTCCGGATAGTTCCTCGGCCGACGTGGGGTGCCCCCGTCGAGACAGGGACGGGTCAGCCGCGCCCATCGGCATCGTATGCGCGGGTCACCAGGTGTCCGAGCGGCGGGCTGTCGCGGGCCATCGCGAGGGTAACTCCCCCGACGGCACCGGCGCGCGGGCTCGCGAGGACGGGCGAGCACGGACACCCTCCCGCCCAGGGCACCCGACGGCGGCCCCCGCGGCCTTCCCGCGCCGCCGCGGCGGCGCCGCGCGAGGCACGCCCGTCCACCTGCGCCCACGCCCCCCGGAGGGGAACCGCGCCGTCCAGCCCGTGGACGGGGCGGTGGCGCGCTGAGGCGCGCGGGGAGGTGTGCGGCAGCGCGGGGCGGGCAGTTGGCGCGGCGGTGGTGGATGCCGGGGGCGGGAGTTCTGCCCGGCGCCGCCGGGCCCGGGCCCGCCTTGCCGGCGAGACCGGGCCCGGGTGGTCCGGCGGCTCCGGCCGGACGGACCGGCTGGGCCCGCCGGGCGGCGCCCGCCGGCTGCCGCCAGCCGGTGGCGCTCGGGCGGCGGCGTTCCGTGGCTTCGGCGTGCACGCGGGGCCGTGACCCGGCGGCCACCGCGCTGCCTGCGGCGGGGCGGCGCGGGTGGGTCAGGCGAGGGCCGTGGCTATCAGGGCGGTCGTGGTGGCCGTTTCGGCGAGGGCGCCGAAGACGTCGCCGGTGACGCCGCCGAAGCGGCGGCGGCAGTGGTGCTGGAGGAGTTCCGCGGCGCCCAGCGCGGCGAGGACGGCGAGCGCGTGGTGCACCGCCCCGAACGCGCCGAAGGCCGCGCCGCCCACCGCGCATACGACGACGGACACCGCCGCCGCGCCCAGCGCGGGCCCGGGCGGCACCGCTCCCGCGACCTCCGCGCCCAGGCCCTCCGGCCGCGCCGCGGGCACTCCGTCGCGCGCCGCGAGCGTCAACGCGCACCGCGCGGCCATCCCGGCCGTGGCCGCCGCCACCGCGCCGTGCGGCCAGCCGGCCCCGTACAGCTCGGCCAGCGCGGCCACCTGCGCGAGCAGCGCGAACAGCAGGGTGATGACCCCGAACGGCCCGATGTCCGACTGCTTCATGACGCGCAGCGCGCCGTCCGCCGGCTTGCCGCTGCCGAGGCCGTCGGCGGTGTCGGCCAGCCCGTCCAGATGCAGCCCGCGGGTCAGTACGGCGGGCACCGCGACCGTGCCCACCGCCGCCAGCAGCGCGCCGCCGCCCAGGAGCAGCAGCGCCGCGCCCACCGAGGCCGCGCAGAGCCCGACCGCCAGCCCGGCCAGCGGGGCGCACAGCATCCCGGCCCGCGCCGCCTCGCGGTCCCAGCGCGTCACACGTACGGGGAGGGCCGTGAGCGTGCCGAAGGCGAAGCGGAGCCCGTCCTCCCAGGAGGCGCGCGGGGGGTGGGGCGGCGGCGGGGGACTGGCCGGGGGCTCGGGCCGGGACGGCTCACCCGGCCCGTCAGGCTCAGCCGCCTCAGTGGCCGCAGCCGCCTCAGTAGCCTCAGCCGGTTGGTTCGGCTGGTTCTGCCCAGTCGGCTCAGCCGGCTCGCTCGGCTCGTCCGCGGCCTTCGGAGGCGCGGCGGGCCGTGGCGGGGCCGCGGGCCTCGGCGGCTCCGGGGGTCCCGGGGGTCCCGGGGGTCCCGGGGGCCCGGGCCGGCGTGCGGGGGACTGCTCCGGCGTGGTGTCCATCGCGCCGCAGGCTACCGCGCACCGCCCTCAGCGCGCCGCCGTCGTCTCCAAGTGCTTGCGGTTCAGCCACTTGGGCAGCCCCGGCGCCTCCAGGAATCCCTCGGCCCGCGCCGCGGCGATACCGATCCGCGGCAGGTCGGTGCTCTTCTCGAAGAGCAGATAGCGGGGCTCCCAGATCGGCCGGTACTTGGCGTTGGCGCGGTACAGCGACTCGATCTGCCACCAGCGGGAGAAGAAGCTGAGCAGCGAGCGCCACAGCCGCAGCACGGGGCCGGCGCCCAGCCTCGACCCGCGCTCGAAGACGGACCGGAACACCGCGAAGTTCAGCGAGATCTGGTCGGCGCCGACCTCCTTCGCCCGCTGGATCAGCTCCAGCACCATGAACTCCATCAGCCCGTTGTCCGAGTCCCGGTCGCGCCGCATCAGGTCCAGGGAGAGCCCGTGCGAACCCCAGGGCGCGAAGCTGAGCAGCGCGCGCGGCCTGCCGTCGCGGTCGGCGCAGTCCAGCAGCACACAGCGGCCGTCGGCGGGGTCGCCGAGCCGGCCGAGCGCCATGGAGAAGCCGCGCTCGGTCTCGCCGTCCCGCCAGTCGTCGGCGAGCCGCAGCAACTCGGCCATCTCCTCCGCCGGGATGTTCTCGTGGTGGCGGATGCGGACCGTGTAGCCGGCGCGCTTGACGCGGTTGTAGGCCTGGCGCACCGTGCGCATGGCGCGCCCCTCCAGCGTGAACTCCTCGGTGTCGACGATCGCCTCGTCCCCGAGTTCGAGGGCGTCCAGGCCGTGCCGCGCGTACACCGTGCCGCCCTCCTCGCTCGCGCCGATCACGGCCGGCGTCCAGCCGTGCTCGCGCGCCTCGGCCAGCCACTGGTCGATCGCGCCGGGCCAGGCCTCCGGGTCGCCGATCGGGTCGCCCGAGGCGAGGGAGACGCCGCTCACCACCCGGTACGTCACGGCGGACTTGCCGGTCGGCGACCAGATGACGCTCTTGTCGTGGCGCAGCGCGAAGTAGCCGAGCGAGTCGCGGTCGCCGTGCCGCTCCAGCAGCGCGCGCAGCCCGCGCTCGTCCGCCGCGGAGATCGGGTCGACGACGCGGCGGGAGCGGAAGGCCACGTACAGCACGAGCAGCAGCAGCGCCGTGCTCATGATGTTGATGGCCACATTCGCCCAGCCGGGGGTCTGGATCCCCTCGAAGCGGCCTTCGAGGGCCGCGAGCGAGACCAGGCGCAGCGCGCCGTAGTGCCAGCGGTCGAGGAAGGAGGAGCGGTAGTCGTCGGGCGCGGTGTTGGTGAGGGTGACCAGCGCGGTCGCCAGCAGCGAGCCGATCAGCAGCCCGCTCACGGCGACGGCGGCGGCGAGCTTGGGGTTGGAGCGGTCGCCCTTGGCGTAGAACTCGCGGCGGCCGATGAGCAGGGCGAGGACGAAGACGGCGGTGAGCCCCAGCGAGATCCAGTTCTGCGGGTGGCGGGCCACGGGCGGCTGGGTCAGGGCGAGGGCCAGCAGCGGGACGGTCAGCCCGCCGAGGACGAGGTTGAGGATCCAGGCGGCGCGCTTGCGGCGGCGCATGGTGATCGCCAGGAACATCGAGAAGGCGCCGGAGAAGAAGCCCGCGGTGAGCAGGTACGGGGTGAAGTACTGGTCGACGTTGTGGCGCCTGATGTCGTTGCCGAAGGAGACCCACACCGCGCCGAGGAGGTTCAGCGCGGTGACGGCGCGCAGGTACCAGACGGCGAAGGCGGCGGAGCGGCGCGGCCAGGGGTGGCCGCGCCGGGTGGCCTCCGCGGTCGTCTTCGTACGGACCTCTCCCATGTCGCGAGCATATGGGCAGAAGGGGACGAGGGACGGACGGGGGCGGGGCGGGTGCGGTCAGGTGATGTCGTCGACCGCCGGGGCGTCGTCCGGCCCGTCGGCCCGCTCGCCGGGCGCCGGGTCGGTCCGCTCGGGCAGCTCCGCGGCGAGCGCCGCGGCCGCCTGCACCAGCGGCAGGGCCAGCAGCGCCCCCGTCCCCTCGCCCACGGTGACGCCGTGGTCGAGCAGCGGGTCGAGCGCGATCCGGTCGAGCGCCTTCTCCTGGGCCGGCTCGCCGCTGTTCTGCCCGGCCAGCCACCAGTCGGGCGCGCGGAACGCCACGCGCTGCGCGACGAGCGCGCAGGCCGCCGAGACCACGCCGTCCAGGATGACGGGGGTGTGGCGTACGGCGCTCTGGAGCAGGAAGCCGGTCATCGCGGCGAGGTCGGCGCCGCCGCTGGTCGCCAGCAGCTGCAGCTGGTCGCCGAGGACGGGGCGGGCGCGGCGCAGCCCGTCGCGGATGGCCGCGCACTTGCGCATCCAGGCGAGGTCGTCGATGCCCGCGCCGCCGCGGCCGGTGACCACGGAGGCGTCGGTGCCGCAGAGCGCGGCGATCAGGGTGCCGGCGGCGGTGGTGCCGCCGACGCTCACATCGCCGAGGACCACGAGGTCCGTGCCCGCGTCGGCCTCTTCGTCGGCGATCGCCATGCCCGCGCGGAAGGCCTGCTCGGCCTCCTCCAGGGTCAGCGCGTCCTCGATGTCGAGGCGGCCGGAGCCGCGCCGCACCCGGTGGCGGGTGACCTCCTTGGGGAGGTCGTCCGGGTCGCAGTCCAGGGCCATGTCGACGACGCGCACGGGCACGCCGTAGCGGCGGGCCAGGATCGCCACGGGGCTCTCGCCGTCGAGCACGGCGCGTACGAGCCGGTGGGCGGTGCCGGCCGGGCGGCCGGACACGCCCAGCTCCGCCACGCCGTGGTCGCCGGCGAAGAGCACGACCCGCGACCGCTCGATGGGCTTGACCGGCACCCGCTGCTGGGCGGCCGACAGCCACTCGCCCAGCTCGTCCAGGCGCCCCAGCGTCCCCGGGGGCAGCGTCAGCCGCTCCCGGCGCTCCTCGGCATCGCGCCGGACACCGCCGTCGGGACGTTCGATCAGGTCGACGAAGTCATCGAGATTCAGACCGCTCACGGGCGGAACCCTACCGGGGGTACCCCGGTGGTGTGGTGGGGGTGCGCGAGCGTTCGCCGCCGTCCGCCTGGTCCCGACCGCATGCGACCGGCGCCGGTGGCCGCCCGGCGGCTGCGCTGGAAGCTCCTTCAGCCCCGCAGGGGGAGGGCCTGGCCGGCCACGACGAGGAGGACTTGTTCGCACTCGGCCGCGAACGCCGCGTTCAGGCGGCCGAGTTCATCGCGGAAGCGGCGCCCGGACGCGGTGGCGGGGACCACGCCGGAGCCCACCTCGTTGCTGACGGCGACCACCGTGCGGGTGGTGGCCCGGAGGGCGGAGACCAGGGCGTCGACGCGTTCGTGGAGGGCGCGCCTGCCGCCGTGGGCCCAGGTCTCGTCGTCCCAGGCGCCGACGGAGTCCATCGCGTCGGTGAGCCACAGCGCGAGACAGTCGATCAGCAGCGGCCCGCCGTCCCGGGCGAGCAGCGGCGGCAGGTCACAGGTCTCGGTGGTGCGCCAGGAGCCGGGGCGGCGCTCGCGGTGGGCGGCGATGCGCGCGGCCCACTCGGGGTCGCCGTCGCGGGTGCCGCCGGTGGCGACGTACAGGACGTCGGGGAGGGCCGCGAGCCGCCGTTCGGCCTCCAGGGACTTGCCGGAGCGCGCGCCGCCCAGGACCAGGGTGCGGCGGGGCAGGTCCGGCACCGCGTGGTACTCCCCGACGACGACCGTCTCGCCGTCCGGGACGGCGCGCGCGCCCGCCGCCGCGAGCCGGCGGTGCAGCTCGGGGCCGGGCGGGACGGTGTGGTCGAGGTGGACGGCGAGGACGTCGGTGGTCGGGCCGACCGCCCCCGTGGCGCGGAGGTGGGCCAGCGCGCCTGGGCGGCCGAGGACGTCGAGCAGCACCATGTCGCAGGGCTCGGCGGGGGCGGTCAGACCGGCCGGGGCCGCGCCGGGCGGAAGGTAGAGCAGGCGGGTGGAGTCCGGGCCGGTGACCTCGTAGCCGGTGCCGGGGGAGTCCAGCGGGACGGCCCGTACCCGGTGGCCGCTGATCAGGACCAGCTCCCGGCCGTCGGGGACCCGCCCCGGCGCGGGCAGCCCGGCGGGGAACTCGACGGCCGGGCCCTCGTGGGGGTGCGAGAGGAGCACCTGCACCACACCCGTCAGCGAGTATCCGGCGCGCGCGGCGGCGAAGGCCGCGCCGGGGGTCAGATCGAGCAGCAGCGCGCCGTCGATCAGCAGCGCGGTCGCGGCCCGCGCCTCGTCGCCCACGGCGGCGGCGCAGGCCGCGCAGGGGCAGCCGTGGCGCGGCAGCCCGGCGGGGGCTCCGGTGCCCAGGAGAGTCAGTTCCACGCCCTGATCGTCTCGCGTCCCGGTGCGGCGGGCGCGCTCAGGTCACCTCGTCGGGAGTGATCAGTCCCCTAGGCTGCGGGGCAGACATTATGTGACCGGCGGGATGGAGGAGGCGGACATGGCATGGACGTGGCGGTTCGAGAAGTCCGACGGTACGGAGACGAAGCCCGCGGTACAGCCCGACGAGTTCCCCACGCAGGGGGACGCGGAGTCGTGGATCGGAGAGGAGTGGAGAGCCCTGCTGGAGGGAGGGGCGGAGCAGGTGATCCTCTTCGAAGACGGGTCGAAGGTCTACGGGCCGATGAGCCTGCGGGCCGAGTAACGGTGTGGTGAGGGCGCGCGGCTGACACAGGCGCTGGGCGCGCCGGGTCAGCCGCGCACTCCGCACAGGTGCAGCAGCGCCGCCACCGCGCGGTACGGGTCGGTGCGCCCGGCCCGGTCCTCCGCCGCCAGCAGCCGGTCCCAGTCCTCGGGGACCGGGGTGTCGTCAGTCGCCAGGTCGGTGAAGACCCGCACGCCGTACCAGGTGTGCAGCGGTGTGCCGATCGCGGTGAGCGTGGTGGTCAGCGCCTCGCGGCGGTCGGCGCGGGCGGTGAGGCCGATGCGGTTGGTGTAGGCGGGGGAGTCGAAGGCGGCGAGCGCGGTGTCCCAGTCGCCCGAGAGCCCCGGCCGCAGCGCGAGCGCGTCCGCGTTGCGGACCAGGAGCGAGAGCAGGCCGCCGGGGGCCAGGACCCGGGCCAGGGCGGCGAGCATCGGGTCCGGCTCGGGCACGTACATCAGCACGCCATGGCACAGGACGACGTCGAAGGCGCCCGGCAGGAAGTGCGCGCCCGTGTCCCGGCCGTCGCCCTCGATGAGGCGCATCCGCTCCCGGATGCCCGCGGGCTCGCGCGTCAGGGCCTCGCGGACCGCGTCCAGCATCGTCGGGTCGGACTCGAGCCCGGTGACCTCATGGCCCGCCCGGGCCAGCCGGAGGGCCTGGGTGCCCTGGCCGAGGCCGACGTCGAGCACCCGTAACCGCCGGCCCACCGGGAAGTGGGCCGCGATCTGCTCGTCGAGCTGACGGGCGACCAGCGCCTGGCGGACGGTGTTCCGCAAGGCCCCGAGCCCGCTCAGCCAGCCGTCAGCCCCGCCCGCGAAACCGGAAGGGGCCGCGCTCAGGGCCGCTCTCCGCGCTTGACCTGCGGCTTGGGCAGCCGCAGGCGGCGCATCTGGAGCGTGCGCATCAGGGCGTACGCCACCACGCCGCGCAGGTTCTCGTCGGGGAACTTCTTGCGCAGCTGGCGCTTGAGCTGGATGCCGAGGACGACGGAGTTGATGACGATCAGCAGGATGACCAGCATCCACAGCAGCAGCACATAGGTCTGCATGGCCCCGGCCTGGATCATGCTGAGGACCAGGATCACCACGGCCAGCGGCAGGAAGAACTCCGCGACGAAGAAGCGGGAGTCCACGTAGTCACGGGCGAAGCGCCGCACCGGACCCTTGTCACGGGCCGGCAGATACCGCTCGTCGCCGCCGGCCAGCGCCTCGCGCTGGCGCGCGAGGTCGGCCCGGCGGGCCTCGCGCTGGCGCCGCGTCGCGTCCTTGCGGCTCATCTGCGAGTTCGCCAGGCTGCGGCGCTGCGACTGGGCCTCGCTGCGCTTGGGGGTCGGGCGGCCCTTGGGCGCCTGAGGGTCACGGGTCTGCTGCGGCTGGTCCGCGATCACCTTGGTGGTGGCGGCCTGCTCGTCCTTTGAACGGCTACGGAACACAAAGCCCAAGGGTACGGGTTTGCGGGTGTGGGCCCCAGCCTCTGGGGGAACGATCCGGCAACGGCACCGCGCTCATCACTGCTCCTCGCTGCCAAGCCTTTGCTCCTCCTTGCGCCGGAGGCGCCCGGGAACCGATCGTCCTGCAGGAGGAGCACGAGCGGGTCCGAACAGTGCGGTAATGGATGTGTGGCCCGTAGGCTGGGTCTGTTGGATGTGCTGGAGCCGGTAGTCCGTAGTCCGTCAGAAGGGGGCGCGCGAGGCCCATGAGCGGTGTCATGAAGCGTATGGGAATGATCTTCCGCGCGAAGGCCAACAAGGCCCTGGACCGGGCCGAGGACCCGCGCGAGACCCTCGACTACTCGTACCAGAAGCAGCTGGAGCTGCTGCAGAAGGTGCGGCGCGGCGTCGCCGACGTGGCCACCTCCCGCAAGCGGCTGGAGCTCCAGCTCAACCAGTTGCAGGGGCAGTCCGCCAAGCTCGAGGACCAGGGGCGCAAGGCGCTCGCGCTGGGCCGGGAGGACCTGGCGCGCGAGGCGCTGTCCCGCCGTGCCGCGCTGCAGCAGCAGGTCACCGACCTGGAGACCCAGCACCAGACGCTGCAGGGCGAGGAGGAGAAGCTGACGCTGGCCGCGCAGCGGCTGCAGGCCAAGGTGGACGCCTTCCGTACGAAGAAGGAGACCATCAAGGCCACCTACACCGCGGCCCAGGCGCAGACCCGGATCGGCGAGGCGTTCTCCGGCATCTCCGAGGAGATGGGCGACGTCGGCATGGCGATCCAGCGCGCCGAGGACAAGACCGCGCAGCTGCAGGCCCGGGCCGGCGCCCTCGACGAGCTGATGGCCTCCGGCGCCCTCGACGACCCCTCCGGCATGGCCAAGGACGACCTCGCCGCGGAGCTGGACCGGATCTCCGGCGGCTCGGACGTGGAGCTGGAGCTGCAGCGGATGAAGGCCGAGCTGGCGGGCGGCGCCCCGCAGCAGGCCATCGAGGGCGGGCAGAAGCAGGAGCAGCCCCGCCCCAATATGGACAAGTAGTCCTGGACACGTGGTCCACCGGCCCCGGAGGAGGTCGTCATGATCGTACGGATCATGGGGGAGGGGCAGCTGAGGGTGGACGACTCCCACCTGTCCGGACTGAACAAGCTCGATGACGAGCTGCTCGCCGAGGTGCAGAGCGGCGACGCGGACGGCTTCCGGCGCACTCTCGGCGCGCTGCTGGACGCCGTGCGCTCACTGGGCGAGCCGCTGCCCGACGATTCTCTGGAACCCTCCCAACTGATCCTGCCGGGCCCGGACGCGACGCTCCAGGAGGTCCGGGCGATGCTCAGGGACGACGGCCTCATTCCGGGCTGAGACGGCGCGCCGTGGCCCAGCGCTTACGGTTGGATGCCGTGACTCCCCTCGCCGTCGGGCCAGGTCTGGCCCGTCCGTACCGCTGGCTGATCGCGCATCCGCGTGCGCTGGACGTGCTGCTGGCCGTGGTCGCCTTCGCGCTGATGCTGATCGGCGCAGCCGCCAGCCCGCACACCGGGCACCGCTCCGTCGATCCGATCGACTCGGTCTTCGTCCTGCTGGCCGGGCTCGCCGCGGCCGCGCTGGTGCTGCGCCGCAGATTCCCGATCGGCGTTCTCGCGGTCACCGCCGGGCTCACGGTCGTGGAGGTCGTCACCGCCCACGACGGGCCGCCGCGCATCTCGATCGTGTTCGGCGTCGTGGTGGCCCTGTGCACCGTCGCCGCGCGCACCGACCGGCCGACCACGCTGCGGGTCGGGCTGACCACCGTCGCCCTGCTCACCGGGGTCGCGATGCTCTGCGGGGTGCGCCCCTGGTACTCGCAGGAGAACTTCGGCATCTTCACCTGGACCGGGCTGGCCGCCGCCGCGGGCGACGCGGCCCGCAGCCGCCGCGCCTATGTCGCGGCCATCGAGGAGCGCGCGGTGCGCGCCGAGCGGACCCGGGAGGAGGAGGCCCGCCGCCGGGTCGCCGAGGAGCGGCTGCGCATCGCCCGCGAGCTGCACGATGTGGTCGCCCATCACATCGCGCTGGTCAACGTCCAGGCCGGGGTCGCCTCGCACGTCATGGACAACCGCCCGGACCAGGCCAAGCAGGCGCTCGCGCATGTACGCCAGGCCAGCCGCTCGGCGCTGGACGAGCTGCGCGCCACCGTCGGGCTGCTGCGGCAGTACGGCGACCCGGCCGCGCCCACCGAGCCGGCCCCGGGCCTCGCGGTGCTGGACCAGCTCGTCGACGGTTTCGTCAAGGCCGGGCTGCGGGTGGAGGTGGAGGCGGTCTCCCGGGACGGGCTCGGCCCGCTGGCGGCTTCGGTGGACCTCACCGCCTACCGGATCGTCCAGGAGGCCCTGACCAATGTGCACAAGCACGCCGGGCCGGACGCCAAGGCCCAGGTCCGCATCGTGCGCACCTCCGCCGTGCTGCTGATCACGGTCGACGACGACGGGCCCTGCGCGGAGCAGCCCCCAGCAGAGGAGCCCGGCGGCGGACACGGGCTGATCGGGATGCGGGAGCGGGTCGCCGCGCTGGGCGGCAGCTGCGAGGCGGGACCCCGGTCGCAGGGCGGTTTCCGGGTCCGGGTGAGACTGCCCCTGCAGGCGCGGACAGGGGAGGCGCGCGGAAAAGGGGGCGAAGGGGGTGAAGGGGACTCATGACGATCAAGGTGCTGCTGGCCGACGACCAGGCGCTGCTGCGCAGTGCGTTCCGGGTGCTGGTGGACTCCGAGCCGGACATGGAGGTGGTCGGCGAGGCGTCGGACGGCGCCGAGGCGGTGGAGATCGCCCGTGACCGGGGCGCCGATGTGGTGCTGATGGACATCCGGATGCCCGGTACGGACGGGCTGACCGCGACCCGCATGATCAGCGAGGATCCGCGGCTCGAGGACGTCCGGGTGGTGATGCTGACGACCTTCGAGGTGGACGAGTACGTCGTGGAGTCGCTGCGGGCCGGCGCGAGCGGCTTTCTGGGCAAGGGCGCCGAGCCCGATGAGCTGCTGGCCGCGATCCGGATCGCGGCGGCGGGGGAGGCGCTGCTGTCGCCTGCCGCCACGAAGGGGCTGATCGCCAAGTTCCTGGCGCAGGGCGGTGGGCGGGACGGGGAGGCCGGGGCGTATGACGCGGCGCGGCTGGACGCGCTGACCGGGCGGGAGCGCGAGGTGCTGGTGCAGGTCGCGGGCGGGCTGTCCAACGACGAGATCGCGGCGCGGCTGGAGGTCAGCCCGCTCACGGTCAAGACGCATGTGAACCGGGCGATGGCCAAGCTCGGCGCCCGCGACCGGGCGCAGCTGGTGGTGATCTCGTACGAGACGGGGCTGGTGCGGCCCCGGGTGTGAGCGGGCGGACTTCAGGGCCCGGGGCGTTCCGGCCCCGGGCCCTGAAGGCGTTCTGCCGCAGGTGTCCGTTACGGCAGGGCCAGCATGCGCTCGAGGGCGAGCTTGGCGTAGGCCTCGGTCTCCTTGTCGACCTGGATGCGGTTGACGACCTTGCCGGCGGCCAGCGACTCCAGGGACCAGACCAGATGCGGCAGGTCGATGCGGTTCATGGTGGAGCAGAAGCACACCGTGCGATCGAGGAAGACGATCTCCTTGTCCTCGCTGGCGAAACGGTTCGCCAGGCGCCGGACGAGGTTCAGCTCGGTGCCGATCGCCCACTTCGACCCGGCCGGGGCGGCCTCCAGCGTCTTGATGATGTGCTCGGTCGAGCCCACATGGTCCGCCGCCGCCACCACCTCGTGCTTGCACTCGGGGTGCACCAGGACGTTGACGCCCGGGATGCGCTCGCGGACCTCGTTGACGGAGTCCAGCGAGAAGCGGCCGTGCACCGAGCAGTGCCCGCGCCACAGGATCATCTTGGCCGCGCGCAGCTCGTCGGCGGTCAGCCCGCCGCCCGGCTTGTGCGGGTTGTAGACCACGCAGTCGTCCAGGGACAGGCCCATCTCGCGCACCGCGGTGTTGCGCCCGAGGTGCTGGTCGGGCAGGAACAGCACCTTCTCTCCCTGTTCGAAGGCCCAGTCCAAGGCCCGCTTCGCGTTGGAGGAGGTGCAGATGGTGCCGCCGTGCTTGCCGGTGAAGGCCTTGATGTCGGCGGAGGAGTTCATGTACGAGACGGGCACCGTCGCCCCGGCGACCCCGGCCTCCGTCAGCACGTCCCAGCACTCGGCGACCTGCTCGGCGGTGGCCATGTCGGCCATCGAACAGCCCGCGGCCAGGTCCGGGAGGATCACCTGCTGGCTGTCGCCGGTGAGGATGTCGGCGGACTCGGCCATGAAGTGCACACCGCAGAAGACGATGTACTCGGCGTCGGGCCGGGCGGCCGCGTCGCGGGCCAGCTTGAAGGAGTCCCCGGTGACATCGGCGAACTCGATGACCTCGTCGCGCTGGTAGTGGTGGCCGAGCACGAACACCCGGTCCCCGAGCTCGGCCTTGGCCGCGCGGGCGCGCGCCACCAGGTCCGGGTCGGAGGGCGCGGGAAGGTCGCCGGGGCACTCCACGCCGCGCTCGCTCCTGGGGTCGGCCTCCCGGCCGAGGAGGAGCAGGGCGAGCGGTGTCGGCTGGACATCGAGGGGTTGGGCGGTGGTCACGTCACGCACCCTTCTTTCTTCATGGGGACCCAGTAATCGTCAAAATGACGCTATCTATCATAACTGCTTCATGTCAGTTTGACGATGCCCATCGCGTCGATGTGACGCATTCCAGGGCGAGGCCCGTGTGTGCGAGCATGAACAGCGCGGTGAGAAAAGCGCCCGCCCCGGAATGAATCCGGGACGCCGTTGGTTGGAGCCGACGGCAAGCAGTCCGTACGACCCGGGAGAGAAGCAGATGACCGTTCAGGACGAGACCACCGCGAGCGAGGGCATCATCCTGTCCGACGCCGCCGCGTCGAAGGTCAAGGGCCTGCTGGAGCAGGAGGGCCGCGACGACCTCGCGCTGCGCGTCGCCGTCCAGCCCGGCGGCTGCTCCGGCCTGCGCTACCAGCTCTTCTTCGACGAGCGCTCGCTCGACGGCGACGTCGTCAAGGACTTCGGCGGGGTCAAGGTCGTGACCGACCGCATGAGCGCTCCGTACCTGAACGGCGCCTCGATCGACTTCGTCGACACCATCGAGAAGCAGGGCTTCACCATCGACAACCCGAACGCCACGGGCTCCTGCGCCTGCGGCGACTCCTTCAGCTGAGGCGCTTCACGCAAGCGGCCTCACCTCGATCAGACGCCGCAGGGGGCGAGCCCGGTGCCGGGCCCGCCCCCTGCGGCGTCTTCGGTTCTCGCTGCCCTACTTGCGCTTGGGCACCGTCTCGCCGGTCCTGGCGTCCACGACCTTGCGGTCGCCGAGCGGCTTGTCCAGCTCGACCTTCTTGTCGATCTGCTTGGCGATGAGGATGCAGGGCCGGCCCGGGTGCAGCCGCTTGCCCTTGATCTCCACCTTCACCTGCGACGAGGACTCCACCGCCGAGACCGAGTACCGCTCGCAGACGCCGCCCCAGAAGCGCACCGTCAGGCTCTTGCCGTCCACGGTGTACGAGGTGATGTCGTCGACGTTCTCCTCGCCGGGCTTGGTGGAGGGGGACGTACCCGAGGGGGACGGCTTCTTGATGAACTTCGGGTCGATGGCGGGGTAGGCGACCGTGTTCACGGAGTCATCCGCGCTCGACGGGCCGACCTGGAAGATCCAGGACGGCACCAGCGCCCGCCGGCCGCCCACCGAGTGCGCCGCGAGCGCCAGCGTCGCCTTGCGCACCGTGACCTCGTCGCCCGTGCCGCTCGCGCTGCCCGTCGCCGCCTCCTCGGGCGCCTTCTCCGCGGGCTCCGCCTTCTCGGGCACGACGTCCTCGCCGTCCGCGCCGCCCGAGATGCCGTCGCCCTTGTTGAGCCGCTTCATCGCCTCGGCGGCGCCGATCAGCGGATACGTGTCGTCCTTCGCGGGCTTCGACAGCAGACCGTCGCCGCCGACCAGCTGTCCGTCGGCGGCCACCTGCAGGCTCGTCCGCCAGCCGTGCGTCGGCAGACCGTCCAGCACCGGGTCCGCCTTCACGACCCGCACCGCGCCGTAGAGCTGCGTCGCGTCCAGCTTCGCGCCGCTCAGCCCCAGCTCGTCCAGCACCGGCTGGGCCGCCCGCTTGGCCTCGGCCTCCGAGACGGCCTTGTCCGAGCCCTCGGACCCCTTGGCGCCCTTGTCGCCCCGGGCCCCGGAGCCCTCGGACCCGGACCCCTCGGACCCGGACCCCTTGGAGTCGGCGGGCCCGCCACGGTAGGAGGGGCAGCTCTTACCGCTCCCCGTGGAGTCGGTGGACTGCGCGTCGGAGGGCTGGGCGCCGGAGCCCGTGTCCGGCTGCTGTACGCAGGAGGTGCCGCCCGGCGACCCGTAGGCCGTGTACGACCAGCCGCCCGGCCCCTTCTGGCTCACCTGGAGCACCGGGCCCCTCGCGTCCTTGGCGCCCCCGACCTTCCAGACGCCGTGGTCCGCGCGCGGGGTCCCCGCCACGTCCAGGGCCTTGGCCAGCCGCGCCACCTCGTCCTTGGCGACCTCGGCGGCGGTTTCGTACACCGGCGCCGACTCGGGCCCCTTTGGCAGCTCGCCCGCGGCCTTGTACTGCCGCCCGTACGGGTTCGGCTCGCCCGGCGCGATGCCCGCCCGGCCCGGCGATCCGTAACCGTCCAGGGCGAGCGGCTTCGGCGAACCGTCCTTCTGTGCGGCCCCCGGGTCCTGCGCGCCGCCGCCCGCGGCGGTGGAGGCCCAGTACGCCCCGCCGCCACCGGCGAGCAGCACCGCCGCCGCCACCGAGGCGACGGCCAGCGGCGAACGCCGCCGCGGCCGCGGGTTCTCGCCCTCGGGGGTCTGTGGGGTGTCGGTGTCCTCGGTGCTCACCGTTTCGCTCCTTCGGATCCGCTCGGCTGTACCGTCCCATCTCTCGCGAGGGGACGTCGCTGAGACGGAGCGCGGGGGCGCGTGGTTCCTCCATGCGCCGTAACCGGCGGCGTATGCATCGTGAACGCAGTACGCAAAGAGCTACTATCGGGTGGTTTCGGCCATTCGTGCGGGGGTGGCGGAGCCGATAGCGTAAGGCGCGCGTTTCCTCCGACTTCCTCCGTCTCCCGCAGGAGCAGACCAGCCGTGCGTATCGCAGTCACCGGCTCCATCGCCACCGACCACCTGATGACCTTCCCCGGCCGCTTCGCCGACCAGCTGGTCGCCGACCAGCTGCACACGGTCTCCCTCTCCTTCCTGGTGGACACCCTCGACGTCCGCCGCGGCGGCGTCGGCCCCAACATCTGCTACGGCATGGGCGTCCTCGGCCTGCGCCCGATCCTCGTCGGAGCGGCCGGCGCGGACTTCGCGGAGTACCGGGCCTGGCTGGAGCGCCACGGTGTGGACACCGATTCCGTCCATATCTCCGAGGTGCTGCACACCGCGCGCTTCGTCTGCACCACCGACGCCGACCACAACCAGATCGCGTCCTTCTACACCGGCGCGATGAGCGAGGCCCGCCAGATCGAGCTGCAGCCCGTCGCCGACCGGGTCGGCGGGCTCGACCTCGTCCTCATCAGCGCAGACGACCCGGAGGCGATGGTCCGCCACACCGAGGAGTGCCGCACCCGCTCCATCCCCTTCGCCGCCGACCCCTCGCAGCAGCTCGCGCGCATGGGCGGCGAGGACATCCGGATGCTCGTCGAGGGCGCGGACTACCTGTTCACCAATGAGTACGAGGCCGCGCTGATCGAGACCAAGACCGGCTGGTCGGCGGACGAGATCCTGGCCAAGATCGGCACCCGCGTCACCACGCTCGGCGCGCAGGGTGTGCGGATCGACCGCGTCGGCGAGCAGCCGATCGTCGTCGGCTGCCCGGAGGAGGAGGCGAAGGTGGACCCGACGGGCGTCGGCGACGCGTTCCGCGCCGGCTTCCTCTCCGGGCTCTCCTGGGACCTGTCCCTCGAGCGCGCGGCCCAGGTCGGCTGCATGCTCGCCACACTGGTCATCGAGACCCTCGGCCCCCAGGAGTACGAGCTGCGCCGCGGCCACTTCACGGAGCGCTTCGCCAAGGCGTACGGCCAGGAGGCGGCCTCCGAGATCCAGCCCCACCTCGCCGGCTGAGGACCGCAGAGCGGGTTACGCCCGGCGGCGGACGCGGTACGCCGTGCCGTGGTCGGCCGGGCGTTCGCCCATGTACTCGTGGCCGCGCATCGCGCACCACGCCGGGATGTCCAGCCGGGCGGCCTCGTCGTCGGCGAGCACGGTGACGACGCCGCCGACCGGGACGTCCCCGATGACCTTGGCCAGCTCGATGACCGGGATCGGGCAGAGCTTGCCGAGCGAGTCGACCACCAGCTCCGCCGCCTCCTCCGCCGCCTCCCCGCCGCCCGGACCGGCGGCGGCCGCCGACCCCACCGCCGCCGTGAGGTCCCGCTCCGGCGCGCCCAGCTGTCCGCGCACCCGGCGCACCACGTCCGGCAGCAGGGCGAGGAAGCGCTCCACGTCCTCCTCGGGCGTCCCCAGCGGCAGCGAGACCCGGACGTTGCCCTCCGACAGCACCCCCATCGCGCGCAGCACATGGCTCGGCGTCAGGGTGCTCGAGGTGCACGAGGAGCCGGAGGAGACGGAGAAACCCGCGCGGTCCAGCTCGTGCAGCAATGTCTCCCCGTCGACATAGAGACACGAGAAGGTCACCAGATGGGGCAGCCGCCGCTCCGGGTCGCCGACCACCTCCACGTCGGGGATCAGCCGGGGCACCCGCGTACGGATCCGGTCGACCAGCTCCCGCAGCCGCTCCGCCTCCGCGGCGGACTCCTCCCGTACGGCGCGCAGCGAGGCCGCCGCCGCCACGACGGCCGGGATGTTCTCGAAGCCGGGGGCGCGGCCCGACTCGCGCTCGTCCGCCGGGCCGTGGGCGGCGAAGCGCACCCCCTTGCGCACGGCCAGCAGGCCGACGCCCGACGGGCCGCCCCACTTGTGGGCGCTCGCGGTCAGCAGCGACCAGCCGCCCGCGACCGCGCCCCAGGGCAGCGACTGCGCGGCGTCCACGAGCAGCGGCACGCCCGCCTCCGCACACTCCGCCGCGGCCTCGGCCACCGGCTGACGGGTGCCCACCTCGTGGTTGGCGGACTGCAGAGCGGCCAGGGCGGTCGGTCCTGGGGCGTCGCGCAGCGCCGCGGCGTACGCGCCCGGCGCGACCCGGCCGGCGCTGTCCACCGGGACCTCGGTGACCGTGCCGCCGCCCGCCTCGTGGGCGGCCGCGGCGTGCAGCACCGCGGAGTGCTCGACGGCGGAGACGACCAGATGGCGGCCGGCCCGGCGGCGGCCCGCGAGGGCTCCCGCGATGCCGTCGTGCAGCGCGCGGGTACCCGAAGAGGTGAAAGTGAGTTCGTCGGGGCGACACCCGACGGCCTCGGCCGCCGTCTGGCGCGCGGCGTCCAACAGCAGCCTGGCGCGCCGCCCCTCGCGGTAGAGGCGGGCCGGGTCGGCCCAGCCCTCGTCGAGCGCGGCGAGCAGCGCCTGGCGGGCGACGGGATGCAGCGGGGCGGACGAAGCGGCGTCGAAGTAGGGCACACACCAAACGCTAGTCGCAGCCCGCGGAAGTCGGCTCCGTGCCTCGTCGAAGTCCCTTCGGGTCTCTTGAAGTCCCCTTCGAACGGGTTCCTCCACCTCTTCGGGGAGCACCCCGGCGCGTTGGGCACCCTCCCCGCGCGGCCCTAAAAGGCGTCCAGTAGGGTTTGCTCCGCATAAACATCCAAACCCCTGCCCGCACCGGGCCGGCGACCGACCAGAGAGACGGCCGCGGCCGTGCGGGCGAGACTCTCGGGAAGGCGCTACGTGAGTCCCAACGGCTCCGACCGCTCGTCGCGGCGCCCGGTGCGGCGGAAGCTGCTGCAGGCGCTGGCCGCGGGCTTGGTCCTGGCGACCGCCACCGGTTGCACATCGAAGGACTTCCCCCGCCTCGGAATGCCCACCCCGGTCACGGAGGAGGCGCCGCGGATCCTCTCCCTGTGGCAGGGCTCGTGGGCGGCTGCGCTCGCCACGGGCGTGCTGGTCTGGGGCCTGATCCTGTGGGCGGTCATTTTCCACCGCCGCAGCAGGACCAAGATCGAGGTTCCCGCCCAGACCCGGTACAACATGCCCATCGAGGCGCTGTACACCGTGGTCCCGATCCTCATCGTCTCGGTGCTCTTCTACTTCACCGCGCGTGATGAGAACGAGCTGCTGAAGACCTCCAAGAAGCCGGACCACGTGATCAACGTGGTGGGCTACCAGTGGAGCTGGGGCTTCAACTACATGGAGAACGTGGACGGGAACCTGTCCACGCCGGCGAAGACCCCCAAGGAGGTCTCGTCGATCCCGGACCGCATGCTCAAGGCCGTGCCCAAGGGCGCCGAGGGCGTCTACGAGGCGGGCATCCCGGGCGACCGGAACCCGGACAAGGGCTGGCCGGGCCCCACCCTGTGGCTGCCGAAGGGCGAGAAGGTCCAGTTCATCCTGACCTCCCGTGATGTCATCCACTCGTTCTGGGTGGTCCCCTTCCTGATGAAGATGGACGTCATCCCGGGGCACACCAACCGCTTCGAGGTGACCCCGAACAAGTACGGCACCTTCATGGGCAAGTGCGCCGAGCTGTGCGGTCAGGACCACTCGCGGATGCTCTTCAACGTCAAGGTCGTCTCTCCGAAGGCGTACCGGGAGCACCTGAAGGAGCTGGCGAAGAAGGGCCAGACCGGGTACATCCCGGCGGGCATTGAGCAGACGGACGCCGCCAAGAACGCGGAGACCAGGAACCGATGAGCATCCTCAACGAACCTCAGGGTGCCGACGCAGCCGCCGCGCAAGCGGACGAGCTGCCCGTGCGCCGCAAGCAGCCAGGGAACGTGGTCGTCAAGTGGTTGACCACCACCGACCACAAGACGATCGGGACGCTCTACCTCGTCACCTCGTTCGCCTTCTTCTGCATCGGTGGCCTCCTGGCGCTGTTCATGCGCGCCGAGCTGGCCCGTCCCGGTTCGCAGCTGATGTCGAACGAGCAGTTCAACCAGGCGTTCACCATGCATGGCACGATCATGCTGCTGATGTTCGCCACCCCGCTGTTCGCCGGCTTCGCGAACTGGATCATGCCGCTGCAGATCGGCGCCCCCGACGTGGCGTTCCCGCGGCTGAACATGTTCGCCTACTGGCTGTACCTGTTCGGCTCGCTGATCGCGGTGGCCGGGTTCCTCACCCCGCAGGGCGCGGCCGACTTCGGCTGGTTCGCGTACTCGCCGCTGTCGGACGCGGTCCGCTCGCCGGGCGTGGGCGCCGACATGTGGATCATGGGTCTGGCCTTCTCCGGCTTCGGCACCATCCTCGGCTCGGTCAACTTCATCACCACCATCATCTGCATGCGCGCTCCGGGCATGACGATGTTCCGCATGCCGATCTTCACCTGGAACGTGCTGCTCACCGGTGTGCTGGTGCTGCTGGCCTTCCCGGTCCTGGCCGCCGCGCTGTTCGCGCTGGAGGCCGACCGTAAATTCGGCGCGCACGTCTTCGACGCGGCCAATGGCGGCGCATTGCTCTGGCAGCACCTCTTCTGGTTCTTCGGCCATCCAGAGGTGTACATCATCGCGCTGCCGTTCTTCGGAATCGTCTCCGAGGTCATTCCGGTCTTCTCGCGCAAGCCGATGTTCGGCTACATCTCCCTGATCGGTGCGACGATCTCCATCGCGGGCCTTTCGGTGACGGTGTGGGCGCACCACATGTACGTCACGGGCGGCGTGCTATTGCCGTTCTTCTCGTTCATGACGTTCCTGATCGCGGTGCCGACCGGTATCAAGTTCTTCAACTGGATCGGCACGATGTGGAAGGGATCGCTGAGCTTCGAGACCCCGATGCTGTGGACGATCGGCTTCCTGATCACCTTCACCTTCGGCGGTCTGACCGGTGTCATCCTGGCCTCGCCCCCGATGGACTTCCACGTCTCGGACTCGTACTTCGTGGTGGCCCACTTCCACTACGTGGTCTTCGGCACCGTCGTGTTCGCGATGTTCGCCGGATTCCACTTCTGGTGGCCCAAGTTCACCGGCAAGATGCTGGACGAGCGCTTGGGCAAGATCACCTTCTGGACGCTGTTCATCGGCTTCCACGGCACGTTCCTGGTCCAGCACTGGCTCGGCGCCGAGGGCATGCCGCGCCGGTACGCCGACTACCTGAAGGCCGACGGCTTCACCACGCTGAACACCATCTCGACCATCAGTTCGTTCCTGCTCGGTCTGTCGATCCTGCCGTTCTTCTACAACGTCTGGAAGACCGCCAAGTACGGCAAGAAGGTCGAGGTCGACGACCCGTGGGGCTACGGCCGCTCGCTGGAGTGGGCGACCTCCTGCCCGCCGCCGCGGCACAACTTCGTCACGCTGCCCCGTATCCGCTCCGAATCCCCGGCGTTCGACCTGCACCACCCGGAGATCGCGGCCCTCGACCAGCTCGAGAACCACGGGGCCGCCGGGTCCGATGACAAGGCCCTCGCGGGTGGCAAGGAGGCCAGCAAGTGAAGGTCCAAGGCCGGATGTTCATCTGGCTCTCCGTCTTCATCCTCATCATGGCGATCGTCTATGGGGTGTGGTCGAAGGAGCCCGCCGGCACCACCGCGCTCTTCCTGGCCTTCGGCCTGAGCGTGATGATCGGCTACTACCTCGCCTTCACCGCTCGCCGGGTGGATGTCGGGGCGCAGGACAACAAGAACGCGGATGTCGCGGACGACGCCGGTGAGCTGGGTTTCTTCTCCCCGCACAGCTGGCAGCCGCTCTTCCTGGGGATCGGTGGCGCCCTGGCCTTCATGGGCGTGATCTTCGGCTGGTGGCTGCTGTACTTCTCCGCCCCGGTCATCCTGGCCGGCCTCTTCGGCTGGGTGTTCGAGTACTACCGCGGTGAGAACCAGAACCAGTAACCGGTCGTCCACCGGAGCCCCTTGAACCGGGCCCCGGCGCACCGAGCCCGAGCGGGGCCCGGACACCTCCCCAGGTGTCCGGGCCCCGCCGCGTTGCCCCCGGGTCTCCTGTTCACCCGACTGCCGCATTCCGCGAGCCGTCCGGGGCCGGTCTTCTTAGCTTGTGACCATGAGCCACACACCTCGATCACCCCGGTCCCGGACGGTGCTCGGCTGCGCTCTGCTGCTGGCACCCCTGATAGCGACGGGGCTCTCCGGATGCGGCGGCCCCTCCTCGGATCCGCTGGCGGCCAAGCCGTACGACGCGGCCGACCAGGTCGCCTTCAGCGGCGTGGGCGGCTCCCACAAGGCCGACCCCGACAAGCCACTTGAGGTCACGGCCAAGGGCGACGACAGCCGCATCACCGACGTCACGGCGACCGACTCCGCGGGACGGTACGTACGCGGGGAGCTCACGCCCGACGGCAAGCGCTGGCGCAGCACCGTGCCCCTGGCCGCGGGAACCCACTACACGCTGCGGGTGAGCACCGAGGACTCCCACGGGGCGCCGGGGCGCCGGACCATCGGCTTCGACACCTCGGGGGCCGAGAGCAGGCTGCGGGTCACCTTCGGCCCCGACGCCGGCACCTACGGGGTGGGCCAGCCCGTCACCGCCTCGCTGAGCGCGCCGGTCAAGGACCCCTCGGCGCGGGCCGTCGTCGAACGCGCCCTGAAGGTGGACTCACAGCCCGCGGTGGACGGCGTCTGGCACTGGGTGGACGACCGGACCCTGCACTACCGTCCGCGCGACTACTGGCCCGCGCACGCCACCATCGATGTGCACGCCAACCTCAAGGGCATCAGGGTCGCGAACGGCCTGTACGGCGCCTCCTCCAAGCCGCTGCGGCTGCACACCGGCGACCGCGTCGAGGCCATCACCGACTCCGGCACCCACCAGATGACGGTGCTCAAGAACGGTCAGGCGATCCGTACCATCCCGATCACCACCGGCATGCCCGGCTTCGACACCCGCAACGGCATCAAGGTGATCCTCGCCAAGGAGTCCTCCGTACGGATGACCGGCGCCAGCATCGGCCTCGGCAACTCCTATGACCTGTTGGTCCACTGGGCGGCCCGGGTGACCTGGAGCGGCGAGTACGTCCACGCCGCGCCCTGGTCCGTCGGCTCACAGGGCGCGGCCAACGTCAGCCACGGCTGCACCGGCATGAGCACCGAGAACGCGCACTGGTTCTTCGACACCGTGCGCCTCGGAGACATCGTCAAGGTCGTGAACAGCCGCGGCTCGATGATGACACCGTTCGACAACGGATTCGGCGACTGGAACGTGGCCTGGGACAAGTGGCGTGCGGGCAGCGCCGTGGCCTCCGGACGGGCCGACGGCGGCACCACGGCCGACTCGGCCAGGCTGCGGCCCCAGGTGTAGGAACGGCCCCGGGCGCAGGGCGGTGACGCGTCAGGCGCCCGGTCAGGCGTCCACGGCGAGCCGCTGGCGCAACAGCCCGGCCAGTGCGTCCGCGAAGGCCACCGGGTCCACCGGATGGGTGACCGCGGCCTCGGCGCGGCTCCACGTGGCCAGCCAGGCGTCCTGCGGGCGGCCGATGAGCAGCAGAACCGGAGGGCAGCGGAAGATCTCGTCCTTGATCTGCCGGCAGACCCCCATGCCGCCCGCGGGCACCGCCTCGCCGTCCAGGACGCAGACGTCGATACCGCCGTCCTCCAGAGCCGAGAGGACGGCGGGGAGGGTCGCGCACTCCACGAACTCCACGGGCGGGACGTCGGGGGCGGGCCGGCGCCCGGCCGCGAGCCGGACCTGCTGGCGGGTGCCCGAGTCATCGCTGTAGACCAGCACCGTGGCGGTCGGCTGCATCGTTCCTCCGCGTTACGTGGGTGGACTCCTGGCGCGGATGCTACTCCGGTACAGCCCTGGGGAGGAGGGGGCGTGCAACCCCGTCCTTCCTTCGGGGGACCGGGCGGCACGCGCTCGACAACTGCCGGATCCCCGCTCGCAACGGGCCGTACGAGCAGCATCGATGCCCTTGACACTCCGAACGGTACCCCCGGGAGTGAGGGCTGGATAAGCGACCGACATAATGTCGGTCGTGGCGACAGCAACAGCAGTAGATACCGGGCACGCGCACCCATCGGTCAACCGGCCGAACCTCACCAGCGTCGGAACCATCATCTGGCTGAGTTCCGAGCTGATGTTCTTCGCGGCCCTCTTCGCGATGTACTTCACCCTGCGATCGGTGACCGGCGCAGAGCACTGGAAGGAAATGGCGTCCGCGCTGAACTTCCCGTTCTCCGCGACGAACACCACGATCCTGGTGCTCTCCTCTCTCACCTGCCAGCTCGGTGTCTTCGCTGCCGAGCGCGGTGACGTGAAGAAGCTGCGCGCCTGGTTCGTGATCACCTTCATCATGGGCGCGATCTTCGTCGGCGGGCAGATCTTCGAATACACCGAACTGGTCAAGCACGAGGGCCTGTCGCTCTCGTCCGACCCGTACGGCTCGGTGTTCTACCTGACCACCGGTTTCCACGGACTGCACGTGACAGGCGGCCTCATCGCCTTCCTGCTGGTCCTGGGCAGGACGTACGCGGCCAAGAGGTTCACTCACCAGCAGGCGACGGCGGCCATCGTGGTGTCCTACTACTGGCACTTCGTCGATGTCGTCTGGATCGGCCTCTTCGCCACGATCTACATGATCAAGTAATCCGGTCGCCGCACCGGCACCACGTCCTAAAGCATCGACGCAGAAGATCCTGACACCGGGGTAATCCGTGAAAAAGCTCTCCGCACGACGGCGCCATCCGCTGGCTGCGCTCGTCGTCCTACTCTTCGCGCTGGCGGTCACTGGGGGGCTGTACGCCGCGTTCTCGCCGAGCGAGGCGAAGGCCGATGACAGCTCCGCCCAGTCCCTCGCCATCGAGGAGGGCAAGAAGCTCTACGCCGTCGGCTGTGCCAGCTGCCATGGCACCGGCGGTCAGGGTACGACCGACGGTCCCAGCCTGGTCGGCGTCGGCTCCGCCGCCGTGGACTTCCAGGTCAGCACCGGTCGCATGCCCGCGCAGCAGCCCGGTGCCCAGGTGCCCAAGAAGAAGAACATCTACTCGGACGCCCAGATCCAGCAGCTGGCCGCGTACATCTCCTCGCTCGGCCCCGGCCCGGTGACGCCGACCAAGGAGCAGTACGACCCCGCGGGCGGCAACATCGCCGAGGGCGGTGAGCTCTTCCGCACCAACTGCGCGCAGTGCCACAACTTCGTCGGCAAGGGCGGCGCCCTGACCAACGGCAAGTACGCGCCGTCCCTCGAGGGTGTGTCCCCCAAGCACCTCTACGAGGCCATGCAGACGGGCCCGCAGAACATGCCCTCCTTCCCGGACACCGTGATGCCGGAGGAGAAGAAGCGGGACATCATCGCCTACCTGGACACGGTCAACAGCGACAAGACCAAGACCCCCGGTGGTATGGAGATCGGCGGCCTGGGCCCGGTCAGTGAGGGTCTGTTCGGCTGGGTCTTCGGTATGGGTGTGATGATCATCCTGACCATCTGGGTCGCCGCCCGGACCGCAAAGGCCAAGAAGTCATGAGTAGCCACGACATTTCACACACAGACGACAACCTGCCACAGGGGCGGGAGGCCGCGGAGGGCGGCGCGGTAGAGGCGGCCGACAACCCGTTCGCCGACCCGGGTCTTCCGCCGCACGAGCACCGCCAGCAGGACATCGACGAGCGCGCCGCGAAGCGCTCCGAGCGCACCATCGCGCTGCTGTTCACGGTCTCGATGCTGGCGACGATCGCCTTCATCGCCTCGTATGTGGCCTTCCCGGTCGACAAGATCATCTATGTCTTCCCGCTCGGCCACATCAGCGCGCTGAACTTCTCGCTCGGCCTGACCCTCGGCATCGCGCTGTTCACCATCGGCGCGGGCGCGGTCCACTGGGCCCGCACCCTGATGTCGGACGTCGAGATCGCCGACGACCGTCACCCGATCGAGGCCGAGCCCGAGGTCAAGGCCAAGGTGCTGGAGGACTTCCGGGCCGGCGCCGCCGAGTCCGGGTTCGGCCGGCGCAAGCTGGCCCGCAACACCCTCTTCGGCGCGCTGACCCTGGTGCCGCTCTCCGGCCTGGTGCTGCTGCGCGACCTCGGCCCGCTGCCGGAGGACAAGCTCCGGCACACCAAGTGGGCCAAGGGCAAGCGCCTGATGAACTACAACACCGGTGGGGCCCTGCGTCCCGAGGACATCGCGGTCGGCTCGCTCACCTTCGCCATGCCCGAGGGCATGCACGAGTCGGACCACGACTTCCAGACGCAGATCGCCAAGGCCGCCCTGATGCTGGTCCGGCTGCAGCCGGAGAACATCAAGGACAAGCGCGAGCTGGACTGGTCGCACGACGGCATCGTCGCGTTCTCCAAGATCTGCACCCACGTCGGCTGCCCGATCAACCTCTACGAGCAGCAGACGCACCACGTCCTGTGCCCGTGCCACCAGTCGACGTTCGACCTCTCCGACGGCGGCCGCGTGATCTTCGGCCCGGCCGGGCACGCCCTGCCGCAGCTGCGGATCGGCGTCAACAAGGACGGTTACCTCGAAGCCAAGGGCGACTTCGCGGAGCCCGTCGGTCCTGCTTTCTGGGAGCGCGGATGAGTACTGCAACTGAAACGCAGCGGGGCCGCAAGGCCCCCGCGGGCGAGCGCGTCGCCGACTGGGCCGACGGCCGGCTGGGCGTCTACAGCCTCGCCAAGGCCAATATGCGCAAGATCTTCCCGGACCACTGGTCCTTCATGCTGGGTGAGGTCGCGCTCTACAGCTTCATCATCATCATCCTCACGGGTGTGTATCTGACGCTGTTCTTCCACCCCAGCATGGAAGAGGTCACGTACCACGGCCCGTACGTCCCGATGCAGGGCGTGCGGATGTCCGAGGCGTTCGCCTCGACGCTCGACATCAGCTTCGAGGTGCGCGGCGGTCTGCTCATCCGGCAGATCCACCACTGGGCCGCGCTGATCTTCCTCGCCGCGATGCTCGTGCACATGATGCGCGTCTTCTTCACCGGCGCGTTCCGCAAGCCGCGCGAGATCAACTGGCTCTTCGGCTTCCTGCTGTTCTTCCTCGGCATGCTGACCGGCTTCACCGGCTACTCGCTCCCCGACGACCTGCTCTCCGGCACCGGTCTGCGGTTCATCGAGGGTGTGTTCCTGTCGATCCCGGTCGTGGGCACCTACATCTCGATGTTCGTGTTCGGCGGCGAGTTCCCCGGGATGGACCTGATCCCCAGGCTCTACCCGGTCCACGTCCTGCTGCTGCCGGGCATCATGCTCGGCCTGCTGGTGGCGCACCTGATCCTGGTCTTCTACCACAAGCACACGCAGTACCCGGGCCCCGGCAAGACCGAGAAGAACGTGGTCGGCATGCCTCTGCTGCCGGTCTACATGGCCAAGGCGGGCGGCTTCTTCTTCCTGGTCTTCGGTGTGATCGCGATCCTCTCCGCGGTCGCCACGATCAACCCGATCTGGGCCATCGGCCCGTACCGGCCGGACCAGGTGTCCACCGGCGCCCAGCCCGACTGGTACATGGGCTTCGCCGAGGGTCTGGTCCGTGTGATGCCCGGCTGGGAGATCAACGCCTGGGGCCACACGCTCGTCCTGGGCGTGTTCATCCCGATCGTGCTCTTCCCGCTGGTCCTGTTCGCGATCGGGGTCTACCCCTTCATCGAGTCCTGGATCACCGGCGACAAGCGCGAGCACCACATCCTGGACCGCCCGCGCAACGTCCCGACCCGTACGGCCTTCGGTGTCGCCTGGCTGACCGCCTACCTGGTGATGCTGGTCGGTGGTGGAAACGACCTGTGGGCCACCCACTTCCACCTGTCGATCAACTCGATCACCTGGTTCGTCCGGATCGGCTTCTTCGCCGGCCCGGTGCTGGCCTTCATCGTCACCAAGCGGATCTGCCTGGGTCTGCAGCGGCGCGACAAGGAGAAGGTGCTGCACGGCCGCGAGACCGGCATCATCAAGCGGCTGCCGCACGGCGAGTTCATCGAGGTGCACGAGCCGCTGTCGCAGGAGGACCTGCACAAGCTCACCCAGCATGAGCAGCCCAAGCCGTACGAGGTCGGCCCCGCGGTCGACGAGAACGGGGTCCGCCGGAAGATAAAGGGTTCGCAGAAGCTCCGGGCCAAGCTGTCCAAGGGCTACTACGGCGGGGACAACGTGATCCCCAAGCCGACCGTCGAGGAGTACAAGGAGATCACCAGCGGCCACGGCCACCACTGATCCCCTCAGCGAACACCTCAGCTGTACGCCACACACCAGGGCCCCGGCCCGGACCACACGGTCCGGGCCGGGGCCCTGGGCCATGTCCGGGCACCCGGGCTTCCCGCGGGGCGTCCGGGACCCGGGCACGGGGCCGCGTGCCCGGCCCGCGCCGATAGGCTTGCCAGGGGCCGTTGAACTGCGCGGACCCTTCCTTCCCCAGCCGAGACGCAGGAGCGGACCATGGACGTTGTGACCCCAGCCGGAGGCGACAACCGCGCGACGGCCCGCACCTGGCCGGACGTGCTCGACTCGCTGCTGCTCGGCCACGACCTCACCGCCGACGACACCGCCTGGGTCATGGACCGGATCATGCGCGGCGAGGCCAGCGACGCGCAGATCGCCGGCTTCGCGGTCGCGCTGCGCGCCAAGGGCGCGACCGTCGCGGAGGTGTCCGGCCTGGTCCGCACCATGTACGAGCACGCGAACGTGATCGAGGTCCCCGGGGCCACCGTCGACATCGTCGGCACCGGAGGCGACCGCGCCAAGACCGTCAACATCTCCACCATGTCCGCGCTCGTGGTGGCAGGCACCGGCGCCAAGGTGGTCAAGCACGGCAACCGCGCCGCGTCCTCCGCCAGCGGCTCCTCCGACGTCCTCGCCAAGCTCGGCGTCAACCTGGACCTGACGCCGCGGCGGGTGGCCGAGGTCGCCGAGGAAGCCGGCATCACGTTCTGCTTCGCGGTGAAGTTCCACCCCTCGCTGCGCCACGTCGGGACCGCGCGCAGCGAGCTCGGCATCCCCACCATCTTCAACTTCCTCGGCCCGCTCACCAACCCGGCCCGGGTGCGCGCCCAGGCCACCGGGGTCGCGGACGCCCGCATGGCGCCCATCATGGCCGGCGTGCTCGCCGAGCGCGGCACCTCCGCGCTGGTCGTCCGCGGCGACGACGGCCTGGACGAGCTGACCGTCACCTCGACCTCCCAGGTGTGGGTGGTCGAGGGCGGCACCGTACGCCAGGAGACCTTCGACCCGCGCGACGTCGGCATCGGCCTGGTCCCGGTGGACGCCCTGCGCGGCGCCGACCCCTCGTACAACGCGGACGTCGCCCGGCGGCTGCTCGCGGGCGAGCGCGGGCCGGTCCGCGACGCGGTCCTGCTCAACTCGGCGGCAGCCCTGGTCGCACTGGAGGGCGGACCGGGCGCCAAGCCCCTCGCGGAGCGCATCGCGGCGGGTGTCGAGAAGGCGGCCGAATCCATCGACTCGGGCGAGGCCCGAGCCGCCCTGGAACGGTGGGTGCTGGCCACGAACGCGTAACCGACCCTGGCGACGCGACGCGACGCGGCCCGGCCCGCGGCGCCGGGCCGCCCGCGGCGTGCCTGTTCCCCACCCCGCCACTCCCCGCCCCTTCCCCCCTGTCGTTCCGCGGCTCCGCCGCGCGGGGGGGACGGGGCGGGCCCTCGCGGGCGGGTGTGTCCGTATCGCGGACAGGGATCTCGGTTTGTGGCAGGGCATGGCATACTCCTGCGCAGGTCACGAGCGACAGCGACTTCGGCCCCGGCCCGCTGTCCGGCAACCCTCCGTCCGTGGCGGGGTGCCCCGGGTGATGACCAGGCCGCAGGCAGCGAGGTCTGCGGCAAGCGCGGACCCCTCGCGAAACCCAGGGGTCCTGGTTGTCGAGGGAGTTCTTCCGTGATGCAGCGAATGCGCTAGGGCCGACGGCCCCTTTCCCCCTCATCTCGCGCGGTCCCGTCCGCGCGGTGAGTTTCTTTTCCACGTGCCCGGCGGCGGGCTGCCGCCTGCGCGCGTGACGCATTCACCTCTTCGTCCTCCCGGGAGACTTCGCCATGTCCGCGACCGCCGCTGCCTCCACCGCCCCCGCCGCCACCACCGCCACCCCCTCCCCGCTGCCCGTCCTCGGCCGCGATGTCCTCGTCCCGCTGGTCACCGGCGGCGAGGTCGGCTACGCCGCGCTGGACTACGCCGCCAGCGCCCCCGCCCTGCAGCGGGTCTGGGACGACATCGCGGCCTACGCCCCGTACTACGGCAGCGTGCACCGCGGGGCCGGCTATCTCTCGCAGCTGTCCACCGACCTGTTCGAGAACAGCCGCAAGGATGTCGCCGCCTTCCTCGGCTGCCGCCCCGACGACCACGTGATCTTCACCCGCGCCACCACCGACTCGCTCAACCTCCTCGCCGCCGCGCTCCCCCAGGGCACCCGGGTGTTCGTGTTCGAGACGGAGCACCACGCCTCGCTGCTGCCGTGGGAGCAGCGGGAGGGCGTCGAGGTCGGCTATCTGAGCGCGCCGCGCTCCCCGCGGCAGGCCGTCGAGACGCTGGAGCGGGCGCTGGCCGACTGGCGGGCCGAGGCGGGCACGGGCGGTGCGGCGCTGGTGTGCGTGACGGGTGCTTCGAATGTGACGGGTGAGCTGTGGCCGGTGCGGGAGCTGGCGCGGGCGGCGCACGCACACGGCGCCCGGATCGTGCTGGACGCCGCGCAGCTCGCACCGCACCACCCCGTGGACATCGCCGCCCTGGACGTCGACTGGGTCGCGTTCTCCGGGCACAAGCTGTACGCGCCCTTCGGGGCCGGTGTGCTCGCGGGGCGCGCGGACTGGCTGCGCGAGGCGCGGCCGTATCTGGCGGGCGGCGGCGCCAGCCGCAAGGTGGCCCGGGCGGACGACGGCGGGGTGGACGTGGAGTGGCACACCACCGAGGCCCGGCACGAGGCGGGCTCGCCGAACGTCATCGGGGCGTACGCGATCGCCTCGGCCTGCAAGGCGCTGACCGAGGCCGGGTTCGAGTCCCTGGTGGCGCGGGAGCGGCAGCTGATCGCCAAGGTCCGCGCGGGGCTGGCCGAGGTGCCCGAGGTGCGGGTCCTGTCGCTGTTCGGCGACGACGCCCCCCGGGTGGGGGTCATCTCGTTCGTCGTGGAGGGCTGGAACAGCTCCCACTTCGCGGCGGCGCTCTCCGCGGAGTACGGCATCGGCGTGCGCGACGGCCTGTTCTGCGCGCATCCGCTGGTGCGCACCCTGCTGGGCGGTGAGCCCGGGGAGGCGGGCGAGTGCGGCGCCCCGGAGGCCGCGCCGGGGGAGCGGTCGCTGAACGCGATCCGCGTCAGCTTCGGAGCGGGCACCCCGGACGAGCACGTCGAGCGGTTCGTCGGCGCGGTGAAGGAGCTGGTCCGGGACGGCGCGAAGTGGAGCTACCGCACCGAGGACGGGCGCTGCGTCCCGGACCGCGGCTGACGTCCGGCGAGATGCCTCAGCCGTCGAGGCCGATCGCGAAGGCGGCCTCGAGGTCGTGCTGGGAGTAGGTGCGGAAGGCGATGTGGGTCTCCGTGGAGGCCACGCCCGGCACCTTGCTGATCCGGCCCGGGATGACGTCCGCGAGGTCGTCGTGCCGGGCCACCCGCACCATCGCGATCAGATCGTGCGCCCCGGTGACCGAGTAGACCTCGCTCACGCCGTCGAGCGCGGCGATCTGCTCGGCGATCTCGGGGATCTGGTCCACGCTGGTCTTGATGAGCACGATCGAAGTGATCACGGCTGGCTTTCTCCCTCGCTGGACCTGACTGCCCTGCTCACTCTAGTCGTCCGCCCGAAGCGGGCCCACGCGTAGAGGAACCCGAGGCTGAAGCCCACGAGGTGGGCGAGGTAGGCGACGCCGGGCCGGTCGTCGGCCCCGCGGGCGGCCAGCCACTGCAGCGCGACCCAGAAGATCAGCACCACCCAGGCGGGGAAGCGCAGCGGCAGGAAGAACAGAAACGGGAAGAGGCTGGTCACCCGGGCCCGGGGGAACAGCCACAGAAAGGCGCCGAGGACCCCGGAGATGGCCCCGGAGGCGCCGACCAGGGTCTCGGTGGAGCCGGCGTGCGCCGCCGCGTAGCCGAGCAGCGCCAGATAGCCGGTGGCGAGGTAGAAGAGAGCGAAGTGGATCCGCCCCATCCGCTCCTCGGCCATCGCCCCGAAGACGTAGAGGAACAGCATGTTGCCGAGCAGGTGCAGCCAGTTGCCGTGGACGAACAGCGCGGTCAGCGGGGTCAGCGGCTCCGCGGGCGCACCGCTCCACAGGGCGCTCGGCACCACCCCCCAGCGCTCGAAGTAGCCCGTCTGGGCCCGCAGCAGCTCGTCTCCCGTGCCGTAGCCGGGGTCGAGGCCGGAGGCCGGCCCGAGGGCGAAGATCAGGCAGCAGGACGCGATGAGGGCGTAAGTCATCAGGGGGCGGTGGCCGGACCCTTCCGACGTCTCGATCATGGGCAGATCATGGCGTACCGGGCACAACCTGCCCAGAGTGCCTCGCCGCCGCCGGGGGCGGACCGGGGAGCGCACCGGCCCCGGCGCGGGGCAGGGCTCAGGCCGTAGGGTTACAGCACGCCAAGTGCCACAGTGGAACCAAGGCGACCAAGAGATTGAGGACGACGACGCCATGTCCGTGCCCCTGCCGACAGCCCAGACCCGCTGGCGCTGCACTCTGTGCGGCAATCTGACCCGTTTCGATGTGACGCGCTCGACCAAGGCCGTCGAGTACGTCCATCTCGACCTCGGCGGGGAGCCCAGGGTCGAGGAGCGCGAGGTGGTCAGTGAGACCATTGAGTCGGTGCGCTGCCGCTGGTGCAACGCGGTCGACCAGATCGAGCTGGTCGACCGTCCGGGCGCGAGCGCGAGCGCCTGAGAACGGAGCGATGACAGGTGGTGGAGCGGACGGGCGACCCCGCGTCGGCCGGTGACGCCGAGGGCGTCGCCGAGGCGCTCGACCGCCCCCTGCCGGAGGGGGTCAGGCGCCGGGTCGTGGCCCTGGTGGCGGACGCCTTCGGAGGGCTGACGGTCACCGAGCTGCCCGCCCAGCTGCGGCAGTACGCCCGCTTCACCCCGACCCGCCGGGCGAAGTTCGCGGGCAACGCGATGGCCGCGGCCGTGGAGTCCGATCCGGTCTTCCGCCAGCGGATCGCGGGGCGGCTGCGGGAGACGCAGCAGGAGCTCGCCGAGGCCATCGAGGGCGGCTCGCCGCCGGCCGCCGCCGATCCGGTGGATGTCGCGGCGCTCGCCTATGTGCTGCGGCCGGCCGGCTGGGTCAAGCTGGTCGAGGCCGCGGGCGAGGAGGCGCAGCGGGCCTCCGCCGAGCGGGCCGGCGAGGAGGCGGAGCGCGAACTGCGGCGGCTGCGCGAGGAGTTGGCCGAGGCCAGGGCCGCGGCGCGCACGGAGGCCGAGCGGTCCCGCGCCGAACTGGAGGCGGCCCGCAAGGAGTCGGACGCGCTGCACCGGAAGCTGCGCAGCGCGCTCAGCGACGTCAAGCGCGGCGAGGCGGCGCTGCGCAAGGCCGCCTCCGAGCTGGAGTCCGTACGGTCGGCGGCCGCGGTGCGGCAGGCCACGGCGGAGGGCGAGGCGCGGCGGCTGCGGGCCCGGCTCGCGGAGACGGAGTCGGCGCTTGAGGCCAGCCGGCGGGCGGCGCGCGAGGGCCGCAGCGTCGAGGACATGCGGGTGCGGCTGCTGCTGGACACGGTGCTGGACGCGGCGCAGGGGCTACGGCGCGAACTGGCGCTGCCACCCGCGTCGATGCGCCCGGCGGACGCGGTGGACGCGGTCGAGCCGGGCAAGATGACACCCAAAGACATAGCGACCAGGGCGCTGTCGGAGATGGACCCCGCGCTGCTCGACCAGCTGCTCGCGCTGCCTCAGGCCCACTTGGTGGTGGACGGCTACAACGTCACCAAGACCGGCTATCCGACGATGCCGCTGGACAAGCAGCGGCTGCGGCTGCTGGGCGGGCTCGCGGTGCTCGCGGCCCAGACCGGCGCCGAGATGACCTGTGTCTTCGACGGGGCGGAGCTGGCGGCGCCGGTGCTGCTGGCGCCGCCGCGCGGGGTCAGGGTGCTGTTCAGCAAGCCGGGGGTGACCGCGGACGAGCTGATCAGACAGCTGGTGCGGGCGGAGCCGCCGGGCCGGCCGGTGGTCGTGGTCTCCACGGATCGTGAGGTGGCCGACGGGGTGGCCAAGGCCGGGGCACGACCGGTCGCCTCCGCTCTGTTGCTCAAGCGACTCGCGCGTACCTGAGTGGCTCCAGGCGATGCGCTGAGGGGGCGCCGTATGGCTGTTGACGCCTGCGGAGCGTCAACCGACCGTTACGGTATGTGTGATGTTTGTAAAAGATGCGCTCGGAGACCAACTTTTTTGTCGGTGGGATTTGAACGGATCACGACGAGGTCACTATGGTCAGCTCGAACCTCCGCGCGGTTGATCATCCATAGGGGATGACAGCGGGGGTACCGCCGAGTCCGCGTGCGCTGCATTCCGCGGAGCCGGGGTCTTGACCCCCACTCACCCGGTAGGCGGCTGGAGGAAGAAGGAGCTCGCCTTCGTGGCGTCCCACCGTCGACCCAAGCAGCCGAGCCGCACTCGGGTAACCGTCTTCACCGCGACGGCCGCGGCGGCCGTGGCCCTGTCGTCCCAGGCCGCACAGGCCGCGCCCAAGGCGGACAAGAAGGACGTCAAGGAGCAGGTCGACAAGCTCTACGAGCAGGCGGAGCAGGCGACCGAGAAGTACAACGGCGCCAAGGAGAAGAAAGAGAAGCTGGAGAAGCAGGTCGGCGAGCTGCAGGACAAGGTGGCCCGCGGCCAGGAGGAGCTGAACAAGCTCCGCAACGGCCTGGGTTCGATGGCCACCGCCCAGTACCGCTCCGGCGGCATCGACCCCTCCGTTCAGCTGCTGCTCTCCTCCGACCCGGACACCTACCTCGACAAGGCCTCCACGCTCAGCCAGCTGAGCGGCAAGCAGGCCGAGTCGCTGCGCAAGATCGCCGACAAGCAGCGCACGCTCAAGCAGCAGCGCGAAGAGGCGTCCACGAAGCTGCAGGACCTCGAGGACACCCGCAAGGCGCTGGGCGAGAAGAAGAAGGAGATCCAGGGCAAGCTCTCCAAGGCCCAGCAGCTCCTGAACACCCTCACCGCCAAGGAGCGGGCCGCGCTCGCCGCCAAGGAGCAGGAGCGCTCCAACCGCTCCAACGAGCGGGTCAACCTGGGCAATGACGTGCCGGACTCGCAGCGCGCCGCCGCCGCGCTGGCCGCCGCCAAGACGAAGATAGGCTCGCCCTACGTGTGGGGGGCCACCGGTCCGTCCTCCTTCGACTGCTCCGGGCTCACCGGCTGGGCGTACGGGCAGGCCGGCGTCTCCCTGCCGCGCATCTCGCAGGACCAGGCCAACGCCGGCACCCGCATCAGCCGCAGCCAGCTCAAGCCGGGCGACCTGGTGCTCTTCTACAGCGATCTGCACCACATAGGCCTGTACGCGGGCAACGGCCAGGTGCTGCACGCCCCCAAGCCCGGGGCCAATGTGCGCTACGAGTCGATGGACAACATGCCGTTCATGTTCGGCGTCCGGGTCTGAGCCGCCTCTCCGAACCGTCCGTTCGGGGGAATTCGGGAGAGCCGAACACCTTCCGCTGAGCGTCCGCCCCGCTGGTGACCTGCGTCTCCGGCGGGGCGTCGCTTTGTGTACCCGCCACAGCTTCTTGGACCGCGCGTGATCGTGCGGCTACTGTCTGCGCGCAGTTCACCGTGCACAGTTCTCGACATAGGTGGACTTCCCGACACAGCGGAAGGGAGTTCGGCTTCCATGGCGTCCTGTCGCCGTTCCCCTCAGTCCGGTTTCCCTCAGTCCGGTTTCCCCCAGTCCGGTTTTCTGCGATCCGGCTCCGGCCGGGCCACCGTCTGGACCGCGGCCTCGGCCGCCGTGGCCTCGGTGGCCGCTCTGTCGGCGGCACCCGCCTGCGCCGAGCCGCACGACCCCCACTCGGACAGCGCGGCCCCGCAGGCCACCCTCGGCGCCGTGGAGCGGCTGTACGCGCAGGCGGAGCGGGCGACCGAGCGCTACAACGCGGCCGAGGCGCACACCCAGGGGCTGCGCCGCCAGGTCGACCTGATCCAGGAACGCGTCGCCCGCGGCCAGGAGCGGCTCAACCGGATGCGGGTGGCGCTCGGCGCCCTCGCGGGCGGGCAGTACCGGTCCGGCGGGGTCGACCCCGGCCTCGCCCTGATCCTCTCCGAGGACCCCGCCCACTACCTCGACAAGGCCACCACCCTGCAGCGGATCGGCAAGCGGCAGGCCGGGCAGCTCCGGGTCTTCCAGGGCGCCCAGCGGACGCTGCGCCAGCAGCGCGCGGAGGCGGCGGCCAGGCTCGCGCGGCTGGAGCACAGCCGCAAGGCCGTCATCCGCCACAAGCGGGTCGTACGGCACAAGCTCGCCACGGCGCGCCGGCTGTTCAACGCCCTGCCGCCCGCACAGCGCGCGGCCTATCTCCAGGGCTCGCCCGCGGATTCCCGGCCGCCGGGCGTGGCGGAGCTGCCGCCGTCCTCGCCGCGCGCGGCCACCGCGCTCGAGGCCGCGCGCGGGGCGGTGGGCCGGCCCTACGCCTGGGGGCAGGCCGGGCCGAGCGCCTTCGACTGCTCGGGGCTGACCCAATGGGCGTACGGGCACGCCGGGGTGGCCATCCCGCGCACCTCGCAGCAGCAGGCGTCCGCAGGGCACCCGGTGGCGCTGAGCCACATCCGCCCCGGCGATCTGGTGGTCTACCGCTCCGACGCGGGCCACGTGGGGATGTATGCGGGCAACGGCCAGGTCATCCACGCGCCCTACCCCGGGGCACGGGTGCGCTACGACCCGGTCGGAATGATGCCGATTTCGGCCATCACACGTGTCTGATGCCACCGCACGTGTCTGATAAGCGCGCCTGATTCCGAACCGTTGGCCTCGTACGATCTACGGCGTGGCGGGTAGGCGGCGGTTGGGCAGACGGTGGGCCGGGCGGTGTTCCAGGCGTTGGACGGCGCTGTGCCTGGCCGCGCTCTGCGCCCTGCCGGCCGTCGCGCTCACCGGCTGCGGCACCGCGCAGAGCCCCGATGACGGCGCGGGGCGGGACGGGCGAGCCGTCCAGCAGCTGCTCGACCGGCGGGCCGCGGCGGTCCGGGAGCGCGACGAGGGCGCCTTCCTCGCCACCGTGGACCGGCGCTCCGCCCGCTATCTGGCCGAGCAGCGGCGGATGTTCGCTCACCTGTCCGCCGTACCGGTGCGCTCCTGGACCTACCGCCTGGTGGACACCGGCGGCTTCGACCCCGCGCTGGGCGGGGGCCGCCGCCTCGCCGCCCGGGTCGAACTGCGCTACCGGCTCTCCGGGTACGACACCGCGCCGGTCGTCGCCGATGAGTACCTGACCCTCGCCCAGCGCGGCGGGCGCTGGTACGTGGCCTCCGACGACGGCGAGAAGGACGGCCGGCGGACCTCCGTGCAGCTGTGGGACCAGGGCGCGGTGACCGCCGTACGCGGCGAGCACAGCCTCGTCCTCGGCGTGGGCCAGGACCGGCGGCGGCTGCGCGAACTGGCGGCCGGCGCGGACCGGGCGGTGGCCGTGCTGCGGAAGGTGTGGCCCCATCCGTGGGCCGGGCGGGTGGTGGTGGAGGTCCCCGCCTCCCTGGAGCGGATGGCCGCCCTGCTGGGCTCGTCCGCGAGCGGCTACCGCGGTATCGCGGCCGTCACCACCGGCGAGGCGGGGGGCGGCCGTTCCGCGGTCGCCGACCGCGTCATCGTCAACCCCGAGGCGTACCAGGTCCTCGGCGACTTCGGGCGGCGCGTCGTGATCACCCACGAGACGGCCCATGTGGCCACCCGGGCCGCCACCACCGCCGCCACCCCGATGTGGCTCTCCGAGGGCTTCGCGGACTGGACGGGCTATGTGGGCACCGGCCGCGCCGCCCGCGACGTGGCCCCGGAACTCGCCGGCTCCGTCGCGGCCGGCCGGCTGCCGGACGCCCTCCCGGACGACAAGGCCTTCAGGTTCGGCGGCGACGCGGACGCCCTGTCCCAGGCGTACGAGGAGGGCTGGCTCGCCTGCCGCCTGATCGCGGAGAAGTGGGGCGAGGGGAAGCTGGTCGAGTTCTACCGCGCGGTGGGCGCGAGCCCGCGCCGCGAGGGGGCGGTGGAGTCCGCGCTGCGCGAGGTGCTGGGCACGAACCTGGCCGACTTCACCGGCCTGTGGCGCAAGTACGTGATCTCTCAGTTCGACCAAGGGGTTCGATGAGCGGGCCGGCGGGCTAGCGGGCCTCCAGGCGGTCCAGGGCGTCCGCGAGCCACCGCCGCTCCTCCGCGGTGGTCGCGCGGGCGATCCGCAGCATCCCCTCGCGGAAGACGTCCCCGGCCCGCTCCGCGCGCACCGGCTCGCCGCCCTCGTAGAAGAAGCTCGACGGCGCGTCCAGGAACGCCTGGCGGCGCCGCAGCACGGCCGCCTGCTCGGCGGGGTCCGGCAGATGGCGGAGGAACGCCAGCAGGGTGAAGAAGCGCTGCCCGTCGGTGATCTCCACGTCCTTGGGGGCGCGCAGCCGGGACAGCAGCTCGGCACGGCCCGCGCCGGTGAGGGACAGCACCCGGCGGGGGGCGGCGCTCGCGCCCGGCTCGGTGCGCTGGTCCAGCAGACCGGCCTTCGTCAGCCGGGTGATCGCCGGGTAGAGCGCGCCGTCGCTCACCGGGCGGACATGGCCGCTCAGGGCCTTGATGCGCTCCTTGAGCTCGTAGCCGTGCAGCGGCTGCTCGTACAGGAAGCCGAGGATCGACAGCTCCAGCACCTTGGGTGACGTCCTTTCACGTGCTCCTGCGACTCACTTGCTCCTGCGACCGCGCCATGGTACCTCTCATCGCGGTACCTCGATTCGAGGTACGTGGCACCGGGAGGGGAAGAATGCCGCAGAAGGCACTGCCGAGGGAACACCGCCGCAGACTCCTGGGCCTGGCGGGCCCGGTCTACGCCGAGCTGCTGGCCGGCGTGGTCGCCGGGATCGTCAACATGGTGTGGGTGGCCCGCCTCGGCGGACCGGCCGTCGCCGCCGTGGCCGTCGCCACCAACGTCGAGAACCTCGCCCTCGGCCTGATCCTGATGGCCGGCAGCGGCACCACCGTCCTGGTCGCCCGCGCCCGCGGCGCGCGCGACCCGGCGGCCCTGCGCACCGCCGTGCGCGGCGGCTGGGCGCTGTGCGCGCTGCTCACCCCGCCCGTCGCGATCGGCGGCTGGGCGCTGCGCGAGCCACTGGCCCACCTGGTGCTCGGCGGCGGCGACGCGACCGCCCTCCGCCTCGCCGTCGGCTACTTCGCGGTCTCCCTGCCCGGCCTCGCCGTCTTCTTCGCGCAGAACCTCCTCGACGGCGTCCTCAAGGGCGCCGGGGACACCCGCACCCCCATGCGCCTCGCCTTCCTCGCCAACGCGCTGATCCTCGTCCTCGACCCGCTGCTCGTCTTCGGCCTGTGCGGGCTGCCCCGGCTCGGCGTGACCGGCGCCGCCTGGGCCACCGTCGCCGGCCGCTCGGCCGCCCTCGCGGCCGGACTGATGGCGCTGCGCCGTCACGACCTGGGGGGTGACCGCCTCCCGCGCCGGGCCGCCACGGCCCGCCCCACGGGGCGCACTCCGAGCGGTTCCGGGGAAGGAGGCGCAGCCCCCCGCGCCGCCGCGGTGACACCAACCGCCGGCACGGCGGGCGGCGCCCCCGGCCGCCGCTGGTCCTCCCGCGCCGGACGGCGCGGGAACTCACCCCCGCCGCCCCGAGGCGGCTTCGCCGCCCTGCGCGCCACCGCCGCCACCGGGCTGCCCATGGCCGCCGACTTCACCGCCCGGATGGCCGGTTCCCTGCTGCTGGTGGCCGTCGTGGCGCGGATCGGGGTGGCGTCCGTCGCCGCGTACGCCATCGCCACCAAGGCGATGTACGTGGCGACCATGTCCTTCTACGCGGTGCGGCAGGCCGCCGCCATCCACACCGCCCACACCCTCGGCGCCGGCCGCGACCAGCGGGCCGCCATCGCCCGCCAGGCCGCGCTGCTCGGCGCCGCGCTCGGCGCGCTCGCCGCCCTGGCGCTGCTGGCCGCCGCGCCGTGGGTGATGCGGGCCTTCGGCGCGCGGCCGGACGTGGCCGAGGCCGGTACGGCGTTTCTGCGCTGCGTGGGCCCGTACCTGGCCCTGCTGGGCTGCTTCATCGCGCTGGGCGGCGTGTTCGAGGGGGCTGGGGGCAGCCCGCTGACGCTGCGCGTCACCCTCGCCGGTACGGCCGTCCAACTGCCGCTGGCCTACGGCCTGTCCGGCTTCGGGCTGCCCGGGGTGTGCGCCGCCATGGCGCTGGCCGCCGCCCTCCAGTGCCTGGCCGTGCTCGCCCTGTGCCGCCGCTTCACCCCGCCACGGGCGCCGGCCCGCCGCGCGGCGGAGCGGGCCGGGGCGCGCTGACCGGGCCCGGCGGCCGCGCCCGCACCCGGTAGTGTCGGCGGGGCCGGTACTGTCGGCGGGGCCGGTACTGTCGGCAGGGATGGACAAGACCCTGATCGTCACCAACGACTTCCCGCCCCGGCCCGGCGGCATCCAGGCGTTCCTGCACAACATCGCGCTGCGCCTGGACCCGCAGCGGGTCGTGGTCTACGCCTCCACGTGGAAGCGCGGCCGGGAGGGCGCCGAGGCCACCGCCCGGTTCGACGCCGAGCAGCCGTTCCGCGTCGTACGGGACCGTACGACCATGCTGCTGCCCACCCCGCGGGTGACCCGGCGGGCCTGCGAGCTGCTGCGCGCGCACGGCTGCACCTCGGTGTGGTTCGGGGCCGCCGCCCCGCTCGGGCTGATGGCCCCGGCGCTGCGCGCGGCCGGCGCCCGGCGGCTGGTGGCGACCACCCACGGGCACGAGGCCGCCTGGGCCCAGCTCCCCGCCTCCCGCGGGCTGCTGCGCCGGATCGGCCAGTCCACCGACACCCTCACCTACCTCGGCGAGTACACCCGCTCGCGGATCGCGGCCGCGATCGGGCCCGAGGCCGCGGCGCGCATGGTCCAACTGACGCCCGGCGTGGACGAGAAGACCTTCCACCCCGAATCGGGCGGCGCCGAGGTCCGGGCCCGGCTCGGGCTCGCCGGCCGCCCCGTCGTCGTCTGTGTCTCCCGGCTGGTGCCGCGCAAGGGGCAGGACACCCTCATCCAGGCCATGCCGCGGATCCTGGACCGGGTCCCGGACGCCGTCCTGCTGATCGTCGGCGGCGGCCCGTACGCCAAGGAGCTGCACCGGCTGGCCGAGACCACCGGCGTCGCCGGCTCCGTACGCTTCACCGGCGCGGTCCCCTGGGAGGAGCTGCCCGCCCACTACGGCGCGGGCGACGTGTTCGCCATGCCCTGCCGCACCCGCCGCGGCGGCCTGGACGTCGAAGGCCTCGGCATCGTCTACCTGGAGGCCTCCGCGACCGGTCTGCCCGTCGTCGCCGGCGACTCCGGCGGCGCGCCGGACGCGGTCCTCGAGGGCGAGACGGGCTGGGTGGTGCCGGGCGGCTCCGCCGAGCAGGCGGCCGAGCGGATCGTCGCGCTGTTCCAGGACCCCGAGCTACGGCGGCGGATGGGGGAGCGGGGGCGCGCCTGGGTGGAGGAGCGCTGGCGCTGGGACCTGCTCGCCGAGCGCCTGGAGGGCCTGCTCCAAAGCTGACGCGGCGCTGATTCAGCGCTGGTAGAGCGCTTCGATCTCGGCCGCGAAGTCCTTGGCCACCACGTTCCGCTTGAGCTTCAGGGACGGCGTGACATGCCCGGAGTCCTCGGTGAACTGCGTGGCCAGGATGCGGAACTTGCGCACCGACTCCGCCTTGGAGACCGCCGCGTTCCCGTCGTCCACCGCCCGCTGGATCTCGGCCAGCAGCTCGGGGTCCTCCCGCAGGGCGGCCACCGTGGAGCCGGCCGGCTTGCCGTGCTCGGCCAGCCAGCGCGGCAGGAACTCCTCGTCGACGGTGACCAGCGCGCCGACGAAGGGGCGGCCGTCGCCGACCACCATGCACTCGGCGACCAGGGCGTGCGCCCTGATCCGGTCCTCGATCACCGCCGGGGCCACGTTCTTGCCGCCCGCGGTGATGATGATCTCCTTCTTGCGGCCGGTGATGGTGAGATAGCCGTCCTCGTCGAGGGTGCCCACATCGCCGGTGTGGAACCAGCCGTCGGACAGCGCCTCCGCCGTCGCCGCCTCGTTGTTCCAGTACCCGCTGAACAGGTGGTCGCCGTGGAGCAGCACCTCCCCGTCGTCCGCGATCCGCACCACCGTGCCCGGCATCGGCTGGCCGACCGAGCCGAGCTTCTGCCGGTCCCACGGGTTGAAGGTGGTCGCCGCGCAGGACTCCGTCAGGCCGTACCCCTCGAGCACCGTGAAGCCGATGCCCCGGTAGAAGTGGCCGAGCCGGGCGCCCAGCGGGGCGCCGCCGGAGATCGCGTGGGTGGCCCGGCCGCCCAGGACGGCGCGCAGCTTGCTGTAGACCAGCCGGTCGAAGACCTTGTGCCTGACCTTGAGCCCGAAGGACGGCCCGGAGGGGTTGTCCAGCGCCTCGCTGTAGGCGATGGCGGTCGCGGCGGCCTTGTCGAAGATCTTGCCCTTGCCGTCGGCCTGGGCCTTCGCCCGGGCCGCGTTGTAGACCTTCTCGAAGACGCGCGGCACGCCGAGCACCAGCGTCGGCCGGAAGGAGGCCAGTTCGTCGGTGAGCGTCTTGATGTCCGCGACATGCCCGAGCCTGATCGGCGCCAGCACCGCCGCGATCTCCACCAGCCGCCCGAAGACATGCGCCTCGGGGAGGAAGAGCAGCACCGACGACTCGCCGGTCACGAAGATCGGCTTGAGGCGGGCCACGACGTTGCCGCACTCGGCGAAGAAGCTGCGGTGGGAGAGCACACAGCCCTTGGGGCGGCCGGTGGTGCCCGAGGTGTAGACGATCGTGGCGGGGGAGTCGGCGTTCGCGATGGTGCTGCGCTCGTCGACCACCTCGTCCGCGATGTCCGCGCCCAGGTTCCGCAGGGTCTCGATCGCCCCGCCGCCCTCGATCCGCCACAGGCCCTTCAGCGCGGGCAGGGTGTCCCGTACGGACTCGACGGCGGCCTCGTGCGCGGCGGACTCCACCACGCAGGCGACCGCGCCCGAGTCGCCGAGGATCCACTGGGTCTGCTCGGCCGAACTCGTCTCGTAGACCGGCACCGTGACCGCGCCCGCGCTCCAGATGGCGAAGTCCAGCAGCGTCCACTCATAGCGGGTACGGGACATCAGCCCGACCCGGTCGCCGGGCTCCACCCCGGCCGCGATCAGGCCCTTGGCCACGGCCCGCACCTCGGCGAGGAACTCGGTGGCGGTGACGTCCTGCCACGCGCCGGCGACCTTCCTGCCGACCACCGCGACATCGGGGTGGTGGGCGGCGTTGCGCCGGATGAGGTCGGTCAGATTCCCGTCGGCCGGAACCTCGTACAGGGCCGGAAGGCTGAACTCGCGCAAGACTGCTGCTCCTCGTCGGGCGCCGGCGCCGCTACGGGCAATCCCCGCGGGCAAGGGGGGATGGTGGACTGCCCGGACGTTACCGATGGGTATGGCATCTGGGATAGGGGGGTCTTCCCAGATGTTCGATGCGTCACACCCCGCTCTCGTACTGGCCGCAGACTAGTCGACCCCGCCCCGGACCCGGAAGTAACCGCAGGTGGCGGCGGGGCGGTGCGGGCCGCTCCCTGACCGCCGAAGGACGCAGGACTTAGGCTGACCCGCATGCGAGTTCACGTGGTCAGCGACGTGCACGGCAACAGCCGGGATCTGAAGAGGGCGGGCGAGGGCGCGGACGCCCTGATCTGTCTGGGGGACCTGGTGCTCTTCCTCGACTACGCCGATCACTCCCGCGGTATCTTCCCCGACCTGTTCGGCGTCGAGAACGCCCACCGCATCGTGGAGCTGCGTACCGCCCGCCGGTTCGAAGAGGCCCGTGAATTCGGCAACCGGCTGTGGGACGGCCTCGACCGCAACGCCGCCATCGAGTCCGCGGTGCGCCGGCAGTACGCCGAACTCTTCGCTGCCTTCCCCACCCCCACGTACGCCACCTACGGCAATGTCGACATGCCGAGGCTCTGGTCCGAGTACGCCGCGCCCGGCACCACCGTCCTCGACGGCGAGCGGATCGAGATAGGCGGCCGGGTCTTCGGCTTCGTCGGCGGCGGGCTGCGCACCCCGATGCGCACCCCGTACGAGATCGACGACGAGGCCTACGCCGCGAAGATCGCCGCGCTCGGCGAGGTCGACGTGTTGTGCACCCATATCCCGCCCGACGTCCCCGAGCTGTGCTACGACACCGTCGCCCGCCGCTTCGAGCGCGGCAGCGCCGCCCTCCTGGACGCCATCCGCGCCGTGCGGCCCACGTACGCCTTCTTCGGCCACGTCCACCAGCCGCTCGCCCGCCGGATGCGGATCGGCGCCACCGAGTGCGTGAACGTCGGCCACTTCGCCTCGACCGGCACCCCCTGGGCCCTGGAGTGGTGAGACCGCCGGACAGCGGGCCCACGACGCCGCGGGCCCTACTGTCGGGCGGTCCGAGCCGCGCGCGGTAGCCTTCAGCGGCAGAGACCCAGGCGGCGGATCAAAGCGGACCAACACCGAAGGAACCACGGCGATGGCGGAACACACCAGCTCGAGCATCACGATCGAGGCGGCACCGGCCGACGTGATGGAGGTGATCGCCGACTTCGACCGTTACCCGGAGTGGTCCGGAGAGGTCAAGGAGGCCGACGTCCTTACCAAGGACGACCGCGGGCGCGCCGAGAAGGTGCGGATGCTGCTCGACGCCGGGGCGATCAAGGACGACTACACCCTGGAGTACACCTGGACCGGTAACAACCAGGTCAGCTGGTCCCTGGTCAAGTCCCAGATGCTGCGCTCCCTCGACGGCTCGTACCTGCTGGCCCCGCTCGACAGCGGCAAGCGCACCGAGGTCACCTACCAGCTCACCGTCGACGTCAAGATCCCGATGCTCGGCATGATCAAGCGCAAGGCCGAGAAGGTCATCATCGACCGCGCGCTGGCCGGTCTGAAGAAGCGGGTGGAAAGCGCCGCCTAGGGCCTTGACGACAGGCCCTGGGGCCGACCGGGCCCCTGGACCCGGCCCCGCCCGGCGCGGGCGCGACCGCGAGCGCCGCTGATCCCGCTACGGTCGGGAAGCCCGACCACGCTACGGTCGGGAAGCCCGACCACGCCCCACCCTGCCCGGAGGCTCCTTCTCATGCGTACGGTCCTCGTCACCGGCACCGGCGGCGCGGGCCGCACCACCGTCGCCGCCGCGACCGCGCTCGCCGCCGCCCGCGAGGGACGGCGCGCCCTGCTGCTCACGGCCGACCGCGACGGCACCCCGGAGGCGCTGCTCGGCCTCCCCGCGTCCCGGCCCGCCGCCCCGGCGGCCGAGCGGCTGCCGTGGTCCCCGCCGGTCGAGGCCGCCCCCGGGCTGTGGGCCGCGCGCATCGCCGCCGACGACTGGTTCCGCGGCGAGCTGACCTCCCTCCAGGAGCGGGGGCGCGGCGCGCTGGACATGCTCGGCGCCACTCCGCTGGACCCCGAGGAGCTGACCGGCCTGCCGGGCACGGAGGCCTTCGCGGTGCTGCGCGCGCTGCGGGCCGCCCACGACGCGGAACCGGCCGCCGCGGGCTGGGACGTGCTGGTCGTCGACATGCCGCCCGCCCCCGATACGGTCGCGGTCCTCGCGCTGCCCGAGCAGCTGCGCCGCTATCTGCGCCGGCTGCTGCCCGCCGAGCGGCAGGCGGCGCGCGCCCTGCGGCCGATGCTGGCGCAGCTCGCCGGGGTGCCGATGCCGGCCCAGAAGCTGTACGAGACGGCCGAGCGCTGGGAGCGCGAACTGGCCGGTGTGCAGGCCCTGATCGAGTCCGAGGCCACCACCGTACGGCTGGTGGTGGACCCGGGGCCGCTCGCCGACCGGGCGCTGCGCACCGCGCGCGCCGGGCTCGCGCTGTACGGCTGCCGCGTGGAGGCCGTGGTCGCCAACCGGCTGCTGCCCACCGGCACGGCCGACCCCTGGCTCGCGGCGCTGTCCGGGCAGCAGCAGGCCGCGCTCAAGGAGTTGCACGGGGAGTGGGCGCCCGACGTGCCCGTCCGCGAACTGCCCCACCTGGGCCGCGACCCGCTGGAGCCGAGCGGCGCGCAGGACCCCGCCGCGCCGCACGGCTCCGAAGGGGCGAGAGGTGCGCACCGGGCGGGCGGGACCGCCGGGCTCGCCGCCCTCGCCGGCCCGGTCGGGGCCCCCGAGCCGCGCCCCGACCGCCCCGCCGCCGAGCCGTGGACGGTCGAGGACCGCCTCGCCGACGACGGGGAGCTGGTGTGGCGGCTGCCGCTGCCCGGCGCCGACCGCGACGCCCTCGGCCTGGTGCGCCGCGGCGATGAACTGATCGTCACCGTCGGCCCGTTCCACCGCGTGCTGCCGCTGCCGTCCGCCCTGCGCCGCTGCACCGTGGCGGGCGCCGGGCTGCGCGACGGCCGCCTGCACGTCCGCTTCGCGCCGGACCCCGAGCTGTGGCCGAAGGGCCTGTGACGCCCCGGGCCCCTTTTCTCCCCTTGTCATTCCGGTAACGTCGGGAGCAAGCCCGGATGAACACCCCCGGGCCGCCAGTCCTTCCGCCGCAGGAGCCCGCCATGAGCGACGCCACCGAGCGCCCCGCCGAATCCCCGGTCACCGACGTACCGGTCACCGACATCGACCCCGACGCCTGGGAGCGGGCCTGTGAAGAAGACCTCGCCGCGGAGCGGGCCCGCCGCCGGGCCCGCGAGGGCGGCCACGAGCCGGGCAGCGCGGCCGAGGAGCTGCGCAAACTGGCCGAGGCCATCGCCGACAGGCTCGCCGGAGCCCAGGCCCCGCTGGCCGGAACGGCCGTGCAGGGCGCCGTACAACACTTGATCGCACAGGCGAAGGCCGCTGTCGAACCGGTCATCGAACGGAACCCTGAGGTCTTCGACCACCTCGCCTCCGCCGGCGGCGAACTCCTCGCCGCTTATCGGGCCGCCGTCCAGGGTCAGGAGCAGCGCTGGACGCGGGGCGGCGACGACCGCGCCACCGAGGCGGACAGTGGCGCCGAGAAGCCGGACAAGGGCGATGAGTCTTCGAGTAGTGAACACATCGACCTCGACTGAGCCCCTTCTCCGGTACCGTTGTGCTCGGCGGGGTTCGACCAAATAACTGAGGGACACATGGGACTCACCATCGGCGTCGACATCGGCGGCACGAAGATCGCAGCTGGCGTGGTCGACGAAGAGGGCTCGATTCTCGAGACGTGCAAGGTATCGACCCCGCTGACTCCCGAGGGGGTCGTCGACGCCATCGCGGACGCGGTGCGCACGGTCAGCACCGGCCATGACATCGAGGCCGTCGGCATCGGCGCGGCCGGTTACGTGGACGACAAGCGCGCCACGGTGCTCTTCGCGCCCAACATCAACTGGCGCCACGAGGCGCTGAAGGACAAGGTCGAGCAGCGCGTGGGCCTGCCCGTCGTCGTCGAGAACGACGCGAACGCCGCCGCGTGGGGCGAATACCGCTTCGGCGCCGGCCAGGGCCATGACGACGTCGTGTGCATCACACTCGGCACCGGCCTCGGCGGCGGCATCATCATCGGCGGCAGGCTGCACCGCGGCCGCTTCGGCGTCGCCGCCGAGTTCGGCCACATCCGCGTGGTCCCGGACGGGCTGCTGTGCGGCTGCGGCAGCCAGGGCTGCTGGGAGCAGTACGCCTCCGGCCGCGCCCTGGTCCGCTACGCCAAGCAGCGGGCCAACGCCACCCCGGAGAACGCGGCGGTGCTGCTCGGCCTCGGCGACGGCACCCCCGAGGGCATCCAGGGCAAGCACATCAGCGACGCCGCCCGCCAGGGCGACCCGGTCGCCGTCGACTCCTTCCGCGAGCTGGCCCGCTGGGCCGGCGCCGGCCTCGCCGACCTCGCCTCCCTCTTCGACCCCTCGGCGTTCATCGTCGGCGGCGGCGTCTCCGACGAGGGCGACCTGGTTCTCGAGCCGATCCGCAAGTCCTTCCGCCGCTGGCTGGTCGGCAATCAGTGGCGCCCGCACGCCCAGGTGCTCGCCGCCCAGCTCGGCGGCAAGGCCGGGCTCGTAGGCGCCGCCGACCTGGCCCGCCAGGGCTGACGGGGACGGGGGGACGACTCATGGTGCTCGCGGACCTGCCGGCATCGGCCACCGCCCAGGACGCCGCGGTGGTGCGGGTGCTCAGCTACAACATCCGCTCGCTGCGCGACGACCGCGAGGCGCTGGTCCGGGTGGTCCGGGCCTGCGCCCCCGACGTGCTGTGCGTCCAGGAGGCGCCGCGCTTCTTCCGCTGGCGCAAGGCCGCCTCCTGGCTGGCCCGCGAGACCGGCCTCGTCCACACCACCGGCGGCGCCACCGCCACCGGCCCGATGCTGCTGACCTCGCTGCGCGCGCATGTGGAGCGGACCGAGGACATCCTGCTGCCCCGCGTCCCCGGGCTGCACCGGCGCGGCCTGGCCACCGCCGTGCTGCGCTTCGGCGGGCACCGGGGCGACAACGGGGTCAGGCTCGGCGTGGTCAGCTGCCATCTGAGCCTGGCCGCGGCAGAGCGCTACGACCAGGCCGGGATGGTCCTGGACCACCTGGCCCGGCTGGACGTCCCGTACACCGTCCTGGCCGGTGACATCAACGACGCGCCCGACGGCCGCGCCTTCCGCCGGCTGGCCGGATCGCTGCGCGACGCCTGGGCGACCGAGCCCTGGGGGAGCGAGCTGACCTACCCGCCGGGGCAGCCCCGGCAGCGCATCGACGCCCTGTTCGCGACCGAGGGTGTGGAAATCCTCGGCTGCGGGGTGCCGACCGGGCTGCCCGGGGTCACCGAGGCGGATCTGAGGGCGGCCTCGGACCACCTCCCGGTCCTCGCGGCCCTCAGGCTCCCGATCTAGGCCGCCGCGCGGGGGTCAGACGACCGCGCCGCGCCCCGGGCCGTCGTCCTCCTCCTCGTCGTCGTCCTTCATCCGCAGCACCAGCGTGGTGAAGCCGCCCAGGAAGCCGCCCACCCCGCACGTGGTGATCCACCAGGTCAGCTCCACCTGGAACAGCACCACGCCGAGCAGCAGCAGCGGGCCGCCCAGCACACCCAGCCAGGCGAAGCGGGTGGTGGTGTCGGTCTCGGGGAGCGGGGGCGGCTCGGGCGGGACGAAGTGGCCCTCGTCGGTCTCGTCGAAGTCGTCGTCGGACGGCTCGGCGGGCTCCCAGTCACGGGGGCCGACCCCCGGCGCGTACACGATGAAGCTGCCCACGGGCTTGTCGGGCTTGGCCACGTCGGCCGGGCCGGCCCCCGCCGCCGTGGTCTCCTCGTTCGCGTCGGCCGCGTCGTTCACGTCCGCCGCGTCGTCGGGGAGGTCTTCGGCCTCGGGCCAGGGCGCCCGGCCCTCGGGGTCCCGGGTGTCCTTGCCGTACGCGGCGACGATCTCGGCGAACGCGGCGTCGTCGTCCCGCGCGCCTGCCTCGTTCTCGTTCGGGTCACGCTCCGCCACTGGTCGCCGCCCCCTCCTTCCCACGTCGCGTTTCCGTCCCGCTGTCCTCATCGATACCCCGAGCCAGCCTGCTGATGAACGCGTGGGTCTCGGCGAAGACGAGCTCCGCGTCGTGGTCCAGGGTGGCCACGTGGTAGCTGCGCTCCAGCACCAGCTCGGTGACGTCCCGGGAGGAGACCCGGCTCAGGATGCGCGCCGAGTCGACCGGCGGCACCACATGGTCCTGCGCGCTGTGCATCAGCAGCAGCGGCTGGGTCACCCGCGGCAGCTCGGCGTCCACCTTCCGCAGCAGCCGGCGCAGCTGGTACGCGCCGTGCAGCGGCACCCGGTCATAGCCCCACTCCGGTGTGCCCGGCTTGGCGATGTCGCTCACGATGCCCTTGACGGAGGGGATCAGATGGCGCAGCACCGGCAGCGCCGGGGCCGCCCGGTCGTGCATCGAGTGGGCCGGGTTGACCAGGGCCAGCCCGCTGACCCGCGCCCCGTGCCGGGCGGCGAGCCGCAGGGCGAGCGCGCCGCCCATCGAAAGACCGCATACGAACACCTGACGGCACCGCTCGGAGAGCCCGCGCAGCTCCCGGTCCACCTCGGCGTACCAGTCCTCCCAGCTGGTGACCGCGAGGTCCTGCCAGCGGGTGCCGTGGCCGGGCAGCAGCGGCAGCGAGACCGTCAGGCCCTGCCGCGCGAGGTGTTCGGCCCAGGGGCGGACCGATTGGGGCGAGCCGGTGAAGCCATGACAGACGAGGACGCCGGTCTCTCCGCCGTCGCGGCGGAACGGCTGGGCCCCGGGGAGGAGCGGCACCGCGGATCTCCGTTCGGTGTATCAAGCAGTGGGTTGAAGCATCTGGCCGGGCGGTGGAACGGGGCCGGGCGGCCCGGGATCTCAGCGTACGCGGCGCGCCGCACAGGGGGTAGGCACGTTAAGGTCTCCTCGTCGGGTACAGATCGGATACAGGCGAGGTCCTCGGTTGTTCTACGGCGCCATGAAGCTGTCGGTCGGCGGAGCGTTGAAGCTTGCCTTCCGGCCCTGGGTTGAGGGACTGGAGAACGTCCCCGCCGAAGGGCCGGCCATTCTCGCCAGCAACCATCTGTCCTTCTCCGACTCCTTCTTCCTCCCCGCGATGCTCGACCGCAAGGTCACCTTCATCGCCAAGCAGGAGTACTTCACCACCCCCGGTGTGAAGGGCAAGCTGACCGCCGCGTTCTTCAAGGGTGTCGGGCAGCTGCCGGTGGACCGCTCGGGCGGGCGCGGTGCGAGCGAGGCCGCGATCAAGAGCGGTATCGAGGTGCTGGAGCGCGGCGAGCTGTTCGGCATCTACCCGGAGGGCACGCGTTCGCCGGACGGGCGGCTGTACCGCGGCAAGCCGGGCGGTCTGGCGCGGGTGGCGCTGGCGACGGGCGCCCCGGTGATCCCGGTCGCGATGATCGACACCGAGAAGATCCAGCCACCGGGCAAGGTCATGCCCAAGCTGATGCGGCCGGGCATCCGGATCGGCAAGCCGCTGGACTTCAGCCGCTACCACGGCATGGACAACGACCGCTTCATCCTGCGCTCGGTGACCGACGAGGTCATGTACGAGATCATGAAGCTGTCCGGCCAGGAGTACGTCGACATCTACGCGACCGTCGCCAAGCGGCAGATCGCGGACGCCGAGGCGGCCCGTAAGCGCGAGGGCAAGGGCGCGGAGGGCGCGGTCGACGACAAGCCCGGGGAGCGGGGCGACGACAAGTCCGACGAGCGGGGCGGGGACAAGGCCGGGGCGTGACCGCGTCCGGCACGGGGGTGGGGAAGTGGCGCAGCGTCCCAAGGGGGAGCGTGTCGTGCGCATGTCGGTGGAACAGCCCCTGTGGCGGGCGCTGACCGCCTACCGCGTGCTCACACTGCTGTACGCGCTCACCCTCTACGCCTACGCCTACGAGAACTACGACCACCCGCTCGGGGCGGGCGCCTATATGGCCGTGCTGACCGTGTGGACCGCCCTCACCGTTCGCATGGTCTCCTCGGCCGAGCGGTGCACCCTGCGCTTCCTGGTCGGTGATCTGACCGTCGCGGTGGTCGGCATCCTGCTCACCCCGCTCGTCGACACCCACGACCGCATCGCCGAGGGCACGCCGACCCTGCCGTCGATATGGACGGCCGGAGCCGTGCTCGGCTTCGCGATCAAGGGGGGTTGGCGGTGGGCCGCCTGGGCCTCCACCGTCGTCTGCGCGGCCAACATCATCGAGCGCGGCGGATTCGCCCAGGACGCCGTCCACATGCTCATGCTGGTGTGGGTGGCGAGCGTGGCGATCGGCTATGTGGTCGAGGTGGCCCGCGCCAGTGAGCGCACCCTGGCCCGGGCGCTGCGGATCGAGGCGGCCACGCGCGAACGGGAGCGGCTGGCCCGCGACATCCACGACAGCGTGCTGCAGGTCCTCGCCATGGTGCAGCGGCGGGGTGCCGCGATCGGCGGGGAGGCGGCCGAGCTGGGGCGGATGGCGGGGGAACAGGAGATCGCCCTGCGCACGCTGATCTCCACCGGCCCGGCGACCGGGCCCGGGGCCACGACGGCTCAGCCGGCGGAGTCGGCTGAGCCGGTCGGGACGGCGCTCCTGACGGTCGCGGCCGACGCCCCCGCCGGGGGCGGGGCCGCCGAGGGCGAACAGTCCGATCTGCTGGCCCTGTTGGCCCCGCACGCCGGATCCCGCGTCACCCTCTCCGGGCCCGGCACCGCCGTGTCGCTCCCCGCCGAGGCCGCCGCCGAGCTCGCGGCCGCTGTCGGTGCCGCCCTGGACAATGTGCGGGCGCACGTGGGGGAGGACGCGCACGCCTGGATTCTGGTCGAGGACGAGCCGGACGCGGTCATGGTGACCGTCCGCGACGACGGCCCCGGCATCCCCGAGGGGCGGCTGGCCGACGCCGAGCGCGAGGGGCGGCTCGGGGTGGCCCTGTCCATCCGGGGGCGCCTGCGCGACCTGGGCGGCAGCGCCGAGTGGATCTCGGCCCCCGGGCAGGGCACCGAGGTGGAGTTGAAGGTTCCGCGACAGGGGGAGACCGGACGATGACCGAGCGGCAGGGCGGCGGGGGCGAGGAGCGGCCCGTGACCGTGATGGTGGTCGACGACCACCCGATGTGGCGCGACGCCGTCGCCCGCGATCTGTCCGAGGCCGGGTTCGAGGTGGTGGCCACGGCGGGGGACGGCCCGCAGGCCGTGCGCCGCGCCAAGGCCGCGAACCCCGACGTCCTGGTGCTCGACCTCAACCTCCCCGGGCTGCCCGGGGTCGAGGTCTGCAGGCAGCTCGTGGGCGGCGAGTCGGCCCCGTCCGGCCCGCGCGTACTCGTCCTGTCCGCGAGCGGGGAGCACGCGGACGTCCTGGAGGCGGTGAAGTCCGGGGCGACCGGCTATCTGCTCAAATCGGCCAGTACGGAGGATCTGCTGGACGCGGTGCGCCGGACGGCCGCCGGGGAGCCGGTCTTCACCCCGGGCCTGGCCGGCCTGGTGCTCGGCGAGTACCGCAGGCTTGCCACCGACCCCGCCCCCGCCGCGCCCGACCGCCCCGTCGCCCCCCGGCTGACCGAGCGGGAGACGGAGGTGCTGCGGCTGGTGGCCAAGGGGCTGTCGTACAAGCAGATCGCCGAGCGGCTGGTCATCTCGCACCGCACGGTGCAGAACCACGTCCAGAACACCCTCGGCAAGCTGCAGTTGCACAACCGCGTCGAGCTGGTGCGGTACGCGATCGAGCGCGGCCTGGACACCGGCGCCTGAGCCCTTTTTTACGGCTCGGTTCGCCTCCGGGGCGCTACAGCCCCTGTCGACGGTCGACCGTGCTCGGCCCTTCGTTCCTCAGGGCCTCCGCGCGCTCTCCCTTTCGACAGCGGCCGCGCCCCTTCGGCTCACTCGCCGGGGGCGTCAGCGGCCGCCACCGCTCGTTCGAGTGAAGTCGGCCGTCAACTGCCCCTGCCCACAGGGGATTCACTTCCCGCCCTATCCCGTGTGACCTGGATCACCGTTAGCGTGGCTTCCCGTATCGGGTCATTCACGCGTTTTCATGGGAGAAGGGAAGAAACGATGCGGGTCGGAGTACTGACCGGTGGCGGTGACTGCCCCGGGCTCAACGCGGTCATCCGCGCCGTCGTCCGCAAGGGCGTGCAGGAGTACGGCTACGACTTCGTCGGCTTCCGGGACGGCTGGCGCGGTCCGCTCGAAGGCGACACCGTGACCCTCGACATCCAGGCCGTGCGCGGCATCCTGCCGCGCGGCGGCACCATTCTCGGGTCCTCCCGCACCAACCCCCTCAAGAGCCAGGACGGTATCCGCCGGGTCAAGGACAACCTCGCCAAGGAGGAAGTGGACGCGCTCGTCGCGATCGGCGGCGAGGACACGCTCGGGGTGGCCGCGCGGCTCTCCAGCGAGTACGGGATCCGCTGCGTCGGCGTCCCCAAGACCATCGACAACGACCTGTCCGCCACCGACTACACCTTCGGCTTCGACACCGCCGTCAACATCGCCACCGAGGCCATCGACCGCCTCCACACCACGGCCGAGTCGCATATGCGCGTCCTCGTCGTCGAGGTGATGGGCCGTCACGCCGGCTGGATCGCCCTCCACTCCGGGCTGGCCGGCGGCGCCAACGTCATCCTCATCCCCGAGCAGCGCTTCGACGTGGACCAGATCTGCGCCTGGGTCGAGTCCCGCTTCAAGATCCGTTACGCCCCGATCGTCGTCGTCGCGGAGGGCGCCATGCCCAAGGGCGGCGACGCGGTCCTCAAGGACGAGTCGCTCGACTCCTTCGGCCACGTCCGGCTCTCCGGCATCGGTGAGTGGCTGGCCAAGGAGATCGAGAGGCGCACCGGCAAGGAGGCCCGCACCACCGTGCTCGGCCACGTCCAGCGCGGCGGCACCCCCAGCGCGTTCGACCGCTGGCTCGCCACCCGCTTCGGACTGCACGCCATCGACGCCGTCCGGGACGAGGACTACGGCAAGATGGTCGCGCTGCGCGGCACCGACATCGTCCGCGTCCCCCTCACGGAGGCCACCGCGCGGCTGAAGACCGTGGACCTCTCCCTGTACGCCGAGGCCGAGGTCTTCTTCGGCTGAACCCCCGGCCGCCCGGGCCCGTGTCCCGGGCGGCCGAGGCCGGTGTCACACCAGGACGGCCGCCAGCAGCTCGGCGACGATGGCCGAGCCGTTCAGGGTCAGCACGGACTCGGGGTGGAACTGCACGCCCGCGAAGTTCGGTCCGCGCAGCGCGTGTACTTCCCCCGTCGCCGGGTCGCGGCTCACCTCCACCCGGTGCATCGCGAGCTCGGCCGCGGCCGCCTCGTCGCACCGCGCGGTGAAGGTGTTGTAGAAGCCGACGGTCTCCTCGCGCCCGAAGAAGCCGATGCGCTCCTGCGCGCCCTGGAACGGCACGTCCTTCCGTACGATCTCCAGGCCCAGCTCGGCTGCGAGCAGTTCGTGCCCCAGGCACACGCCCAGCAGCCCGTGCCGGTGCCCGCGCACCAGGTCGGCCGTCAGCCCGCGCAGGAACCGCATCTTGGGGTCGGCCACCTCCGACGGGTCGCCCGGACCCGGGCCGAGGATCACGGGGCCCTCGTGCGCCAGCGCGGCCTCCCGTACGCCCGGCTCGTCGAACCGCCGCACGGTCACCGTCAGCCCGCTCGTCCGCAGCAGATGCGCCAGCATCGCGGTGAAGGTGTCCTCGCCGTCGACGACCAGCGCGTGCCCGGTCGGCCGGCCCGGCCCGGCCGGCGGCGCGGACTCGGGCGTGTGCATCCGCAGCCAGAACGGGGCCAGGTCGGCCCGGCGGGCGTCCAGCGCCGCCCGCACCCGGGGGTCGTCGGCCAGCCGGGGGAGCTCGGGTCCGCCGGGCCGCCCCGCGGGCGCCGGGCGCACCCCGAGGGCGGTGAGCACCCCGGCCGCCTTGGCGTGGGTCTCGGCGACCTCGCCGCGCGGGTCGGAGTGGCGTACGAGCGTCGCCCCGACCGGCACCCGCAGCGCGCCCGTGCCGTCGATGTCGGCGGTGCGGATCAGGATCGGCGAGTCCAGGGTCTGCGCGCCCCCGGCGTCCCGCCCGATGAGCGCGAGCGCCCCCGCGTAGTAGCCGCGCCCCGCCCCGTCGGGCCCGGCGGGCTCGTACCGCTCGATCACCCGGCAGGCGTTCTGCACCGGCGAGCCGGTCACCGTCGCCGCGAACATCGTCTCCCGCAGCACGTCGCGGACATCCAGGGACGATCGGCCGCGCAGCTCGTACTCGGTGTGCGCGAGGTGCGCCATCTCCTTGAGCCGGGGGCCGACCACCACGCCGCCCATGTCGCCGACGGTGCACATCATCTTCAGCTCCTCGTCCACGACCATGGACAGCTCCTCCACCTCCTTGCGGTCGTGCAGGAACTCCAGCAGCCCCTCCAGCCGGGCCCCGTCCCGGGGATAGCGGTACGTCCCGCTGATCGGGTTCATCACGACCGTCCCGCCGGACATCCGCACATGCACCTCGGGGCTGGCGCCCACCAGCGTCCGACCGTCCGCCAGGCGGACGACATACGTCCAGTACGCGCCGCGCTCCCCGGCCAGCAGCCGCCGGAACAGCGCGAGCGCGTCGGCGCGGTCGAAGCCGGGGATCTCGCCGCGGAAGGTTCTGCGGATCACGAAGTTCGCGCCCTCCCCGGTCCCGATCTCGTCCTCGACGACCCGCCGCACGATCTCCGCGTACGCGTCGTCGTCGATGTCGAAGGCCCCGCCCCGGGTCCGCACCGGGTGCGCGGGCAGCGCGTCCAGCACCTCGCCCAGCGCCAGCTCGTAGCTCTCCTCGGGCCGCAGCACGGCCAGCGGCGTCCCGTCGTCGCGCACCTCGAACCCGCGCTCGCGGATCTGCCGGAACGGCACCAGCGCCAGCGCGTCGCGCACGCCCGCGCCGCGCTCGGGCGCCCCGGTCGGCAGCGGGATGTCGGTCAGCCGCGCCACCTCGGTGACGGGGCCGAGCAGCACCTCGACGGTGTCGGGCGCGTGGCCGGGCGTACGGCGGTGCAGCAGGGCGAAGGGCGGGCAGTCTGCGGCCAGCAGCCGCCGGACGATCGCGCGCGCGTCGTGGTCCCGCGGGTGGTGGTCGCGCGGGTCGTTTTCGCGGGGGTCGTGGTCGCGGGGGTCGTGGTGCGGATCACGGTGCTGGGCGGGGATTCCCATGGCGGGGGATTCCTTCCGGGAGGGAGGAACGACCCGCGGATACGCCGAAGGCCGCCCCTCGGGCGGCCTTCGCGATGTCGGTGAGTACGCGCGATCAGTGGGCCGCCGGATGAGCGGTCCACCACCAGGTCATGGTCAGTCGCGCGAACATGGCCCGGACCCTACCGCATCTTTTCCGTCCCGCATGTCCGAGCGGCCCGGAGCCGGGGCGGCGGAAGGTGTCTCAATCCGTGGGCAGGGGGCGGGGCGCCCGTAGGGACCCCGTAACCTTGCTGGCGTGACCGTGAACGCTGAATCCCACACCGGTGGCCACACCTGGAAGTCCCTTCCCGCGGCGCAGCAGCCCGACTGGCCGGACCAAGCGGCTCTGCGCGAGGTGATCGCCGAGCTCGAGTCCTATCCGCCGCTCGTTTTCGCGGGCGAGTGCGACCAGCTGCGCGACCGCCTGGGTGCCGTGGCCCGGGGTGAAGCGTTCCTGCTGCAGGGCGGCGACTGCGCCGAGGCGTTCGACGCCATCGGCGCGGACCAGATCCGCAACAAGCTCAAGACGCTGCTGCAGATGGGCGCCGTGCTGACCTACGCCGGGCAGGTCCCGGTGGTGAAGGTCGGGCGGATCGCCGGCCAGTACAGCAAGCCGCGCTCCAAGCCGACCGAGACCCGCGACGGGGTGACCCTGCCGACCTACCGCGGCGACTCGGTCAACGGTTTCGAGTTCACCGAGAAGGCCCGGATTCCGGACCCGCAGCGGCTCAAGCGGATGTACCAGGCCTCCGCCTCGACGCTGAACCTGGTGCGCGCCTTCACCACCGGCGGCTACGCGGACCTGCGCCAGGTGCACGCCTGGAACCAGGACTTCGTGAAGTCGTCCCCCGCGGGGCAGCGCTACGAGGCGCTGGCGCGCGAGATCGACCGGGCGCTGAACTTCATGAACGCCTGCGGGGTGGACCCGGAGGAGTTCAAGACCGTCGAGTTCTACTCCTCGCACGAGGCCCTGATCCTGGACTACGAGTCGGCGCTGACCCGCACGGACTCCCGTACGGGCGAGCTGTACGACGTGTCCGGCCACATGGTGTGGATCGGCGAGCGTACCCGCCAGCTGGACGGGGCGCATGTCGAGTTCGCCGCGCGGATCCGCAACCCCGTCGGCGTGAAGCTCGGCCCGACCACGACGCCCGAGGACGCGCTGGCGCTGATCGACCGGATCGACCCGAACCGCGAGCCCGGCCGGCTCACCTTCATCACCCGGATGGGCGCGGACAAGATCCGCGACAAGCTGCCCGACCTGGTGGAGAAGGTCACGGCCTCCGGCGCCCAGGTGGCCTGGATCTGCGACCCGATGCACGGCAACACCTTCGAGGCGGCGTCCGGGCACAAGACCCGGCGCTTCGACGATGTGCTGGACGAGGTCAAGGGCTTCTTCGAGGTCCACAAGGGGCTCGGCACCCACCCGGGCGGCATCCACATGGAGCTGACCGGTGACGATGTCACCGAGTGCGTGGGCGGCGGCGACGAGATCTTCGTCGACGATCTGCACCAGCGCTACGAGACGGCCTGCGACCCGCGGCTCAACCGCAGCCAGTCGCTGGACCTGGCGTTCCTGGTCGCGGAGATGTACCGGGACCAGTGACACACAGGGACCGGTGACACACCGGGACTGAACGGTGCGATGGGGCGCGGATCACATGGTCCGCGCCCCATCGGCGTTGTCGTCCCTCCCGAGGGGAAGGTAAGGTAAGGGTTACCTCACTGATCGATCTGGAGAGCCGCGTGTACGTCTGCTCATGCTTCGGCATCACCGAGAAGCAGGTGCGCGAGCACGCCGAGTCCGGCGCCTGCACCCCGCGCCAGATCGCGGGTGCCTGCAAGGCCGGTACGGACTGCGGCTCGTGCGTACGCCGCATCCAGGCGCTGCTGGGCCGCGGCGCGTGCCCCCGGCGCGAGTCCCTGGACACCCTCGGCCCGGCCGGGGTGCCCGCCGTCGCGTCGGCGTCCGAGCCCCGGGTCGCGGAAGCCGCGTAACGCTCCGGCCGGCTCGCCGGTCAGGTCTCCGGCTGCTGGATCTGCTGGGCGAGGTAAAGCGCCTCGCCGAGCTTCTCGACCAGCGCGAGCTGGGTGTCGAGATAGTCGATGTGGTGCTCCTCGTCGGCGAGGATGTCCTCGAAGATATTGGCCGAGGTGATGTCGCCCTTGGTCCGCATGACCTCGATGCCGCGCTTGAGGCGGTCGATGGCCTCGATTTCCACCTGCCGGTCCGCCTGGAACATCTCGGTGACGGTCTGGCCCACGCGGACGTGGAACAACCGCTGGTAATTGGGCAGCCCGTCCAGGAGAAGGATCCGATCGGTGATCATCTCCGCGTGCTTCATCTCGTCGAACGATTCCGCCCGGGTGTAGGCCGCGAGCTTCGTCCAGCCGAAGTTGTCCTGCATCTTCGAATGCAGGAAGTACTGGTTGATCGCGGTCAGCTCACCGGTCAGCTGCTCGTTGAGAAACTCGAGGACCTCGGGGTCGCCCTGCATCGAAGGGGCTCCTTCCAATCCGAACGGGATGGCGGGTTGTGCGCATCGTCGCACCGCGCTGTCGAGAGCGTCCAGTAAGTGCACGCTTAGTATGAGTTGCCCGGATAGCTGCTGCCCTGGTCACGACCACCCCCGATGGTCTGACACCATGGAGTCCATGGGTCAGTCGGAAAGCCGCGAGGGGGAGCCCGGACAGCTGCCTCCGGGGCAGCGGCTGCAGCGCGGTTGGCCGGTTACGCACTATGGGCCGGTCCCCAAGTTCAAGCCGGACCGCTGGGAGTTCCGGGTCTTCGGCGCCACGGCCGACGGGGAAAAGCACGCCTGGACGCATGACGAGTTCTCGGCGCTGCCGTACTCCACCGTCGTGGCCGATCTGCACTGCGTGACGAAATTCAGCATGCTGGGCGCGGAATGGGGCGGCGTGGCGGCGCGTCGGATCGTGGAACTCGCGCCGCCCGCTCCCGAGGTCACGCATGTCATGGTGTGGGCGGAGTACGGCTTCAGCTCGAATCTGCGGCTCTCGGATTTCACCGCCGAGAAGACCATCTTCGCCACCCACAAGGACGGCGAGCTGCTCACCGCCGAGCACGGATTTCCGGTCCGGCTGATCGTCCCCCATCTCTATGCCTGGAAGGGGCCCAAATGGGTCCGGGGCGTGGAGTACATGACCGCCGACCGCCGTGGCTTCTGGGAGGAGCGCGGCTACCACAACATCGGCGACCCGTGGCAGGAACAGCGCTACTCGTACCAGGAGCAGCCGGGGGAGGGCCCGGAGCTGTAGCGGTGCCCCGGCGGCGTCGGTGGCCCCGGCGGGGTCAGTGGTACTGGTGCACCACGGCGTGGCCCTTGCCGCGGCCGATCATCCACCGGTTGACGGGGGTGGTCACCGCGAAGGCGACCACGAAGGACAGCGCGAGGCTGAGCCAGAACAGCGCGTCGGACAGCGTCGCGTCCATCGCTCCCGGGAAGACCAGGATGGTCGCGTTGTCGGCGAGCTCCATCACGGTGATCGAGACCGTGTCCGCGGCGAGCGCGACCTTGAGGGCCGTACGCGGGTCCAGTCCGGCGCGCAGCACGCCGCGCATGGTGAGCGAGTAGCCGAAGACGAAAGCGAGCATGATCGCCAGGACCATGGTCGGGGCGTTGTGCCAGCCGAGCGCGGTGCCGATGGCCATGCCCAGGATCTCGCCGATGGCGCAGCCGGTCAGGCAGTGCAGCGTGGCCTGGGCGGCCATGGCCCAGTTCGCCGGGGCGTGGCCGGCGTGTGTCCCGTGGCCGGTATGACCTGCGTGATCGGTGTGGTCGGTTAGGTCGGCGTCGCCGTGCTGGTGGTGCTCATGGCCGGCGTGTGCGTCGTGCCGCTCCATCGGGGTCACTCTCCGGAGGGTGATGGTGTTCCTGCCGTCTTTCCTTCCACCAGCTCAGATACCCCACCGGGGTATTCCCGATGCCTGTCAACTCTCTGCCGTCAGCTGTCGCGGAGCTCCTTGAGCCGCGCCACGTCCGCCGCGTGCCCCTCCTTGCCGCCCGGCGTCTCGATCACCAGCGGCACCCCCTTCGTCGCCGGATGCCGGAACAGCTCCCGGAACGGATCGGCGCCGATATGGCCCGCGCCGATGTTCTCGTGGCGGTCCTTGTGGGCCCCGACGACGTCCTTGGAGTCATTGGCGTGGATGAGTTTCAGCCGCCCCTTGCCCGTGACCGCGACCAGCTCGTCCAGCGTCTTCTTCATCCCGCCCGGGGCCGCCAGGTCATGACCGGCGGCGAAGACATGGCAGGTGTCCAGGCAGACGCCCAGCTTCGGATGCCGGTCCAGCGCGTCGAAGTACGGGCCCAGGTCCTCGACCAGCGCACACAGCGAGGCGCCCTGCCCGGCCGTCGGCTCGAGCAGCAGCCAGGGGTCGTCGTCGTGGCTCAGCTCGTCGAGCAGCGGCAGGACGCGCTCCCGCACCTGGGCGATCGCCTTGGGCCGTGCCCGGCCGCCGGTGGCGGAGCCCGTGTGGACGACGACGCCCGGCGCGCCGATGGCGCGGCCCCGCCGCAGCGAGTGGCGCAGCGAGTCGACCGACCGCTCGGCCGTCTCGGCGCTGTGCGAGCCGAAGTTGATCAGGTAGGGGGCGTGCACGTACGCCTGGACCGACTGCTCGGCACACGCCGCGCGGAACTTCTCGTCCTGCGCCGCCACCCCGCGCGGGGTGGCCCAGCCACGCGGGTTGGCGACGAAGACCTGGACGGCCTCGGCGCCGATGTCACGGGCGTACGGCAGGCCGACGGTGGCCAGGCCGCCGGCCACGCGGATATGGCCGCCGACCGGATTGCGGTCGCGGGTGCGGTTCTTGGGCGTACTCACGAGCCCAGGGTGCCAGTCCGGGCCCGACGGCCGTGAGCCGGGCCCGGGGGAGATCCCCTGAGGGCTCCCTCAGGGGACGCCCTAGAAGACTCCCTTGAACTTGATCGTGACGGTGCTGCCCTTGGGTGCCTTGTCCCCGCCCTCCACCGACTGGTCGGAGACCTTGTCACCGGGGAACAGCAGCGGCTTGTCCACGTCGACCTCGAAGCCCGCCGCCTCCAGCGTCTGCTTGGCGTCGCCCTCGGACATGCCCGTGACGTCCGGCACCTCGATCATCTCCTGGCCCTTGGACAGGGTCAGCGTCACCTTGTCGCCCTTGGCGCCCACGGCGCCCCCGTCCGCGGCCGGGGACTGGTCCGCGACCGAGCCCTTGTCCTCGTCGGAGAAGACCCGCTCCGACGCGATCTCCACCGTGAATCCCGCCTCGGTCAGCTCGGCCCGGGCGTCCTCCTCGGACTCGCCGATCACATCGGGGATCTCGATCTTGGGGCCCCTGCTGACCATGATCCCCACGGGGGTGTCCGGCCGGCGGGTGGTGCCGGCCTTCGGGTCGGTGCTGAGCACCGAGCCCTGGGGCGTCTCGTCGCTGAAGTCCTCGGTCACCTCGCCGACGGACAGATTCGCGTCCGAGATCTGCTGCTTCGCCTGCTTGAGCGGCATACCCACGACATTGGGCACCTTGGTGCGCGGCGGCCCGTCGGAGATGTGGACCGTCACCGTGCCGGTGTCGCGGATCTGCTTGCCGCCGCCCGGGTCGGTCTTGATGACCCTGCCCTTGTCCACGGCATCGCTGAACTCCCGGGTGATCTTCACCTCGAGCCCGGCGTCCTTCAGCTTGTTCCGGGCGTCCGCCTCGGACTTGCCCAGCACATAGGGCACCTTGGTGAACTGGCCGGAATTGATGTACCAGATGCCCACCCCGAGGCCGAGCGCGAGCAGCAGCCCGACCACGATCGTCACGATCCCGCGGCGCGGCAGCCGGCCGCGGCCGGCGGGCCGCGGGGGGCGCCCGCCCTGCGGCGGCTGAGGCGGCAGCTCCAGCCGGCTGGTGAGATTGAGCTGCTGCTCATCGGCGGGCACCGGCCCCCCGATGCCGCCGACCGGGCGCGGGATCACGCTCGTACGGTTCTCGGAGCCGTCGTGCGCGTCCGCCTTGGCCTGCGGGGGCACGGCGTCGAGCTGTTCGTCGCTCAGCGCGGCACGCGCTTCCCGCGCGAGGCCGAGCAGTTCGACGGCGTCGGCGGGGCGCTGCCCGAGCTCACGGGCGGTGGCCGCGGCGACCAGGCCGTCCAGCTGCGGCGCGACCCCCGGCGCACTCGCGGAGGGCGGGGGCACGTCCTCGTTCAGCCGCTGGTAGAGGACCTGCGCCGGGGTGGTCCCGGTGTGCGGTTTGGCGCCGGTCAGCATCTCGTAGAGCACCACACCGCAGGCGTAGACATCGGCGCGGGTGTCGGCCGTGCCGTGCTCGATCTGCTCGGGCGCGAGATAGGAGACGGTGCCCAGCAGGGTGCCGGTGGAGGCGCTGGTGTTGGTGTCCACGGCCCGCACCAGTCCGAAGTCGGCGACCTTCACCCGGCCGTCGTCGCCGATCAGCACGTTCTCCGGCTTCATGTCCCGGTGGACGAACCCCGCGAGGTGCGCCGCCCCGAGCGCGGCCAGCACCGGCTCCAGGATGTCCAGCGCGGCCCGCGGCTGCAGCGCGCCGCGCTCACGCAGCACATCGCGCAGCGTGCACCCGGCGACGTACTCCATCGCGAGATAGACGTGGGAGCCGTCGGTGCCCTGGTCGTACACGCCCACCACATTGGGGTGGGCGAGCCTGGCCACGGATTTCGCCTCGCGGATGAAGCGCTCGACGAAGGAGTCGTCGGTGGAGAGCGACTGATGCATCACCTTGAGGGCCAGTACGCGGTCGAGCCGTGTGTCGACGGCGCGGTAGACCGTCGCCATGCCGCCCACGGCGATGCGCGCCTCGACGCGGTAGCGGCCGTCGAGCAGCTGTCCGACCAAGGGATCATGCAGGGTCGTATCCACGAGAGAGCAGTCTACGAGCCGCTACGACACGCAAGGTCGCTTGCCAGGCCCGGGCGCGGGACTGGTGCCGAACGGTGACATGCCCTGGCCGCGCGCGTGTTCCTGGCCGTACGCGCGCCCTTTGAACACGGGCCCTAGTTGTGCGACGCGGCGGCCAGCGCGGACAGCTCCTCCAGCGCGGTGGTCCAGGTCGCGGCGGCGTACTCCGCGTGCTTGGCCTTCGCGTCCTCCGGCACCGCGAGCTCCTGGATGCCGCTTTCGGCCAGGCGGAGCCGGGTGCCGTGGCCCTCGGCGGAGAGCGCGAACTCCACCAGGGTCGAGTCGCCCGGTTCCGCGCCCAGGGGGCGGTCCGGCTCGCTGGCGAGCCGGAAGCGGAACAGCGCGTCCGGCACCGCCTTCTCCACCTTGCCGTGGAACTCCCCCTGGTCATCCCAGCGGAAGCGGAGCGTCCCGCCGGGACGCGGGTCGATCTCGCACCCCTCGAACGCGTACCAGACGCGGATGTGCTCGGGGGTCGTCAGCACCCGCCACACGCGGTCGACGGGCGCCTGGACGTACACCTCGCGCTCGATCCGGTCGGCCACCATGCCACCACGCTAACCGCTCACCGCCCTACCCGAACGCCGGGCGCTCCGGGTCCAGCGCGGCCAGCCCCTCCGCAGGTGAGGAGGCGTGGGCGAAATGGCGGCGCGGGATGCGGCCGGCGCGGTGCGCCAGCCGGCCGGCCCGGACCGCGTGCCGCATGGCCTCGGCCATCAGGACGGGCTCCTGGGCGCGGGTGACGGCGGACGCGAGCATCACCGCCGCACAGCCCAGCTCCATGGCGAGCGCGGCGTCCGAGGCGGTGCCCGCCCCCGCGTCCAGGATCACCGGGACCGTGGCGCGCTCGACGATCAGCTGGAAGTTGTGCGGATTGCGGATGCCGAGACCGGAGCCGATGGGGGAGCCCAGCGGCATGATCGCGGCGCAGCCCACGTCCTCCAGTTTGCGGGCCAGGACCGGGTCGTCGTTGGTGTACGGCAGGACGGTGAAGCCGTCGTCGACCAGCGTCTCGGCGGCGTCCAGCAGCTCGACCGGGTCGGGGAGCAGGGTGCGCTCGTCGGCCACCACCTCCAGCTTGACCCAGTCGGTGCCCAGCGCCTCCCGCGCCAGCCGGGCGGTCAGCACCGCCTCGCCGGCCGTGAAGCACCCGGCGGTGTTGGGCAGCACGCGGATGCCGTGCCGGTCGAGCACCGACAGGACCGAGCCCTGCACGGTGGGGTCCAGGCGGCGCATCGCGACGGTGGTGAGCTCCGTACCGGAGGCGAGCAGCGAGCGCTCCATGACCTCCAGGCTGGGCGCGCCGCCGGTGCCCATGATCAGGCGGGAGGTGAAGGCGGTCCCCGCGATGGTGAGCGGGTCCGGGTCCGGGTCCGGGGTCCGGTTCCGGTCCGGGTCCGGTGCAGGCCCGGGGCGGACCGTGGCGTACGTCGTGTCGTGCATGGTGTCCTGCGTCGTCTCGGCCATCTGGGTTCAGCCTCCTTGGACCGCGGTGAGGACCTCGACCCGGTCTCCGTCGACGAGCGGGGTGGCGGGCCACTGGCCGCGCGGGACGACCTGTTCGTTGACGGCCGCGGCGACCCCCGAGCGCGCCGGGGTCAGCTCCGCGACCAGCAGGTCGAGGGTGGTGCCGCCGGGGAGCTCGCGGGGCTCGCCGTTCACGGAGACGGTCATGGAGGCGGTCGGGCCGGTCATGGGGGCGCTCATGAGGGCTGCTCCTGCGGTACGGGGGTGGTGGGGCTGACGGGCGCGGCCTGGAAGCGCCGCGGGGAGAACGGCCGGGCCTCGTCGGGGAGTTCGCCGCGCGTCAGCGCCTCGGCCATGACATCGCCCGTGACGGGGGTGAGGAGGACGCCGTTGCGGTAGTGGCCGGTGGCCACGAACAGGCCGGGCAGCGCGCTCGGGCCGAGCAGCGGCGCGTTGTCGGGGGAGCCGGGGCGCAGCCCGGCACGGGTTTCGACGAGCGGCAGCTCGGTGATGCCGGGCACCAGCTCATGCGCGTCGCGCAGCAGTTCGTAGACGCCGCCCGCGGTGACCGTGGTGTCCCAGCCGAGCTCTTCGGAGGTGGCGCCGACGACCAGCTCGCCGTTCTCGCGCGGCACCAGATAGACGTGCCCGCCGCGCACCTCGGCCCGTACGGTCCGGGACAGGAACGGCGCGTACGCGGGCGGCACGCGCAGCCGCAGCACCTGGCCCTTGACGGGGCGTACGGGGGGCAGCACGTCCTCCGGGACGCCCGCGAGCCGTCCGCTGAAGCTGCCCGCGGCCAGCACGGTCCGCTCGGCGGCCAGCCGTGTGCCGTCGGCGAGTTGGACGCCGGTCGCGCGGTCAGCCGTGAGCGTGAGCCGCTCCGCGCGGGCGCGGTGGAAGACCACGCCGGCCCGTTCGCACGCGGCCAGCAGCGCCGCCGCCAGCCGCCGCGGGTCGACCTGATGGTCCCCGTCCACGCGCAGGCCCCCGCGCACGCCCGGCGCGAGCATCGGCTCCAGGCGCCGGCATTCGCGCCCCGTCAGCCACTGTGACTCCAGTCCGAGCCGCCGCTGGAAGTCATGGAGTTCGCGCAGGTGGGCACGGTCGTCGGGGTCGAAGGCCACGGCGAGCGTGCCGCAGGCGCGGTAGCCGACGTCCTGGCCGCTCGCCTCCTCCAGCTCGGCCACGAACTCCGGATAGCGGCGCGCGGAGGCCAGGTTGAGGGCGAGCAGCGTCTGCTCGCCGTAGTGGAGCTCGGTGACGGCCGCGAGCATCCCGGCCGCCACCTGGGCCGCGCCGCCGCCCGGCGCCGGATCGGCGACGGCGGTGCGCAGCCCCCGCTGGGCCGCCCGCCAGGCCGTGACCAGGCCGATGACACCGCCTCCGACGACCAGCGCGTCGTACGGTCCGTCCGGCGGTCCGTCCGATGGCCCGTCCGGCTGCGTACGTGAGGATGTGCGCGATGCGTTCGCGCGCGATGCGTGCATGGCTGTAACGCCCCTCCCTTCGCCGGCATGACCCGGATCAGGTTCGTACGGTCGGAGGCCGCTTCAGCCTCCCTCTCAGCCCGGTGCGTCCGGGCTCCCGCGAGTGCTTCGTCCCGCCAACCCTAGTACGAGGCCGGAACCGCCCGGAAGGGCGAGCGCCGCCGGGCGACCCGCCCGCGGCCGCTCCTGTGCCGGAGATCTCGTCCGCCGGTTCTCCGGTCGGCCCCTCGCGCCGCCCTACAGTGATCGTGTGAGCGATGAGACGACGAAATCGGCGTCCGCGGGGGGCAGCGGGCAGCAAGTGGTGATCGTCGGCGCGGGGATGGCCGGGGTGCAGACCGCCGTCGCGCTGCGTGACCAGGGCTGGACCGGCGGCATCCTGCTGCTCGGCGCCGAGGCGCACCAGCCGTACGACCGGCCGCCGCTGTCCAAGGCCGTCCTGCTCGGCAAGGCCGAGGGCTCGGCCTTCGACGTGGACTTCGCCGCGCTCGGCGTCGAGCTGCGCCTCGGGGTGTCCGTCACCGGCCTGGACACCGGCGCGCGGCGGCTTCAGACCGCGGCGGGCCCGGTGCCGTACGACGTCCTGGTGATCGCCACCGGCGCCGAGCCGATCACCCTGCCCGGCGGCGAGGGCGCGCCCGGCGTGCATCTGCTGCGCACGCTGGACGACGCGGAGCGGCTGCGCCCGGTGCTCGCCGGGCAGCGCGAGATCGTGGTGGTCGGGGCGGGCTGGATCGGCGCGGAGTTCGCCACGGCGGCGCGCGAGGCGGGCTGCGCCGTGACCGTCGTGGAGGCCGCCGACCGCCCGCTGGCGGGCGCCCTCCCGGCCGAGGTCGCGGCCCCCATGGCCGGCTGGTACGCCGACTACGGCGTCGAGCTGGTCACCGGCGCGCAGGTGGCCTCCGTGGACGAGCAGGGGGTGCTGCTCCGGGACGGCACCCGGCTGAGCGCCGACGCGGTGGTCATCGGCATCGGGGCGCGGCCCGCCACGGGCTGGCTGGCGGACTCGGGCGTCGAGCTGGCCCCTGACCGGTCCGTCGCCGCCGACGAACAGCTGCGCACCTCGGCGCCCGACGTGTACGCCGTCGGGGACTGCGCGTCCTTCCCCTCCGCCCGCTACGGCGAGCGGCTGCTGGTGCACCACTGGGACAACGCCCTGCAGGGGCCGCGCACCGTCGCCGCCAATGTGGTCGGCAGCCGGAACGCGCACTTCACCGGTTCGGTCTACGACCCGGTGCCGTATTTCTGGTCCGAGCAGTTCGGCCGCTTCGTGCAGTACGCGGGCCACCACGCCGCCGCCGACGAACTCGTCTGGCGCGGCGACCCGCAGGGCGCGGCCTGGTCGGTGTGCTGGCTGCGCGACGGGGCGCTGGTCGCCCTGCTGGCCGTCGGCCGTCCGCGCGATCTGGCCCAGGGCCGCAAGCTGATCGAGCAGGGCTCCCGGCTGGACCGCGGCCGCGCCGCGGACCCGTCGGTGCCGCTCAAGTCGGCGGTCCTGTGACCCTCGGCGCGCCCCGGCGGTGACCTCGGCCGAGGGCGGCTGACGCGGGCGCGGCGGCACCTGTGCCGGGTGCCCGACTACCCACTGTCAGTCCCAGATGGCAGGCTTGTCCCGTGACCGAGATTGACGCAAAGATCGATGCTCTCGTCCCCGCCTGGCTCACCCTCCCCGACGTCGCCGAACGGCTCGGTGTCGAGGTGACGCGCGTGCGGCAGCTGGTCAAGGAGGGTCAGCTGATCGCGGTGCGCCGTGGCGAGAACCGGGTGCTCCAGGTGCCCGCCGAGTTCATCGGTGACGGAAAGGTCGTCAAGGGCCTGGTGGGCACCCTGACGCTGCTGAAGGACGACGGCTTCAGCGACGAAGAGATGCTGGAGTGGCTCTTCACCCCGGATCCGAGCCTGCCGGGCACCCCGGCCCAGGCCCTGCGCGAGAATCGCGGCACAGAGGTCAAGCGCCGCGCCCAGGCGCTCGCCGTCTGAGCCGCCGCACCACCATCCGTACCGTCTGAATCACCACCGCTGAATCACCACCGCGGCGTACGGGCCGGCCGCTCCGGTCCGTACGCCGCCGACATGCCGCCGACACGTCGCCGACCCAGGGGAGAGCCGTCCCGATGGCCACCACCGCCGCCCGCGAGCAGCTTGCCGACGCCCGGCTCTATCTGTGCACCGACGCCCGCCGGCGCCAGGGCGATCTGCCGGAGTTCCTGGACGCCGTCCTGGCATCGGGGGTGGACATCGTCCAGCTGCGCGACAAGGGCATGGAGGCGCGCGAGGAGCTGGACCACCTCGCGGTGTTCGCCGACGCCTGCCGCCGCCACGGCAAGCTGCTGGCGGTCAACGACCGGGCGGATGTCGCCCATGCCATCGGCTCCGACGTGCTGCACCTGGGCCAGGGCGATCTGCCGGTCCCGGCGGCGCGCGCGATCCTCGGGGCGGACGTGCTGATCGGACGGTCCACCCATGCGCCGGCCGAGGCGGAGGCCGCTGCCGCCGAGCCGGGCGTCGACTACTTCTGCACCGGGCCCTGCTGGCCCACCCCCACCAAGCCGGGCCGGCCCGCCCCGGGCCTGTCGCTGGTGCGCCACACCGCCGCCCTGAAGCCCGCGCTGCCCTGGTTCGCCATCGGCGGAATCGACGCCTCGAACCTGGACGAGGTGCTGGAGGCGGGCGCGCGGCGGATCGTCGTCGTGCGGGCGATCACCGCGGCCGATGACCCCGGCGCGGCCGCGGCCGAGCTGGCCAAGCGGGTGCGCGCCCGGGACCTGTGAGGGGTGTGCCCGCGGCCCGTGAGGGGCGCGTCGGCCCGCTCGTCGTCGGCTCGTCGTCGGCAAAGTGTCCGCAGTACGGACCAATGCCCGGCGAAAGGGGCATAACGCCGCCTTCGGCTGGGCGTGCGCCGAACCGCTGGCTAACCTTCCCGTATGGCCCTAGGCACAGCCTCCACCAGGACGGATCGCGCACGGACGGTGCGTGATCTGCTCGCATCAGGCGAGCAGTCGTACTCCTTCGAATTCTTCGCCCCGAAGACGGAGAAGGGAGAACAGACGCTGTGGAACGCCATCCGTCGGCTCGAAGCCGTCTCACCGACCTTCGTCTCCGTGACCTACGGAGCGGGCGGCTCCTCCCGTGAGGGGACCGTGCGCGTCACCGAGCGCATCGCGACCGACACCACGCTCACCCCGGTCGCCCACCTCACCGCCGTCAACCACTCCCGCGCCGAACTCCGCAACATCATCGGGCAGTACGCGGGCGCCGGCATCCGCAACATGCTGGCGCTGCGCGGCGACCCGCCCGGCGACCCGATGGGCGAGTGGGTCCGCCACCCCGACGGCGTCACCTACGCCGCCGAACTGGTCGAGCTGATCAAGGAGTCGGGGGACTTCTGCGTCGGCGTCGCGGCCTTCCCCGAGATGCACCCGCGCTCGGCCGACTGGGACACCGACGTCCGCCACTTCGTGGACAAGTGCCGGGCGGGCGCGGACTTCGCGATCACTCAGATGTTCTTCTACGCGGAGGACTATCTGCGGCTGCGTGACCGGGTCGCCGCCACGGGCTGTACGACGCCGATCATCCCTGAGATCATGCCCGTCACGAACGTGAAGCAGATCGAGCGCTTCGCGCAACTGAGCAACGCCGCCTTCCCCCCGGACCTCGCGGAGCGGATCCTGGCGGTGAAGGACGACGCGGCGGCTGTACGCTCGATCGGGATCGACTACGCCACGCAGCTGTGTGCGCGGTTGATGGCCGAGGAGATCCCCGGACTTCACTTCATTACGCTGAACCACTCCCCGGCGACACTGGAGATCTACGAGAATCTGGGACTGCATCAGCGGTCCTGAGGACGGCAGCCGACGGGCGGCCGCACGAGAGGGGCGGGCATGGGCTGGGCGGTCCTCTACATCGCGTTCGGCGTGGTCGCGCTGTGGCTGCTGGGAGAGGTGCTGCTGCAGTACAAGGCGCGGCTGCGCTGGCGGCTCCTCGCCTTCACCGGTTTCCTCGGCGTGGTGGCCGGGGTGCTCATCCCGTCCGTGCCGGTGATCGGCGCGGGGGCGGTCGCCTTCGCGATCGGCCAGACGTACGTGACGCTGTCCTTCCGGCGCGGCTTCGTCGCCGGGTGGGCGCTGCGCGGGGTGCCCGGCCTCAACCGCGGGGAGGACGAGAGCGCCCCGCCCCCGGTGGACGCCGAGCCGACGCTCCAGGTCTCCGACCTGGAGGCGGTCCCGGTGGCCGCGCCGGAGCCACCCGCGTACCAGCCGGAGCCGCTGCCCGACGACACGGGCGAGTACGGCGTCTACGGCGACTCCGCCGCGCACGCCGCACACAGCGTGCCCGGCGCCGCCAACGCGGGGGTCGGCGGCTACGGCGGCTATGACAGTTACGGCGGCTACGGCACCCCGGACGGCCAGGCCGTCTACGCGGACGCGGCCCAGGGCCACAGCAACGGCCAGGACATCTACGCGGACGCCGGGCAGTACGGCTACGGCGCCGGGGCGTACGCGGGCTATGCCGACCCGTACGACGGCTCGCAGCAGCCGGGCTACGAGCAGCAGGGCGGTCAGGGTTACGCCGACCAGCACCAGCAGTACGCCGGGCAGTACGCCGCCTACGGCCAGGACCAGTACGGCGGTGGCAGCCTCGGCGACCACTACGCGGCGGAGCCCTCCTACGGCGGGCAGCAGCAGTACGCCCCGGACGCCGGGATGCAGCCCGGCGGGGGCTGGGTCCCCCAGCAGCGCGACGGCGACGCGGGGCTCCCGCAGGACGAGTCGCCGTACCCGTACCAGCAGCAGGACTACAACAGCGGCGGCTACGACGAGCGGTACCGCTACTGAGGGCTGAGGGCTGAGGGCTGAGGGCTGAGGGCTGACGGCTCTTGGCGGGGGCCGGACACTCCGCTGCCCGCCGCGGCAGCGGCCCGTGCCCCCGCCCTGCCCGGCCGTCCCGGCGCGGCCAACCGGGCGCCGGGCCGCCCGCGCCATCCGGGCCCTGTCGCGCCGGGCCCCGGGTCAGAGGGCCGCAGCCGCGGCCGAGAGCCTTGGCCGTCCGCGCCACTTCGGCTCGCGGCGCGACAGGGCCCGGCGCCGTCCCAGCGGGCGCCAGTGGCCGGGACACACTGCCGCGCGGGGCGCGCATGCGCCGCTGACCTGGGGGCGACTGGCGACTGTCCCACCGGGTGCCACCGGCCGGGACGCATGGCCGCGCGCGGCGCGAGGGTGCGCAGCCGGTCCGGGGGCACCTGGCCGGCGGGTGGTCGGCCGTTGCTGGCGTGGCGCGGACGGCCCCGGCGGGCCACGCCGCGGCCGGGGCGCGGTGAGGCCCCCGCGGCGCCCCGCCGCGTCACCGCCGTAGCGCCGCGGTGGTCACCGCGGTCACTGCGAGCCGCGCCAGTCCGCGCCCCCGACGATGAGCCCGGCCACCATCGCGCCGGACATCCCCGCATGGGCCAGCCCGCCGCCCGGATGCGCCCAGCCGCCCGCCAGATAAAGGCCCGGCAGCCGGGTCGCGTTGGCGGGGCGCAGAAAGCGGCCCTCCGCGCCGGCCAGCGCGGGCCCGGGCACGGCGCCACGCGCGGCCCCGGTGGCCGCGGCGGTGTCGGCGGGGGTGCGCACCTCGCGCCACAGGATGCGGTCGCGCAGCCCCGGCATCGCCGGCTCGGCGGCCGCCACGAGCCGGTCCGCGTCCTCCTCGGCGGCCGTGCCGTCGATCCAGTCCACCGGCCCGTGCGGGGCGACGGTCGCGGTGAGCGTGACGGCCTCGTGGTCCTCGTCGGGGCGGGTCGTGGGGTCGTCCGGGCGCAGCACGGTCACCGTCGGGCGGGGGCACAGTGCGCGCGTCCTGAGGCTGTCACCGGGCCCGCCGGGCCCGCCCGCCTCGCCGAAGACCGCCGCCAGCTCGGCGCCGCGATCCGGGGTGTGGACCACGGTGCGGTGCGCCGCGCCCCGGGGACGCGCGCCGCGCAGCGCGAGGAAGACCGTGAGCCGCCCCGCCGCACCGCCGCCGGGACCGCCGCCGGCCCCGGCGGCGGGGCGCACATCGCCGTCGCGCCAGGGCTCGGCCCCGCCCAGCAGCGCGGGCAGCAGCGCCGGGTCGATGCCGGCCACCACCGCGTCCGCCTCCGCCACCGAGCCGTCCGCCAGCTCCACGCCCGCCGCGCGCCCGTCCTTCTCGACGATGCCGACGACCTCGGTGTCGAAGCTGAACCGCACCTTCCGGGCCCGGCAGCGCTCGTACACCGCGTCGGCCAGCGCCCGCATTCCGCCGCGCGCGTACCAGGTGCCGAAGGTCTGCTCCAGATAGGGCAGCACCGCGGCGCCGGCCGGAGCGGTGCGCGGATCGAGGCTGTGCGCGAGCGCGTGGCTCTCCAGCAGGGCGACGGCCCTGGGGTCCTTCAGCTCGCGGCGCGCCACATCGGCGAGCGTGACGGGCTGCCGGGCGGCTCCGCCGTCCCGCCGGAACCACCCGGCGAGCCCGCGGCGGGCCGGCACCGGATACGGGTCACGGCCCAGGGTCTGCCAGTCCGCGCGCAGCGGCTCCTCGAGCAGCGGTCTGCGGGTGGCGTCCCAGGCCTCGCGCGCCCGGTTGACCAGGTCGCTCCAGCGCTCGCCCACGCCCGCGCCGAAAGCGTCGTCCAGCGCCCCGAGGACCCCCGCCCGCGAGGCGTTGGGCAGCGGGACGTCCGTGCCGTCGGCGAAGACGTGCCTGCTCGCGGGGTCGACCTGGGTCAGCTCGACGCACTGCTCCAGGGTTTCCTTGCCGGTCTTCACAAACAGATCGCGATAGACGGCGGGCAGATGGAGCAGCCCGGGGCCGGTGTCGAAGGCGAAGCCGTCACGCTCGAAGCGCCCGACCCCGCCGCCATGGGTCCGCCCGCGCTCGTACACCGCCACCTGGTGGCCCGCGACGGCCAGCCGGGCGGCGGCCGCCATGGCGCCCATCCCGGCGCCGATCACCGCAATCCGTGCCATGACCGCGACTTTATCCGCCGCCACCGACACCCGGGCACCGCGGCCTGGGGACAACCGCCCAGGGCTTGAGTACGTGTACCTAGCCGGACAGATGAGTAGCCGCGCGGATGGGTCATGACCTGCGCGGACGGGAGAGTGGTGAGCGCGGAAGGGGCGCGGCGCCGGACCGCCGACACGGGGCGGCGGAACGGCGTGGCGACCTGTCCGAGCCGGGGGAGTCCCCCGGGGGAGTACGGGGGGTGCTGTTCCGGCGCGGGTCGATCGGGGTTCGAACCGCACCAGAACAGCACCTTCTGGGCGTCAGGCCCGGCCCGGGGCTCCGACCCCCTTGGCCGGGGCCCCGCTCACGCGTCCCTGCAGCAGCCGGGACAGCGCGGCGTGCACATCGTCCAGCGACCGCTCCGGCTGGTACGACTGCCAGTCCAGCGCCGCCACCAGCACCATCCCGAACACCGCCGAGGCCGTCAGCGGGATGTCGATGTCCTCGCTCAGCTCCCGCGCGGCCACGCCCTCCCGCAGCACCGACTCGATCACCGCTATGGCCTGCTGCCGCACCACCATCAGCGTGGGCTGCCAGGCGCGGTTGGTGCGCCACAGCTCGGCGACGTACAGCTGGGTCAGCGAGGGGTGGCGGGCGATGAAGTGCAGGCCCGCTCGGACCATGGCGTCCAGCGCGTCGACATGGCTGCCGCCGCGCTCGGCCGTCTCGTCGGCGGCGCTCTGGAGCGAGGCGGTCAGCAGCTCGATGCCGTGCCGCAGCAACTCCTCGAAGAGCACGGTCTTGCTCGCGAAGTTGTAGTAGACCGTGCCCTTGGCCACTCCGGCCCGTTCGGCGATCTCGTCCACGGTGGTGGAGGAGAACCCCTGCTCCGCGATGAGGGTGACCGCTGCCTCGAAAAGCTTCTGCCGGGTGGCCTGGCGACGCGTGCTGCTGCTGTCCATGGCGCTGATTGTGCCCGCTGCCCAAGTGGTCCCGCTCACAGGCCCGTTCCCGAGACGATCACGGGCTCAGCGCCGGGTGGAGCCGCTTCACCGACAGGTCAGAGCCGATTGTCAGTGGTGTGCCCCACGATGGGTCCATACGGCGGTCGCTCTACCACATGACCGGCCGCCACGCGACGACAGGAGGTTCGTCATGGCCAGTACCGCCGCAGCGCGCCGGCACCGTGCCGCCGCCCCTGCCCCTTCGTTGACCGGTCCCGCGAGCGATGTCCACCCCGTGCTGCGCCGCGCGTCCGCGCCGCCCGCCGCGCTCGACCTGCTCACCCAGGCCCACCACGGCCTGGAGGAGGCCGCCGGGCTGGAGACCGCCAATGAGCGCTTCGCCACCGCCCACCTCGCCGCCCTGCGCACGGCGGCCGCCGTGCTCGCCGTGCGCGGCCGCCCCGAGCCCACCGCGCGCCGCCGTGCGCGGATCCGCAGCGCTTGGGAAGTGCTGCCCGAGGTCGCTCCCGAACTGACCGAGTGGAGCGCCCTGTTCGCCGCCGGCGCCGACCGCAGGGCCCGCGCCGAGGCGGGCATACCAGGCGCGGCGACCTGCCGGGACGCGGACGATCTGCTGCGCGCCGTCGCGATGTTCCTGCGCCTGGTCGAGCGGATGCTGGCCCTCCAGCCCGCACTGCCGCAGCAGCCGCAGCACCCGCAGTCGGCCGCGCCCGGCGGGAGGGAGGGCGCGTAGCCGCGGGCCGGGCGCCGGGAGGCGCCGGTCGCGGGCCCGGGAGGAGACGCGGGGTCCCGGGCCTCGGACCGGCGCAGGGGCGCCTCCCAGCGGTGGCTGGGGGAGCATCGCGCCAGAGGCAATAGGCTGGGAGCGCCGACGTCAGTAACTCGTCGTCACCGCCATGGGCGGTGGCGGCACCGCGCCGAGGAGCCACCCACCGTGTCAGACCCGCTGCGCCCCCGTGCGTCCCTCCGTACCGCCGTGGTGTGGGAGGTCCTCAAAGACGCCTTGGACCGCCGGGTCAAGGCGGTGGGCCAGGGCCCCGGCGCGGGCGAGCGCGCCCCTGGTGCGCTTGACGTGCTCGACACCGGAGGCGGCAGCGGCAACTTCGCGGTGCCGGTCGCCCGCCTCGGCCACCGCGTCACGGTGGTCGACCCGAGCCCCAACGCGCTGTTCGCGCTGGAGCGGCGGGCCGCCGAGGCTGGGGTCGCCGACCGGGTCCGCGGGGTCCAGGGCGATGCCGCCGACCTGTTCGAGGTGGCCGAGCGCGGCGGTTATGACGTGGTGCTGTGCCATGGCGTGCTGGAGTACGTCGACGACCCGGCCGAGGGCCTGGGGAACGCCGTGGCGGCCCTGCGCCCGGCCGGGACGCTCAGTGTGCTCGCGGCGGGCCTCGGCGGCGCCGTGCTCGCCCGGGCGCTGGCCGGCCACTTCACCGAGGCCCGGCAAGCGCTTGCCGATCCGGCCGGCCGCTGGGGCGCCGGCGACCCGATGCCCCGCCGTTTCACCCCCGAGCAGCTGACCGGACTGGTCACGGGTGCGGGCCTGGAGGTCGGCGCGGTGCACGGGGTGCGGGTCTTCGCCGATCTGGTGCCCGGCGTGCTGGTCGACACCGAACCGGGCGCCCTGGACGCCCTGCTGCAACTGGAGGCCGCCGCCGCGGAGCTGCCCGCCTTCCACGCCGTCGCCACCCAGCTGCATGTGCTCGCGGAGCGCGACTGACCGCTACCGGCCCCTCCGGCCTGCATGACCGCATGACGGACGGCGCAGGTGGAGTAGGCCACAGGCCCTCCGATCGGCCGCCGTGCCCCGTATGATCGAGGTACACCGTCGGGCATGGCGGATCGGCGGGAGGGGAATGCACGTCTCAGCGTCAACTGTCGCCACGCGCGTACCGGTGACGAATTGGCGCAGAGGGGCGGGTTTCACGGGGGCGATTCCCTGCCTATCCTGAAAGGGTCGCACCCCGGTCGCCCCCCGCGACCGACGAGTAGGAGGACTCCGTGCCGCTCTCGGAGCACGAGCAGCGCATGCTCGAGCAAATGGAGCGAGCGCTGTACGCCGAAGACCCCAAGTTCGCGACAGCGCTTGAGGGCAGCGGCCTGCGCACGTACACCCGGCGACGGGTCTATCAGGCGATCGCGGGCTTTCTGGTGGGCGTTGCGCTCCTGATGGTCGGCGTGATCATTCCGCAGCAGATCTGGATCAGCGTGGTGGGCTTCCTCGTCATGCTGGGGTGTGCCGGGCTCGCGGTGACCGGCTGGCGCAAGGCGCCCAAGCCCGGCGAGCGGCCCCAGGCGGGCGGGGGCGGGCCTGCGGGCCGTCGCCAGAGCCGTCAGCGCCGCTCCATGATGAGCCGGATCGAGGAGCGGTGGCAGCGCCGCCGCGACGAGCAGGGCCACTGAGCCCTGACCACCCGGTTCCAAGGCGCTCGGCTGCTTCTCGGCTGCCGCTGGAAGACGCCCGGTCGAGCTGGTGCGGGAAGGTCTTCCGGCCTGCCGCGCAGACAGGAACCGCGTAAGCGAGCGCACGCCTCATCTCGGCAAGCGCACGCGCCATCTCGTGCATGAGCGAGGGGCGGCCGCCACTCGGCGGCCGCCCCTCGCTTCGCTGTCGCGTCCCCTCGTCCCCGTCAGCCCCGCTGACGGCTGGGACCGCCCCGCAGCCCGGACAGCCACCGTGCCCACCGGGGTGCGCCCCACCGCTCGACCAGCGCGGACCAGCGCGCCGAGGCCGCCCAGACCACCCGGACCGCCGACCGCGGGGCCAGCAACGCCCGCAGCCGGTCCCACCGCCCGGCCTTGGCCCGGAAACCGGCCAGCACCAACCGCACCTCGTCCCCGACGCCCGGAGCCGGACGCGGCCGCGGTGCGAACAGCACCTGCTCGACGGACGCGGCCACCCGCTGCGCCGCCTCTGCCGCCTCCTGGTCGAGCTCCGCCATCCGCACGATGCGGGCCACCGCGTTGCGCGAGGTCTGGGAGTCGTCCGGCACGATCCCGAAGTCCCAGGCGGTGTCGAGCAGTTCCCGCCAGGCCGCCAGGATCCGGTCGGCGGCGTCCTGCTCGGTGCGCCCGCCCGAGCCGCCCAGTCTGCGGGCCCGCAGCCGCTGCCGCCACAACATCGGCAGCAGGGGAATCACCAGCAGCAGCGCCGCGAACGAACTCCAGCCGATCTGCTTGCCGACCGACCAGCCGCCGCTCGAGGAGGGCTGTTCGGGCTGCTCGCCCGGGGCCCCGCCGCACTCGCCGAGCTTCTTCATGTCCTGCGCGCAGCTGTCCGACGCCGACGGCGCGGCCGACGGCTCCTCGGACGCGGTGGGCGCCTGCGTCGGCTCATCGGTGGAGTCGCCGGAGGGCGTCTGCTCCATCGTGTAGTCGGGCTGGGTGCCGCGGCTGGGGGTGGGCTCGAAACGGGTCCAGCCGACGCCCTCGAAGTACAGCTCGGGCCAGGCGTGGGCGTCCTTGAGCCCGACCGACACCGAGCCGTCCGCCTGCGCCGTGCCGGGGGTGAACCCGACGGCCACCCGGGCCGGGATGCCCAGCGTGCGGGCCATGGCCGCCATGGCGAAGGAGAAGTGGACGCAGAACCCCTCCTTCTGCTGCAGGAACTTGACGATGGCGGCCGAGCCGCTGCCCGACTGCACCCGCGTGTCGTAGCGGAACCCGCCGCTCACGGCGAACCAGTCCTGCAGCTTCACCGCCTGCTCATACGCGTTCGAAGCGCCCGCGGTCACCTGGCGCGCCGTGCGGGAGACGACGGACGGCAGCGAGTCCGGCACCTCGGTGTACTCCCGCAGCAGCTTCGCCGGCGGCTGTGGCGCCTCGGCCAGCTGCGCCGCGGTCGGCTCCACGACCAGGCTGTTGACCCGGTACCGCACACCGCGGGTGGTCTGTCCCCGGTCGCCGACCAGCGTCCGGCCCTCCGGCTCATAGCGCCAGCGGCCGTCGATGTCGACCTTCATGGCGGGGTAGGGGAGGGGCAGCCAGTTCTGCGCGTACCAGTCGGCGGCGGTGATCCTGGTGTCGATCGAGGAGACACGCACGGAGGCGCCGAGACCGGTCGGGGTGGGCAGATTGTCCGGCACGTCCTGGACATGCCGCTCGGAGGACTTCCACGCCGTCCCGTCGAACTTGTCCAGCGCGACGATCCGCAGATACATGTCCTGGGCGGTCTGGGAGGAGGTGCGGTACCGCAGCACCTCGCGGTTCTCCGGCTGGTTCAGGCTGTCCTGCAGCGACACCAGCGGGTTCACCGCCGAGATCGTCCCGTTTCCCCCGCTGCCGCCACCGCCGCCGTTCCGCTGGTCCAGCAGGCCGCCGTCCAGGGACGGCAGCACCGCGGGCACCGCCAGGGCGATCCCCAGCGCCAGCGCGCCGATCCTGCGGCCGGTGCGCACCGGGGCCAGCGCCGGGCTGCCGCCCGCCCCGGCCAGGCCCGAGGACCCCATCCCGTACGGGCGCGGGGCGCCGCCGCTGAACACCCGGCCCCACTGGGACAGCCGGTCCCGCCCCTCGGCCAGCAGCAACAGCAGATAGCCGGCCGCCGCCACCAGGAACCACAGCCAGTCGTCGCCGCCGTCGGACAGGCCCGCCGCGACCGAGTACAGCGCGAGCAGCGGCAGCCCGGCGGGGGCGGCGCTGCGGTAGGTCACCGCGAGCGCGTCGACCACAAGGCCTATCACCAGCACCCCGCCCACCAGCAGCAGCTTGATGCCGTCGGTGACCGGCGCCGGAATCGCGTACTGCCCCACGTCGACCGTGCCCTGCTGCAGCAGCCGCCCCAGCGCCTGGAACGCCTGCGGGCTCGGGAGCACCCCGGCAAGCGCCTCGTGGCGCGCGAAGGCGATCGTGAGCAGCAGCAGGCCCGTCACGGCCTGCGCCGCCAGGGTCAGCGGCCGCGCCAGCGGCACCCGGCGGGCCAGCGCGCCCACCGTGCTCTGGATCGCCAGCAGCAGTGCGGCCTGTACGAGCCAGCCGGGCTTGTCGACCAGCGGCAGCAACGCACAGGCCGCCGCCACCGTCGCCAGCGCGGCGCATATCGCCAGTCGCACGCTTCCACTCATGCCCAGCCCCCTGTCATACCGCCGCCCGCCGACGGCCGCCCGACGCCGGCCTGGACGCTGCCCTGGGCGTCGGCCTGCTGCCACAGCTGCGCCACCGTGGTGCCGGGGGTGACCGGCAGCGCCGTCCACCCCGACTCCCGCAGCATCCGCAGCCGCTCCTCCAGACCCCGCGGATCCGGGGCCCACGCGCCCCGGGACCAGGCGCCGCCGTCCAGGACGAACGCCACCGCCGTCCCGGTGCGGTGCCGCATCCGGCCGACCATCGTCGCCTGCTCCTCGTCCAGATCGCCGAGGAACGCCACCAGCAGCCCCTCGTTGCCACCGCGCAGCGCCTCGTAGGCCCGGGAGAGCCCGGCCTCCTCGGAGTGGTCCACCACCGCGAGGGTGTCGAGCATCAGCCCGGCCGTGTCCGCCGAGTCATGGCCCGAGCCGGTGAAGCCGCCCCCGCTGTCCGGGCCCGGCACCGAGGTGCCGGTGTCGGTCAGCAGCCGGACCCCATAGCCCCGCTCCAGCAGGTGCACCGCGGCCGAGGCCGCTCCGGAGACCGCCCACTCGAACGCCGAGTCCGGCCCCGAGCCCTGGTGGGCCACGCGCCGGGTGTCCAGCAGCACCGTGCAGCTGGCGCGCTGCGGCTGCTCCTCCCGGCGGACCATCAGCTCGCCGTAGCGCGCGGTGGACCGCCAGTGGACCCGGCGCAGATCGTCGCCGTGGCGGTAGCCGCGCGGGATGACGTCGTCCTCGCCCGCGAGCGCGAGCGACCGGTGCCGCCCGTCGCCGTAGCCCATGGCCTCGCCCGCGAAGCGCACCAGGGGCAGCGGCTCGACCCGCGGCACCACCGTCAGCGTGTCGTACGCGCTGAAGGAGCGGGTGAGCTCGCACATCCCGAACGGGTCGTTCAACCGCAGCTGCAGCGGGCCGAGCGGATAGCGGCCGCGCAGATCCGAGCGGACCCGGTAGGACACCTCGCGGCGCCCGCCCGGCTCCACCCTGTCCAGCACGAAACGCGGCCGCGGCCCGAGCACGTACGGCACGCGGTCCTGCAGCATCAGCAGGCCGGTGGGCAGCCGCGAGACATTGTCGATGCGCAGGTGCACCCGGGCCTCGGAGCCCGCCGGGACCCGCGCGGGCGAGAGCCGTCGGCTGCCCGCCACCCGGTAACGGGTGCGGTAGACCACGGCCACACACACCAGGGGCAGCGCCGCGAGCAGCAGCCCGACCCGCAGCAGATCGGCCTGCCCCAGGACATAGCTGCACACCGCGGCCGCCACCCCGGCCGCCAGGAACGAACGGCCGCGGGTGGTCAGGCCGGCGAGCGCCGCCCGCAGCCCGCCCCGGCCCTCGCGGCCGTCGTCGTCGCCGGGGGCCACGGGCATCCCCCCTGCCGCCATCACAGCCTCCGCGCGCCCGGCGGCTGCTGACCGTACTCAACCGGAGGCGCGGGCGGCACGGGCGGCATCGGACCGGCGCCGGGGGGCACCGGGCCGGCGCCGGGCGGCAGCGGCGCTCCGGGCGGTGGCATGGAGGCCGCGCCGGGCGGCATCTGCTGGCCCGCGCCGCGCGGAGCCGCGCTGGGCACCGGGGTGCGCTGCAATATGTCCGCCACCACCTGCTCCGAGGTGCGCCGGTTCAGCTGGGCCTGCGCGGTCGGCAGCAGCCGGTGGGCCAGTACGGCCACGGCGAGCGACTGCACATCGTCGGGCAGGGCGAAGTCCCGCCCGGCCAGCGCCGCGGCCGCCTTGGCCGCCCGCAGCAGATGCAGCGTCGCCCGCGGCGACGCGCCCAGCCGCAGGTCGGGGTGGTTGCGCGTGGCGGAGACCAGGTCGACCGCGTAACGCCGGACGGCCTCGGCCACATGGACCTCGCGGACCGCCTCGATGAGCTTGGCGATCTCATGGGCATGGGCCACCGGCTGCAGATCGTCCAGCGGGGAGACACCGCCGTGGATGTCCAGCATCTGCAGCTCGGCCTGCGGGCTGGGATAGCCGATCGAGACGCGCGCCATGAAGCGGTCGCGCTGCGCCTCGGGCAGCGGGTAGGTGCCCTCCATCTCGATCGGGTTCTGCGTGGCCACGACCATGAACGGGGTCGGCAGCTCGTACGTCTGCCCGTCGATGGTGACCTGCCGCTCCTCCATCGACTCCAGCAGCGCCGACTGGGTCTTGGGCGAGGCCCGGTTGATCTCGTCCCCGATGACGATCTGGGAGAAGATTGCACCGGGCTTGAACTCGAAGTCCTTCTGCTGCTGGTCGTAGACGCTCACGCCCGTGATGTCCGAAGGCAGCAGGTCGGGAGTGAACTGGATACGGCGCACCGAGCAGTCGATGGACTTCGCGAGCGCCTTGGCAAGCATGGTCTTTCCCACGCCCGGGACATCCTCCAGCAGGAGATGCCCCTCAGCGAGCAGTACGGTCAGCGAAAGCCGCACGACCTCGGGCTTGCCCTCGATCACACCCTCCACCGACCGGCGGACCCGCTCCGCTGTGGTGGTCAGATCGCTGAGGCTCGCTCGCTCGTCATAGGTCGTCACCCGGCCCTCCTCGGCCCGATCTCGGGGCCGCTGCCCTCGGAACGGACCGGCCCACCGCAACACGCTGGCATCGGCCCCCCGCAGGCCGCGGGGGGCGATGTCACATACGCATTCTTGCGGTCCCTGCCTCATCTCGTCACTCGGCTGTGGATAACCCGGAGTGATTTGTCGGGACTGGAGGGTTTTGAGGAGTTAAAACGGGCTCACTCGCGTGGCGCCACCTCGCGCAGCAGACCGGTCTTCACGTCGAAGACGAAGCCGCGCACATCATCCGTGTGGAGCAGGAACGGGGAAGTGCGCACCCGCTGCATCGACTGGCGTACGTCGGCGTCGAGGTCCTTGAAGGCCTCGACCGCCCAGGACGGCCGCTGGCCGACCTCGTCCTCCAGGTCGTGCCGGAAGTCCTCGGTCAGGTTCAGCAGGCCGCAGCCCGTGTGGTGGATGAGCGCGACGCTGCGGGTGCCCAGCGCGCGCTGGCTGATCGTCAGGGAACGGATGACGTCGTCGGTGACGACACCGCCCGCGTTCCGGATGGTGTGGCAGTCGCCCAGCTCCAGGCCGAGCGCCTCGTGCAGATCGAGACGCGCGTCCATGCAGGCGACCACGGCGACGCGCAGCACGGGGCGGGCGTCCATGCCGGGGTCCTGGAACTCGGCGGCATAACGGCGGTTGGCCTCTACGAGGCGATCGGTGACCGTACCTCCCGTGCGGGCGGCGCTGTCGGCGGACTGGGGCAGCGGCTGCGGCGCGGATATCGACATGGCTGGAACACTACCTTCCACCAGGGGATTTTGTCTTTTCTTTAGATAGGGCAAACGGGTGCATCGGCAGGCGCACGGCCATCCGTGTGAGAGACCCCACACCGGCGGCGCCCGCCCCTCCGTGCGCCCGCCGCACGTGTTCGACACCCGCGCCGGGCACGGTGGCCGGTTGGTTGACCGAAGGGACGAGTGGACTAAAGTGGCGCGAAGTGGGAGGCCTGACGCTCCCCAAGGATCCCGGAATTTCGCGTGAGCGCGGTGCGTACGTACCACTCGGCCTCCTCCCGCTCCGGCCGCCTGACGTCACTTCCCCGGCGCCAGTAGGTCACTTCCCCTTCAGAGCGGGTGGGGACCCGGCGGTGCGTGCCCTCCTCGCCCGACCCGCAGAAGGGCGCACGAGCAGCGCATGAGCAGCAACGCTCTCCACGTCCCCGTCATGCTCCAGCGCTGCCTGGACATGCTCGCCCCCGCCCTGGAGCGGCCCGGAGCGGTCGTGGTGGACTGCACCCTGGGCCTCGGCGGGCACAGCGAGGCGCTGCTGCGCACCTTCCCCGAGGCCAGGCTGGTCGCCCTCGACCGCGACCCGGCGGCGCTCCAGCTCTCCGGCGAACGCCTGGCCCCCTACGGCGACCGGGCGACCCTCGTGCACGCCGTCTACGACGAGCTCCCCGACGTCCTCGCCCGGCTCGGCATCCCGCGCGTCCAGGGGATCCTCTTCGACCTCGGCGTGTCGTCCATGCAACTCGACGAGGCCGAGCGCGGTTTCGCCTACGCGCAGGACGCGCCGCTGGACATGCGGATGGACCAGACGACCGGGATCAGCGCGGCCGAGGTGCTCAACACCTACCCACCGGGCGAACTGGTGCGCATCCTGCGGACGTACGGCGAGGAGAAGTTCGCCAGGAAGATCGTGGACGCCGTGGTGCGCGAGCGGGCGAAGGAGCCCTTCCGTAACAGCGCCCGGCTGGTCGAACTCATCCGTGAAGCCCTGCCGCAGGCGGCCAAGCGCACCGGCGGCAACCCCGCCAAGCGCACCTTCCAGGCGCTGCGGATCGAGGTCAACGGCGAGCTCACGGTCCTGGAACGCGCGATCCCCGCAGCCGTCGCGGCCCTCGCGGTCGGCGGCCGCATCGCCGTCCTCTCCTACCAGTCGCTCGAGGACCGCCTGGTCAAGCAGGTACTCGGCGCCGGCGCGGAGTCCACCGCACCCCCCGGCCTGCCGGTCGTCCCCGAGCGCTACCAGCCCCGCCTCAAGCTCCTCACCCGCGGCGCGGAACTTCCCACGGAAGAAGAAATCGCCGAAAACCGCCGCGCCGCCCCCGCCCGCCTGAGAGGCGCGGAGCGCATCCGCGAGGAGGTCGCGCCGTGAGTGCCACACACGCCGTCGCCACCGGGCGGCGGGTGGCAAACCTCGCGGGTGCGCCGTGCGGGGGTGGGGACGAGTGCGTTGGCGCTGCGGGTGCCGTTGCCGGGCGGCGGGCGGCAGTGGTGCCCGCGCCGTCGCTGCGCGGGCGGGGAGACGAACGCTTCCGCGCCGCGGGCGACGTGCGCGCGGCATCGGGGGCGCGTGGCCGGGGCGTGAAGGGTGATGGGGACAGGGGGACGTGGTGATGGCCGGGGGGACGAGGGTGGCGCGGCGGACGCCGTTTGTGTTGCTGGTCGTGGTGTTGCTGGGATCCGGGCTGATCGCGCTGTTGCTGCTCAACTCCTCGCTCAACCAAGGGTCCTTCGAGCTCAGCAGGCTGGAGAGGCAGACCACCGAACTCTCCGATGAGCGGCAGGCGCTGCAGCAGGAAGTGGACAGGCTCTCCGCGCCGGACGCGCTGGAGCGGCGGGCCCGGGAGCTCGGGATGGTGCCGGGTGGCAGCCCGGCGTTCCTGAACCCGGACGGCAGCGTCAGGGGCGCGCCCGCGCCCGCTTCCGGCGGGCCCTCGGTGTACCGCGCCCCCGGGGCGCCGCTGCCGTCCCCGCCCGCCGCGGCGCCCTCGGCCCAGGCGTCCGCCCCCGGCCCCACGGCCGCATCGCCGTCGTCGACCGCGCCGGGCGCGGTGTCCGACGACGCCGAGGTCTCCCCGACGCCCTCGGCGGCGCCGCCCGCCGACGGCGCCGCGACGGCCACCGCGCCCGGCGCCGCTCCGTCCGCGAACTCCACCCCCGCCCCTCGGTAGGTGACACGGTGACGCGACCCTCTGCCTGCGCCAGGACCGTCTGCGCCAGGACCGTCCGCGCCAGGACCGGTCCCGGGACGACGGCGTGACGGCCCCGCGCGACCCCCGCCGCCTGCCCGGCCCCGGCGGACCGTCGCGGGGCGACGGCCGCCCGCGCCAGGGCGCGCCGCGCCGGCCGGGCGACGCACGCCCCGCCCCGCGGCGGTCCGCCGGGGCCGCCCGGCCGGGGAACGCCGCATCCCCGCTGCGGCTGGGCAGCCCGCGCCCACGGCTGCGGCTGATCAGCCTCGGCCTCACCCTGATCATGCTGGTCTTCGTCGTACGGCTGCTGCAGGTGCAGGCCGTCGACGCGGGCGCGTACGCGGCGAAGGCCAATGTGAACCGCTACATCCCGGTCACGCTGGCCGCCGAGCGCGGCTCGATCACCGACCGCCACGGCGTCGACCTGGCCACCACCGTGGACGCGTACGACATCACCGCCGCCCCCGACCTCCTCACCCCCCAGACGGCCAAGACCGACGACGCGCCGCGCCAGGCCGCCGCGCTGCTCGCGCCGATCCTCGGCGAGGACCAGGCGGAGCTGGAGCGGAAGCTCACCGCCAATCCGAAGTCGAAGTACGTGGTGCTGGCCCGCCAGCAGTCCCCCCAGGTGTGGAAGCAGATCAAGGACCTCAAGAACGCGCTGGACGACGCGGCGGCCAAGGGCAAGGGCGTGAACGTCCTGGCCGGCGTCAACCGCGAGGCGCACAGCAAGCGGGTCTACCCGAACGGGGACCTCGCCGCCGGGGTGCTCGGCTTCGTGGACGCGGAGGGGCACGGCGCCGCGGGCGTCGAGCGGGAGCTGAACAAGCAGCTCGCGGGCAAGGACGGCAAGCGGGTCTACGCCCAGTCCGGCGGCCGCCAGGTGCCCACCGGGGACGTCAAGGAGCAGCCCGCGGTGCCCGGCAGCGACGTCGAGCTGACCATCGACCGCGACATCCAGTGGGCCGCGCAGAGCGCCATCAGCGAGCAGGTGAAGAAGTCCAGGGCGGACCGCGGCTATGTGGTCGTCCAGGACACCCGCACCGGTGAGATCCTGGCGCTGGCCAACGCCCCGGGGTTCGACCCGAACGACATCTCGGGCGCGAACGCGGACGCCATGGGCAACGCCGCGCTCTCGGACGCGTACGAGCCGGGCAGCGTCAGCAAGCTGATGTCGATGGCCGCCGTCCTGGAGGAGGGCGTCGCCACCTGGGACACCCATGTGGTGGTCCCCAACCGGCTGCCGCGCGCGGACCGCGCCTTCGCGGACGACATCGACCACCCCACCTGGTACCTCACCCTCAACGGGGTGCTCGCCAAGTCCAGCAACATCGGCACCATCCTCGCCACCGAACAGCTGGGGAAGAACCAGAAGCAAGCCGACCGGATTCTCTACTCGTACCTGCGGAAGTTCGGGATCGGCAGCTACACCGGGCTCGGCTTCCCCGGCGAGACCCGGGGCATCCTGGCCAAGCCGGAGGACTGGAGCGCCTCACAGCAGTACACGATCCCCTTCGGCCAGGGGCTCTCGCTCAACGCCGTACAGGCGGCCTCCGTCTACTCCACCATCGCCAACGGCGGCGAACGCGTCCAGCCCTCCCTGGTGCGCGGCACCCAAAGCTCCGGAGACCGCTTCACGGCCGCGCCGCCCGCCAAGCGGACCCGGGTGGTGAGCGAGAAGACCGCGAAGACGCTCGCCTCGATGCTCGAGTCGGTCGTCGACGACCAGCAGGGCACCGGGACCAAGGCGAAGATCCCCGGCTACCGGGTCGCGGGCAAGACCGGCACGTCCAACCGGGTGGACCCCAAGACGGGCCGCTACCACGGCTACACCGCCTCCTTCGCGGGCTTCGCGCCCGCCGACCAGCCGCGGGTGACCGTGTACTGCGCCGTCCAGAACCCGACCAAGGGGAGCTACTTCGGCGGCCAGGTCTGCGGGCCGGTCTTCAAACAGGTCATGGAGTTCTCGCTGAAGACGCTGCAGGTGGCCCCGTCAGGGAAGCGGGCGGCGCGGCTGCCGGTCAGCTACAGCCCCGGCCGATGACGGTCAAGCCGTGACCGAGACCACTCCACTCCCGCGCGCAGGCACCCCTCGCCCGCCCGTCTCCCACCACCACCCTCAACCGTCTGCGCTGCGCGCAGGCACCCCTCGCCTGCCCGTCTCCCACCACCACCCTCAACCGTCTGCGCTGCGCGCAGCACCCCCTCATTTCGCGGGGGAGCGGGTGCGGCGGGTAGTCTCACGCCGTGCCCCACGCTGATCAGTCTCAAACCTCCCAGCCCTCGCAGCCGCCCACTCAAAAGGGCGGCCCCTCGGCCTACCCGGGAGCGCCCCGGCCCCTCCAGGTCCGCGCCACCCCGCTCCGGGAGCTGGCCGATCAGCTGGGCCTCGACGCCCTGAAGGCCCCCGAGGAGGCGGCCGTCACCGGCATCACCCACGACTCGAGGGCCGTGCGCCCCGGTGACGTCTACGCGGCCCTGCCCGGCGCCCGCCTCCACGGCGCGGACTTCGCCGCCCAGGCCGCCGACCTCGGCGCGGTGGCCGTGCTCACCGACCCGGGCGGCGCCGAGCGCGCGGCGGCCACCGGGCTGCCGGTCCTGGCCGTCGAGAACCCGCGCGGCCGGATGGGCGCGCTGGCCGCTACGATCTACGGCGAGCCGGGCCGGGACCTGCTGCAGATCGGCATCACCGGCACCTCGGGCAAGACCACGACCGCCTACCTCGTCGAGGGCGGGCTGAAGGCGGCCGCCGCCAAGGGCGACGGCTCGCTCACCGGCCTCATCGGCACCGTCGAGTCGCGGATCGGCGACGAGCGGATCAAATCCGAGCGCACCACCCCCGAGGCCACCGATCTGCAGGCCCTCTTCGCGGTGATGCGCGAGCGCGGGGTCCGCTCGCTGGCCATGGAGGTCTCCAGCCACGCCCTGGTGCTCGGCCGGGTCGACGGCTGCGTCTTCGACGTCGCCGTCTTCAACAACCTCAGCCCGGAGCACATGGAGTTCCACTCCGGCATGGAGGACTACTTCCAGGCCAAGGCGCAGCTGTTCACCAAGGCGCGCAGCCGCGCCGCGGTGATCAACCTGGACGACGAGTACGGCAAACGCCTGGTGGACCTCTCCGAGGTCCCGGTCACCACCTTCTCCGCCGAGGGCCACCCCGACGCCCACTGGCGCGCGGCCGGCGTGACGGTGGGCCCGCTCGGCTCCGAGTTCACCATCGTCGGTCCGAACGGCGAGTCCGTGACCGCCGCCGCGCCCCTCCCGGGCGCCTTCAACGTCGCCAACACGCTCGCCGCCGTCGTGGCGCTCGCCGTCGCCGGGATCGACCCGCAGACCGCCGCCGACGGCGTCGCGGCCGTCCCCGGGGTGCCCGGCCGGCTTGAGCGCGTGGACGCCGGACAGCCGTATCTCGCGGTTGTGGACTACGCACACAAGACGGACGCCGTCGAGTCGGTCCTGCGCGCCCTGCGCAAGGTCACCGAGGGCAGGCTGCACGCCGTCCTCGGCTGCGGCGGCGACCGCGACCCGCAAAAGCGCGGCCCCATGGGCGCCGCCGTCGCCCGTTACGCCGACACCGCCGTGCTGACCTCCGACAACCCCCGCTCCGAGGACCCGCTGGCGATCCTGGCCACCATGCTCGCGGGCGCCGCCGAGGTGCCCGTACACGAACGCGGCGATGTGCTGGTCGACGCCGACCGGGCGCAGGCCATCGCCGCCGCCGTCGCCCGCGCCGAGCCCGGCGACACCGTCCTGGTCGCGGGCAAGGGCCATGAGCTGGGTCAGGACATCGCCGGGGTGGTACGCCCCTTCGACGACCGCCAGGTACTGCGCGAAGCCATCGAGCTCGCCGTCAAACGCCAAGACAACCAGGGATGACAGACCGCCATGCGCGCACCAGCCCCCTCCCGGCAGCTTCCCCGCACGGCCGGAGGTGATCAGTGATCGCCCTGTCCCTCGCCGAGATCATCGGCATCGTCGGCGGGCAGCCGCACGACATACCGGACACGGACCTGAAGGTCACCGGCCCCGTCGTGATCGACTCCCGTGAGGTGCGCCCGGGCGGCCTCTTCGCGGCGCTCCCCGGCGAGCGCGTGGACGGGCACGACTTCGCGGCCCGCGCGGTCGAGGCGGGCGCCGTGGCGGTGCTGGCCGCTCGGCCGGTCCCGTCCGCCGCCGCGGACGCGCCCGTACCGGTCATCGTCGTGCCCGACGTCCAGGCCGCCCTGGGGGTGCTGGCCCGCGCCGTCGTACAGCGCCTGGACGCCACCGTGGTCGCGCTCACCGGCTCGGCGGGCAAGACCAGCACCAAGGACCTGATCGCGCAGCTGCTGCGGCGGCACGGCCCCACCGTGTGGACGCCGGGCTCGCTCAACAACGAGATCGGCCTGCCGCTGACCGCGATGAGCGCCGACGAGACGACCCGCCACCTGGTGCTGGAGATGGGCGCCCGGGGCAAGGGCCACATCCGGTACCTGACCGACCTCACCCCGCCCCGCGTCGGCCTGGTCCTCAACGTCGGCACCGCCCACATCGGCGAGTTCGGCGGCCGTGAGGCGATCGCCGAGGCCAAGGGCGAGCTCGTCGAGGCCCTGCCCGCCGCCGCGGAGGGCGGGATCGCGCTGCTCAACGCCGACGACCCCCTCGTACGCGCCATGGCGACGCGCACCAAGGCCCGCACGGTGCTGTTCGGCGAGGCCGCCGATGCCGACGTACGTGCCGAGAATGTCCGGCTCGCCGACGGCGGTCGGCCGTCCTTCACCCTTCACACCCCTACCGGGTGCAGTGAAGTGACCATGCGCCTGTACGGTGAGCACCACGTGTCGAACGCGCTTGCCGCGGCCGCCGTCGCTCATGAGTTGGGCATGTCCGTCGACGAGATCGCCGTGGCGCTCTCCGAGGCGGGTCAGCTCTCCCGCTGGCGGATGGAGGTCACCGAGCGCCGGGACGGCGTGACGGTCGTCAACGACGCCTACAACGCGAACCCCGAGTCCATGCGAGCCGCGCTGCGCGCGCTGGTCGCGATGGGCACGGCCGGCCAGGCGGAAGGGGGGCGCACGTGGGCGGTGCTGGGCCCGATGGCCGAGCTCGGCGAGGAGTCACTGGCCGAGCACGACGCGGTCGGGCGGCTGGCCGTCAGGCTCAACGTCAGCAAGCTCGTGGCGGTCGGCGGCCAGGAGGCCGCATGGCTCGACATGGGCGCCAAGAACGAGGGTTCGTGGGGTGAGGAGTCGGTGCACGTGTCCGACGTGCGGGCGGCGGTCGATCTGTTGCGCAGCGAGCTGCGACCGGGGGACGTCGTGTTGGTGAAGGCATCCAGGTCGGTGGGGCTGGAGCGGGTCGCGCAGGCGCTGCTCGAGGGCGAGGGTGAGGTCGTCCGCTGATGGGTGGCATGAGGCAGATCCTCTTCTCGGGAGCCATCGGGCTCTTCCTGACCCTGATCGGCACCCCGCTGCTGATCAAACTGCTGGCGCGCAAGGGCTACGGCCAGTTCATCCGGGACGACGGCCCGCGCACCCACGGCAGCAAGAAGGGCACGCCCACCATGGGCGGCATCTCCTTCATCCTGGCCACGCTGATCGCCTACGCCCTGACGAAGGTGATCACCGGCAGCCAGCCCACCTTCTCCGGTGTGCTGGTGCTCTTCCTGTTCGCCGGCATGGGCCTGGTCGGCTTCCTGGACGACTACATCAAGATCGTCAAGCAGCGGAGCCTGGGTCTGCGCGCCAAGGCCAAGATGCTGGGCCAGCTGATCGTCGGCGTCGCCTTCGCGATCCTCTCGCTGAACTTCGCCGACTCCCGGCAGCAGACCCCCGCCTCCGACCGGCTCTCCTTCGTCCAGGACTTCGGCTGGTCCTTCGGTCCGGTGATCTTCGCGATCTGGGCGCTGTTCATGATCCTGGCGATGTCGAACGGCGTGAACCTCACCGACGGCCTCGACGGCCTGGCCACCGGCGCCTCCGTGATGGTCTTCGGCGCCTACACCTTCATCGGCGTCTGGCAGTACCAGGAGTCCTGCGCCAACGCGCAGACCCTCACCAACCCCTCGTCCTGTTTCGAGGTCCGCGACCCGCTCGATCTCGCGGTCGTCGCCTCCGCGCTGATGGGCGCCTGCTTCGGCTTCCTGTGGTGGAACACCTCGCCCGCGAAGATCTTCATGGGTGACACCGGCTCCCTCGCGCTCGGCGGGGCGCTCGCCGGCCTGGCCATCTGCTCCCGCACCGAGCTGCTGATCGCCATCCTCGGCGGCCTGTTCGTCCTGATCACCATGTCCGTGGTCATCCAGGTCGGCTCCTTCCGGCTCACCGGGCGGCGCGTCTTCAGAATGGCGCCGCTACAGCACCACTTCGAACTCAAGGGGTGGAGCGAGGTCCTTGTGGTGGTCCGGTTCTGGATCATCCAGGGCATGTGCGTGATCGTCGGACTCGGCCTCTTCTACGGGGGATGGCGAGCCCAGTGACACTGGACGTCTCCGACCTCGCCGGGCGGCATGTCACCGTCGCCGGACTCGGCGTCTCCGGGGTCCCCGCGGCGCGTGCGCTGCGGGGCCTCGGGGCCACGGTGACCGTCGTCAACGGCAACGACGGCGAGCGGCAGCGCGCCGAGGCGGCCGAACTGGAGGCGCTGGGCGGCGTCACGGTCCGGCTCGGCGACGGGGACACACTTCCCCAGGGCGCGGAGCTGATCGTCACCACGCCCGGCTGGAAGCCGAGCAGCCCGCTGTTCCAGGCCGCCGCCGAGGCCGGCGTGCCGGTGTGGGGCGATGTCGAGCTGGCCTGGCGGCTCAGGAAGGCCGACGCGCCGCCGTGGCTCGCGGTCACCGGCACCAACGGCAAGACCACCACCGTGCGCATGCTGGCCGCCATCCTGGAGGCGGCCGGGCTGCGCACCGCCGCGGTCGGCAACATCGGCGTCTCGCTGCTGGACGTGGTGCTCGGCGAGGAGCCGTACGACGTCCTGGCCGTCGAGCTCTCCAGCTACCAGCTGCACTGGGCGCCGTCGCTGCGCGCCCACTCCGGCGCCGTGCTCAACCTCGCGCCCGACCACCTCGACTGGCACGGCTCGATGGCGGCGTACGCGGCCGACAAGGGCCGTATCTACGAGGGCAACCAGGTCGCCTGCGTCTACAACGTCGCCGACCCGGCCACCGAGGACCTGGTGCGCGCCGCCGATGTCGAGGAGGGCTGCCGGGCGATCGGCTTCACCCTCGGCACGCCCGGCCCCTCCCAGCTCGGCGTCGTCGAGAACATCCTGGTCGACCGGGCCTTCGTGGCGAACCGGCAGAAGCAGGCCCAGGAGCTCGCCGAAGTCCGTGATGTGAACCCGCCGGCCCCGCACAACATCGCCAACGCCCTCGCGGCGGCCGCCCTGGCCCGCGCCTTCGGCGTCCCGCCCACCGCCGTACGGGACGGGCTGCGCGCCTTCCGGCCCGATCCGCACCGCGTCGAGCACGTCGCGGACGTGGCGGGGGTGGCGTACGTGGACGACTCCAAGGCCACCAACACCCACGCGGCCCAGGCGTCGTTGGACAGCTTCGATCCCATCGTGTGGATCGCGGGCGGCCTGGCCAAGGGCGCCACCTTCGACGAGCTGGTGGTCGCCTCGGCGAAGCGGCTGCGCGGGGTCGTGCTGATCGGCGCCGACCGGGCCCTGATCCGCGAAGCGCTCGCGCGACACGCGGCAGATGTCCCGGTCGTGGACCTCGACCGGACCGACACTGGGGCGATGGCGGCGGCTGTCCGGGAAGCGGCCCGGCTCGCCCGGCCGGGCGATACGGTCCTGTTGGCCCCGGCCTGCGCCTCGATGGACATGTTCGCCAACTACAACAAGCGGGGCGACGCCTTCGCCGCGGCGGTTCACGACCTGGCCTCGGGCCGGGTCCCGGACGATCAGTAACCCGCCGGTCCCCCGCGCGGACCGCTCGCGCGGGGACCTTGGAGGGGATACGACATGACGGCTGACCAGCCCGCCGCGCCGCGACCCTGGAGGCCCGGCCGCCCGGGCACCGGCCGCGGCGCGCCACGGTCCCAGGCGGCTCCCCGGGACCGGACGACCCCGCGGGCCCAGCCTGCCTCGCGGGAGCGCGCGGGCGCACGGGAGCGGGCCGCCGCGCCGGAGCGGGCGGCCGCGCGCCAGAGCGGCGCCGCGCGTCAGGGCGCGGTGGGGCGCAGGCGCGTGGCGGGGAGCGAAGGGACGGCCGCGAAAAAGGGGGCGGCCCCCCGGGAGCGGACGGCCGCGCGCGAGCGGGCCCCGCGCTTCACACGCCCCGAGCGCGGCCCGGGCGCCCCCCGCCCGCCCCGCCGCCCCACCCGCGGGAGCGTGCTGGAGGCGCTGCGCGGAGCGCAGACGCGGCTCAGAAAGGCGTGGGACCGGCCGCTGACCGCGTACTACCTGATCATGGGCGGCAGCCTGCTGATCATCGTGCTCGGCCTGGTGATGGTCTACTCCGCCTCCCAGATCAAGGCGCTGCAGTCGGGGCTGGCCCCCTCCTACTTCTTCCGCAAGCAGCTGCTCGCCGCCGTGCTGGGCGGTGCGCTGCTGCTGCTCGCCGTGCGCATGCCCATCAAGCTGCACCGCGCCTTCGCCTATCCGCTGCTCGCGGGGTCGGTCTTCCTGATGTGCCTGGTGCAGGTGCCGGGGATAGGGGTGGCGGTCAACGGCAACCAGAACTGGATCTCCTTCGGCGGCCCGTTCCTGCTGCAGCCCTCCGAATTCGGCAAGCTCGCGCTGGTGCTGTGGGGGGCCGATCTGCTGGCCCGCAAACAGGACAAGCGGCTGCTGGCCCAGTGGAAGCACCTGCTGGTCCCGCTGGTGCCCGCGGCGGCCCTGCTGCTCGGCCTGATCATGCTGGGCGGGGACATGGGCACCGCGATCATCCTCACCGCCATCCTCTTCGGCCTGCTGTGGCTGGCCGGCGCCCCTACCCGGCTGTTCGCCGGGGTGCTCGCCTTCGCCGTGGCGATCGGTGTGCTGCTCATCAAGACCAGTGCCAACCGGATGTCCCGGCTCGCCTGTATCGGGGCCACCGAGCCCGGTCCGGGCGATCAGTGCTGGCAGGCGGTGCACGGGATCTACGCCCTCGCCAATGGCGGCTGGTTCGGTTCCGGACTGGGCGCAAGTATGGAAAAATGGGGCGAACTACCCGAACCGCACACCGACTTCATCTTCGCCATTACCGGGGAGGAACTCGGCCTCGCGGGGACGCTGTCGGTGCTCGTCCTCTTCGCGGCTCTAGGCTATGCGGGTATCCGCGTGGCCGGACGCACGGAGGACCCCTTCGTGAGGTATGCCGCGGGAGGCGTGACCACCTGGATCACGGCCCAGGCCGTGGTCAACATCGGCGCGGTGCTCGGTCTGCTGCCGATCGCCGGGGTCCCGCTCCCGCTGTTCTCCTACGGAGGGTCCGCCCTGCTGCCGACCATGTTCGCGATCGGCCTGCTGATCGCCTTCGCGCGGGCGGAGCCGAGCGCGCGGGCGGCGCTGGCCACGCGGCAGCCTGCTTTGCGGAAGAAGCTGGCTCGGGTGAGACGGAAGACGATGAGACGGCGCGTCAAGAAGCGACCGTCCGGAGAGCGGTGAATTTCGGTGCATGTCGTACTCGCCGGTGGGGGGACCGCCGGCCACATCGAGCCCGCGCTCGCCCTCGCGGACGCCCTGCGCAGGCAGGATCCGACCGTGGGGATCACGGCGCTCGGCACGGAGCGGGGGCTCGAGACCCGGCTCGTGCCCGAGCGGGGTTACGAACTCGGGCTGATCCCCGCCGTGCCGCTGCCGCGCAAGCCCACCCCTGAGCTGATCACCGTCCCCGGGCGGCTGCGCGGCACGATCAAGGCCGCCGAGCAGATCCTGGAGCGCACCAAGGCCGACTGCGTGGTCGGCTTCGGCGGCTATGTGGCGCTGCCGGGCTATCTGGCGGCAAAGCGGCTCGGGGTGCCCATCATCGTCCACGAGGCCAACGCCCGGCCGGGCCTCGCCAACAAGATCGGCTCCCGGTACGCCAAGTTCGTCGCGGTCTCCACCCCGGACAGCAAGCTGCGCGGCGCCCGCTACGTCGGCATCCCGCTGCGCCGCACCATCGCCACCCTCGACCGGGCGGCGGTCCGCCCCGAGGCGCGCGCCGCCTTCGGCCTCGACCAGAACCTGCCGACGCTGCTGGTCTCCGGCGGCTCGCAGGGCGCGCGCCGGCTGAACGAGGTGGTCCAGTCGGTCGCCCCGTTCCTGCAGCGGGCCGGAATCCAGATCCTGCACGCGGTCGGACCGAAAAACGAACTGCCACGCGTGGACAACATGCCCGGTATGCCACCCTATGTGCCGGTACCGTACGTGGATCGGATGGACCTCGCGTACGCCGCGGCGGACATGATGCTCTGCCGCGCGGGCGCGATGACCGTCGCCGAGCTGTCCGCCGTCGGGCTGCCGGCCGCCTACGTCCCGCTGCCCATCGGCAACGGCGAGCAGCGGCTCAACGCCCAGCCGGTGGTCAAGGCCGGCGGCGGGCTGCTGGTCGACGACGCGGAGCTGACCCCCGAGTGGGTCCAGTCCCATGTGCTCCCCGTGCTCGGCGACCCGCACCGTCTGTACGAGATGTCCCGGCGCGCCGCCGAGTTCGGCCGCCGGGACGCCGACGAGCTGCTGGTCGGCATGGTGTACGAGGCAATCGCGGCACGCCGCCAGATGTGAGGCGGGGCCGGTCCGGAGGGCGACCTCAAGGACCCCTCCGGACCGGAAGAAGGAAGGTGGGCAAGCGTGGCCGGAGCGACGACCGCCAAGGGCGGTGCCCGAAGGACACCGCCGCCCGGCCCGCCCCCGCCCGCCCTCAAGGCGCGCCGCCGCCTCCGGCTGCCCCGCCGCCGCACGGTGCTGGTGACGGGGGTGGCGACCGTGCTCCTCGGCTCCGGCGTCACCTGGCTGCTGTACGGGTCGAGCTGGCTGCGGGTCGAGCATGTGGCCGTCAGCGGTACGGCCGCCCTGACCCCGGACGAGGTGCGCGAGGCCGCCGCGGTCCCGCTGAACGAGCCGCTGGCGGCGGTGGACACCGACTCCGTCGAGCACAGGCTGCGGGCGCGGCTGTCGCGGATAGCGGAGGTGGACGTCTCGCGCTCCTGGCCGGACACCATCGCCGTACGGGTGACCGAGCGCAGGCCCGAGGCGATCGTCCAAAAGGACGGCAAGTTCCTCGAAGTAGACGAGGAAGGCGTGCTGTTCGCGACCGTTCCACAGGCGCCGAAGGGCGTTCCGCTGCTGGAAGTGGACGCGGACCGGTCGCCGAGTTCCCGCCATTTCGGCGCGCCCAGGCTGCGCCGTGAGGCGGTCGGCGTGATCGCTCAACTGCCCGAAAAGGTCCGGGCGGAGACCCTTTCGATCCGCGTCCGTTCCTATGACTCCATCGCGCTCGGGCTGACCCGCGGCCGCACGGTCGTATGGGGCAGCTCCGAGCGCGGGGCGGCCAAGGCGAAGACTCTGACCGCGCTCATGAAGGCCGTGCCGGACGCGGAGCGCTACGACGTCAGTGCGCCGACCGCCCCTGCGGTGACGCGCGGTTGACGTATACAGCGAGACCGCGCAGGAAGAGGGGCCGCAGGCCAGGACCCTGGTTGGCTAGTCCGCTGGGTGATCACATAGGGTGAAAAGAAAAACGGGAGGTTCGGCGTGTTCGTTGAACGCGCGCCACTTGTCGACTTAGTGTCCTGTTCCGAAGACTCCGGGAAACAGAGGCACTGGTAACCCTAAACTTCAGCGTTAGGGTTGGGGTCGGCGATCAGAACCGTCCCATTCGGCATCAGTCGGCGCACCGCGGCAACGGCGGGGTGGCGACACGTAACTCGAGGCGAGAGGCCTTCGACGTGGCAGCACCGCAGAACTACCTCGCAGTCATCAAAGTCGTCGGCATCGGCGGCGGTGGCGTGAATGCCATCAACCGGATGATCGAGGTCGGGCTCAAGGGCGTCGAGTTCATCGCGATCAACACCGATGCGCAGGCCCTGCTGATGAGTGACGCGGACGTCAAACTCGACGTCGGCCGCGAGCTCACCCGCGGCCTCGGCGCCGGCGCCAATCCCGAGGTCGGCCGGAAGGCCGCCGAGGACCACCGCGAGGAGATCGAGGAGGTCCTCAAGGGGGCCGACATGGTCTTCGTCACCGCGGGCGAGGGCGGTGGCACCGGCACCGGCGGCGCGCCCGTCGTCGCCAACATCGCCCGCTCGCTGGGCGCACTGACGATCGGTGTGGTCACCCGTCCGTTCACCTTCGAGGGCCGCCGCCGCGCCAATCAGGCCGAGGACGGCATCGCGGGGCTGCGCGACGAGGTCGACACCCTCATCGTGATTCCGAACGACCGGCTGCTGTCCATTTCGGACCGTCAGGTGAGCGTGCTCGACGCGTTCAAGTCCGCGGACCAGGTACTGCTGTCGGGCGTCCAGGGCATCACCGACCTGATCACCACCCCGGGTCTGATCAACCTCGACTTCGCGGACGTCAAGTCCGTGATGTCCGAGGCGGGCTCGGCGCTCATGGGCATCGGCTCGGCCCGCGGCGACGACCGCGCGGTGGCCGCCGCCGAGATGGCGATCTCCTCGCCACTGCTCGAGGCCTCCATCGACGGTGCGCGCGGTGTGCTGCTCTCCATCTCCGGCGGCTCCGACCTCGGCCTGTTCGAGATCAACGAGGCCGCCCAGCTGGTGAGCGAGGCCGCGCACCCCGAGGCCAACATCATCTTCGGCGCGGTGATCGACGACGCGCTCGGCGACGAGGTCCGGGTCACCGTGATCGCGGCCGGCTTCGACGGCGGTCAGCCGCCGGCCAAGAACCGCGACAAGGTGCTCGGCTCCTACGGCGGCGGCAGCCGCGACGAGGGCCTCGGCCCGGTCGGCGCCGGCACCGGCCGTTCGTCCTCCGACACCGGCAGCCGGCCGTCCTTCGGCGGGCTCGGCAGCGTCACCCCGCGCGAGGAGGAGCCCGCGCCCGAGCCGACCCCCGTCGCCGAGGTCCCGGCGCCCGCCCCGATGCCCACTCCCCAGGTCCCGCCGGCCCGTCCGTACCCGGAGAGCCAGGCCGAGGAGCTGGACGTGCCGGACTTCCTCAAGTGAGCCGTGCGGGCATGGCTCCACGGCGATCCTGAAGCGATCCAGAAGTGATAGCGCAACAGCACGACGCGAGCGGCGCGCACTTCGCCTTCACCGACCGGTGGGGCGGAGTGAGCGCCGCTCCGTATGACCAGCTCAACCTCGGCGGCGCGGTCGGCGACGACCCCGCGGCCGTACGGACCAACCGTGAACTGGCGGCCAAGGCGCTGGGCCTGGACCCGGCCGAGGTCGTCTGGATGAACCAGGTGCACGGCCGGGACGTGGCCGTGGTCGACGGGCCGTGGGGGGACCGCGAGGTCCCGGCGGTCGACGCGGTGGTGACGGCCCGTCGGGGGCTCGCCCTCGCCGTCCTGACCGCCGACTGCACCCCGGTACTGCTGGCCGACCCCGTGGCCGGGGTCGCCGGGGCCGCGCACGCGGGGCGGCCGGGCCTGGTCGCCGGGGTGGTGCCTGCGGTGGTGCGGGCGATGACCGAACTGGGCGCGGACCCCGCCCGGATTCTCGCCCGTACGGGCCCCTCGGTCTGCGGGCGCTGCTACGAGGTCCCCGAGGCGATGCGCGCCGAGGTCGCGAAGACCGTGCCCGCGGCATGGGCCGAGACCAGTTGGGGCACTCCGGCGGTGGATGTGACCGCCGGTGTGCGCTCCCAGCTCGCGCACGCGGGCGTGAAGACGGAAGAGCACCCCCACGTCTGCACCCTGGAATCCACGGACCACTTCTCGTACCGGCGCGAGCGCACCACGGGGCGGCTCGCGAGCTATGTCTGGTTGGGCGGCTGAACTGTGACCGATCGCAGAACGGAACTGGCCGAAAATCTTGCTCGCGTGGAGGAACGTATCTCTGCGGCTTGTGCTGCTGCTGACCGCAAACGTGAAGAAGTCACGTTGATTGTGGTGACCAAGACCTACCCGGCGAGCGATGTCCGGCTCCTCGCGGAACTCGGCGTGCACCACGTGGCAGAGAACCGCGATCAGGACGCAGCTCCCAAAGCGGCCGAATGTGCTGATCTTCCGTTGATTTGGCACTTTGTTGGGCAATTGCAGACCAATAAGGTGCGTTCCGTCGCCAGTTATGCCGATATGGTGCAATCCGTCGACCGCAAGCGGCTGGTTGACGCGCTCTCGCGCGCGGCGGTGGCGGCCGGCCGTGAACTGGGCTGCCTGATTCAGGTGGCTCTCGACGCGGAGTCGGGTCAACAAGGAAGCCGGGGAGGTGTCGCGCCGGACGCGGTGGATGCCCTCGCCGACGCGGTGGTCGAGGCTCGGGGGTTGCGGCTGGACGGTCTGATGACGGTGGCTCCGCTGGCCGGACCGTACGAGGGGCGGCCGCGGGCCGCCTTCGATCGGCTGATGGAAATCTCATCCCGCCTGCGCGCGAACCATCCTGCTGCGAACATGGTCTCGGCGGGGATGAGCTCGGATCTCGAGGACGCGGTGGCCGCCGGTGCGACACATGTGCGCGTCGGCACGGCGGTACTCGGAGTCCGACCCAGGCTCCGGTAACGTCGCGAAGAAGTCGGACCACAGCACAAAATATGGTCATTCCCGTCAAAAGGCGGGCAGGCCGCGTGGATCCAAGGCATCCGGTGGCGGAGCCGATCCACCACAGAGCGGAGGACGCAGAGAATGGCCGGCGCGATGCGCAAGATGGCGGTCTACCTCGGCCTCGTGGAGGACGATGGGTACGACGGCCGGGGATTCGACCCCGACGACGAGTTCGAGCCCGAACCGGAGCCCGAGCGGGATCGTCGCAGGCATCAGGTGGCGGAAACCGAGCCGCGGCCGGAGAGGGGCGAATCTGTACGAGTCGTCCATCCCCCGGCGCAGCGTGAACCCGCCCCGCTCGTAGCGGAAACCGGGCGACCCGCGCGAATCGCCCCCGTGGCATCCATCACACCTGAACGTCAGAACTTGGAGAAGAACGCGCCGGTGATCATGCCCAAGGTCGTGTCCGAGCGAGAGCCGTACCGCATCACGACGCTGCACCCCAGGACCTACAACGAGGCCCGTACTATCGGGGAACACTTCCGTGAGGGCACCCCGGTGATCATGAATCTCACGGAGATGGACGACACGGACGCGAAGCGACTTGTCGACTTTGCGGCCGGACTCGTGTTCGGTCTCCATGGGAGCATTGAGCGGGTGACTCAGAAGGTGTTTCTGTTGTCTCCTGCTAACGTCGATGTCACGGCGGAGGACAAGGCCCGTATCGCAGAGGGCGGGTTCTTCAACCAAAGCTGAGACGCAACACGGCAACACCGAGTCATCAACAGGCCGTACGGCCGAGCACGCAAGGGGAGAGGGACACAGCGGGATGGGCATCGCACTGCAGGTGATCTACATCGCGCTGTATTGCTTCCTGATCGTGCTGATCTTCCGGCTGGTGATGGACTACGTCTTCCAGTTCGCCCGCTCGTGGCAACCCGGCAAGGCGATGGTGGTCATCCTGGAGGCCGCCTACACTGTCACCGATCCGCCGCTGAAGCTTCTGCGGCGGTTCATCCCGCCGTTGCGTCTCGGGGGTGTGGCGCTCGACCTGTCCTTCTTCGTTCTGATGATCATCGTCTGGATCCTGATCACCGTCGTCCGCAATTTTGCGAGCAGCGTGTGAACGATACGGTCTTGCCGATTGCCGACGACTACGTTGAGGTGAGTTAGAGATGCCGTTGACCCCCGAGGACGTGCGGAACAAGCAGTTCACGACCGTCCGCCTCCGAGAAGGCTATGACGAGGACGAGGTCGATGCCTTCCTCGACGAGGTCGAAGCCGAACTGACCCGGCTGCTGCGGGAGAACGAGGATCTGCGGGCCAAGCTGGCCGCCGCGACCCGCGCCGCCGCGCAGAGTCAGCAGCAGAACATGCGTAAACCTCCGGAACAGCAGGAGCGGCCCGGCGCACCTGTGCCCGCCGCCATATCCGGACCGCAGCCCGTGCCGCCCGGCCAGCAGCAGATGGGTGGCCCGCCCCAACTTCCGGGCGGTGCCCCGCAGCTGCCGGCAGGCCCGATGGGTCAGGGCGGACCGGGTCCGATGGGCCAGGGCGGCCCCGGTCCGATGGGGCAGGGCGGCCCCATGGGACAGAACGGCCCGATGGGGCAGGGCGGTCCGATGGGCCCCGGTGGCCCCATGGGCGGTCCGATGGGCGGCCCCGGCGGCCCGCAGCTGCCGCAGCCGGGCCAGGGCCCGGGCGGCGACAGCGCCGCGCGCGTGCTCTCGCTCGCGCAGCAGACCGCCGACCAGGCGATCGCCGAGGCCCGTTCCGAGGCCAACAAGATCGTCGGTGAGGCCCGCAGCCGCGCCGAGGGCCTGGAGCGGGACGCCCGCGCCAAGGCCGACGCGCTGGAGCGGGACGCGCAGGAGAAGCACCGCGTCGCGATGGGCTCGCTGGAGTCGGCCCGCGCCACGCTGGAGCGCAAGGTCGAGGACCTGCGCGGCTTCGAGCGCGAGTACCGCACGCGGCTGAAGTCGTACCTGGAGAGCCAGCTGCGCCAGCTGGAGAACCAGGCTGACGACTCCCTGGCCCCGCCGCGCACCCCGGCGACCGCCTCGCTGCCGCCGTCCCCGTCCATGACCGGCTCCATGGCCTCGGCCGGCGCGAGCACGATGGGCGGCCACACCATGGGCGGCAACCAGCCCATGGGCGGCCACACCCAGGGCGGCGGCGCGCCGTCCTACGGCGGTCAGCAGCAGATGTCCCCCGCGATGACCCAGCCGATGGCCCCGGTGCGCCCGCAGGCCCCGCAGCCGATGCAGCAGGCACCGAGCCCCATGCGCGGCTTCCTCATCGACGAGGACGACAACTGACGCGGCGGCGCGCGGCGTAGCGCGCAGTCGTCGGCAGTCAAAAGCCCGGGCCCAGGAGCAGAGCTCCTGGGCCCGGGCTGTTTTGCGCCTGAACCGACGCCGCTCTCGCGGACGGTGGGGGCCGGAGTCCCGGCCCCCACCACGAGGCGGCGCCCTTACGCCTTGCGGAGGCGGAAGGTGAGCCCCAGGGCCTCGTCGGAGAACTCCTCGCCGTAGCCGGAGTCACCGTCGCCGGACGCGAAGTCCGTGGCGAGGACCTCGTCCGCGATCAGCGCCGCGTGGTCGGTCAGCGCCGTACGGACCTCCTCGTCCGCCGTGCCCCAGCGCAGCGAGATCCGGTCGGCCACGTCAAGGCCGCTGTTCTTGCGGGCCTCCTGGATCAGCCGGATCGCGTCACGGGCGAGCCCCGCGCGCCGCAGCTCCGGGGTGATCTCCAGGTCGAGGGCCACCGTCGCGCCCGCGTCGGAGGCGACCGACCACCCCTCGCGCGGGGTCTCGGTGATGATCACCTCGTCCGCGGACAGCGCGACTGTCTCGCCGTCCACCACCACCGACGCCGTCCCCTCGCGCAGCGCCACCGACAGCGCGGCCGCGTCCGCCTCGGCGATCGCCTTGGCGACCGGCTGGGTCCCCTTGCCGAAACGCTTGCCCAGCGCCCGGAAGTTGGCCTTGGCCGTGGTGTCGACGAGCGAGCCGCCGACCTCGCTGAGCGAGGCGAGGGACGAGACGTTCAGCTCCTCCTCGATCTGCGTGCGCAGCTCCGCGGACAGCGACTCGAAGCCGGACGCCGCGACCAGCGCGCGCGACAGCGGCTGACGGGTCTTGACCCCCGACTCGGCGCGGGTCGCGCGGCCCAGCTCCACCAGGCGGCGCACCAGCGCCATCTGCGTGGAGAGGGCCGGGTCGATCAGGGCCTTGTCGGCCTCGGGCCAGGTGGCGAGGTGCACGGACTCCGGGGCGTCCGGGGTGACCGGGACGATCAGGTCCTGCCAGACCCGCTCGGTGATGAAGGGGACGAGCGGGGCCAGCAGCCGGGTGACCGTCTCGATCACCTCGTGCAGCGTGCGCAGCGCGGCCGCGTCGCCCTGCCAGAAGCGGCGGCGGGAGCGGCGGACGTACCAGTTGGACAGGTCGTCGACGAAGCCCGACAGCAGCTTGCCGGCGCGCTGGGTGTCGTACGCCTCCAGGGCCAGCGTCATCTGCTCGGTCAGCGTGCCCAGCTCGCCCAGCAGCCAGCGGTCGAGCAGCGGCCGGTCGGCCGGGGCCGGGTCGGCCTCGCTCGGGGCCCAGCCCGAGGTGCGGGCGTACAGGGCCTGGAAGGCGACCGTGTTCCAGTAGGTGAGCAGCGTCTTGCGGACGACCTCCTGGATGGTGCCGTGGCCCACCCGGCGCGCCGCCCAGGGCGAGCCGCCGGCGGCCATGAACCAGCGGACGGCGTCTGCGCCGTGCCGCTCCATGAGCGGGATCGGCTCCAGGATGTTGCCCAGGTGCTTGGACATCTTCCGACCGTCCTCGGCCAGGATGTGTCCGAGGCAGACCACGTTCTCATAGCTCGACTTGTCGAAGACGAGCGTGCCGACCGCCATCAGGGTGTAGAACCAGCCACGGGTCTGGTCGATGGCCTCGGAGATGAACTGCGCCGGGTACCGCTTCTCGAAGACCTCCTTGTTGCGGTACGGGTAGCCCCACTGGGCGAAGGGCATGGAGCCCGAGTCGTACCAGGCGTCGATGACCTCGGGGACCCGGACGGCCTCCAGCTCGCACCCCTCGGCGGTGCAGGTGAAGGTCACCTCGTCGATGTACGGCCGGTGCGGGTCCAGGCCCGTCTGGTCGGCGCCGGTGAGCTCGGAGAGCTCGGTGAGGGAGCCGACGCAGGTGAGGTGGTCCTCGGCGCAGCGCCAGATGGGCAGCGGGGTGCCCCAGTAGCGGTTGCGCGACAGGGCCCAGTCGATGTTGTTGTTCAGCCAGTCGCCGTAGCGGCCGTGCTTGACCGACTCGGGGAACCAGTTCGTCCGCTCGTTCTCGCGCAGCAGCGCGTCCTTGATCGCGGTGGTGCGGATGTACCAGGACGGCTGTGCGTAGTACAGCAGCGCGGTGTGGCAGCGCCAGCAGTGCGGGTAGCTGTGCTCGTAGGGCACATGCCGGAACAGCAGGCCGCGGGCGGCCAGATCGGCCGTCAGCGCCTCGTCGGCCTTCTTGAAGAACTGGCCGCCGACCAGCTCCAGGCCCTCCTCGAAGGTGCCGTCCGTGCGGATCGGGTTGAGGTACGGCAGGCCGTACGCCTTGCAGGTCCGCAGGTCGTCCTCACCGAAGGCGGGGGCCTGGTGGACCAGGCCGGTGCCGTCCTCGGTCGTCACATACTCGGCGTTGACCACGAAGTGCGCGTCGCCGTCGACCTCCACGAGGGAGAACGGGCGCTGGTAGGTCCAGCGCTCCATCTCGGCCCCGGTGAAGGACTGCCCGGTCGCGGTCCAGCCCTCGCCGAGGGCCTTGGCCAGCAGCGGCTCGGCGACGACCAGCTTCTCCTGGCCGTCGGTGGCCACCACGTAGCGCACATCGGGGTGCGCGGCGACGGCCATGTTGGACACCAGGGTCCATGGCGTGGTCGTCCACACCAGCAGCGCCGCCTCGCCGGCCAGCGGGCCGGAGGTCAGCGGGAAGCGGACGAAGACCGACGGGTCGATCACCGTCTCGTAGCCCTGCGCCAGCTCGTGGTCGGACAGGCCGGTGCCGCAGCGCGGACACCAGGGGGCGACCCGGTGGTCCTGGACCAGCAGCCCCTTGTTGTAGATCTCCTTGAGCGACCACCACACCGACTCGACGTACTCGGGGTTCATGGTCCAGTACGCGCCGTCGAGGTCGGTCCAGAACCCCATGCGCGTGGTGAGCTCGGCGAAGGCGTCGGTGTGCCGGCCGACCGACTCGCGGCACTTGGCGTTGAACTCGGCGATGCCGTACGCCTCGATGTCCTGCTTGCCGCTGAAGCCGAGCTCCTTCTCGACGGCCAGCTCGACCGGCAGGCCGTGGCAGTCCCAGCCCGCTTTGCGCTCGACGTGGTAGCCGCGCATGGTGCGGAAGCGCGGGAAGACGTCCTTGAAGACGCGGGCCTCGATGTGGTGGGCGCCCGGCATGCCGTTGGCGGTCGGCGGGCCCTCGTAGAAGACCCACTCGGGCCGCCCCGCGGACTGCTCGAGGCTCCGGGCGAAGATCTTGTTCTCCCGCCAGAAGTCGAGCACGGCGTGCTCGAGGGCTGGCAGGTCGACCTGGGCGGGCACCTGGCGGTACTGCGTCATCGGATCCTTCCTCCGGCGGAAACGTGCTGGCCTGCGTTCCGTCGGAGGGACGAGAGCTCGCGCTCCCGCGGTACCACCCTCCTTGGCCGGGAGCGCTGGGCTGCTCCTGGCCCCCTCATTGGGGTCGCGACACCGGTTCTACTGGCCCTGAGCGGGGGTTCTTCCGGCGGCTCCGGGGTGATCCTTCACATCGCGCTCGCCCCCGGGCTCGCACCGTCCCCGGGTCGCTCATGGCTGCGTACGACGCTACTCGTCCCCTTCCACGCCTTTCGCTTCGCCCAGTGTACGGGTCCGGGCGGCACCCGGCCGACCGGTTTACGGGCTGCGCCGAGTGAGGTACGGGCCGCCGGGCGGTGACCCGAATGGCGATACGCAGGGTGCCGGAGTCCGCCCGGCCGGGGCATCACCACGCGGTACTGATTCATGGCCGGTCCATGGCCGGATTACCGGGCGGGCGGTGGGGCACAACCGATTGAGACCGGGTTGTCCTGCGGATAAGCCGGGCGAATCAGGCGGCGTGCCCCGTTGCCGCGTGCCTGGAGTCGATTTATCGTTCCGGAACGATTCGCGTGCAAGATCACAATATGTGAAGGGGCCGCGGCCATGGTGGCGAGGAAGACCGCCGTGAAGAAGAGCACGGCGAAGGCGACGAAGGCCACGACCGTCAAGAAGAGTGCTTCCGGGAAGAAGGCGGCAGCGCCCGCCACGGCGGCCAAGAAGGCCGCGAAGAGTGCGGTGGGAAAGAAGGGCACGGCCGACAAGGCCGCGACCAAGAAGGCCGAGGCCATGAAGACCACGGCCAAGAAGGCCGAGGCCACGAACCCCACGGCCAAGAAGGCCACCAAGAAGGCCGCATCCGCCGAGCAGGCGGTGCCCGCGAAGAAGACGGGAGCCAGGAAAGTGGTTGCGAAGAAGACTCCGAGTGGGGCGCCGACCGCGAAGCAGGCCCCCGAGGCGCCGGGCGCGGTCCCCAAGGCCCGCGCGGGCGCCGGCCCCGTGGCCCCCGGTGACCTGCCCGTACGCCCGGGTGAGGAGCCCTGGTCGGCGGAGGAGGTGGCCGAGGCGCGCACCGAGCTGCTGGCTGAGGCGGGCCGGCTGCGCACCGAGATCCTCGCCTCCGAGGAGGCGATCACGGGTCTGATGCGGGACTCCGGGGACGGAGCCGGCGACGACCAGGCCGACACCGGCACCAAGAACATCACGCGCGAGCACGAGCTGGCCCTGGCCGGCAACGCCCGCGAGATGCTGCTGCAGACCGAGCGCGCCCTGGATCGGCTGGATGCCGGGACGTACGGGCTGTGCGAGAACTGCGGCAACCCCATCGGCAAGGCCCGGATGCAGGCGTTCCCCCGGGCCACTCTCTGCGTGGAGTGCAAACAGCGGCAGGAGCGGCGCTGACCGCCCGTCGGGAGTGCCGTACGCTCGTCCTCAGCCAGGGGGAGACTGGCCCGGACGATGTTTGAGGGACTTACGTGACAGAGGCGGAGCAGGCCATCGGTACGCCAGAAGCGGGGAAGGCCGAGGAAGGCGCCGTCGCGGCTGCCGACGGCGCGGGGGCCGGGCGCGGGCGGCGGCGCATCGGGGTGCTGCTGGCCGTCGCCGCGTTCGCCTACCTCCTCGACCTGGGCAGCAAGCTGTTCGTGGTCGCCAAGCTGGAGCACCATGACGCGATCGAGGTGATCGGCACCTGGCTCCAGTTCGAGGTGATCCGCAACCGGGGCGCCGCCTTCGGCTTCGGCGAGGCCATGACCATCGTCTTCACGGTGATAGCGGCCGGTGTCATCGTGGTGATCGCCCGGCTGGCCCGCAAGCTCTACAGCCTGCCCTGGGCCATCGCGCTCGGGCTGCTGCTGGGCGGCGCCTTCGGCAACCTCACCGACCGGGTCTTCCGCGCGCCCGGTGGGCTGCAGGGCGCGGTGGTCGACTTCATCGCCCCCGCCCACTTCGCGGTCTTCAACCTCGCCGACTCGGCGATCGTCTGCGGTGGCTTCCTGATCGTCATCCTGTCCTTCCGCGGCCTGGACCCGGACGGCACCGTCCACAAGGACTGAGCCTTCAGGGCGCGGGGGCCGGATCGGGGGCGGGGGCCCGAGGACTGGCGTACGAAGCGGGGCGTGCGGTCCGGCATACTCGACGGGTGAGTACGATTCCCGAGATCCGCACGCTTCCCGTACCCGACGGCCTCGAAGGCGAGCGCGTCGACGCCGCGATCGCGCGCATGTTCGGCTTTTCTCGGACCAAGGCGGCGGAGCTGGCCGCCGCGGGCAAGGTGCAGGTCGACGGCAGCGTCGCGGGCAAGTCCGACCGGGTGTCCGGCGGCGCCTGGCTCGAGGTGGAGATGCCGCAGGCCGCGCCGCCCGTACAGATCGTCGCCGAGCCCGTCGAGGGCATGGAGATCGTGCACGACGACGACCACGTCGTGGTGGTCGACAAGCCGGTCGGGGTCGCCGCCCACCCCAGCCCCGGCTGGAGCGGGCCCACCGTCATCGGCGGCCTGGCCGCCGCGGGCTTCCGCATCTCGACCTCCGGGGCCGCCGAGCGGCAGGGGATCGTCCACCGGCTGGACGTCGGCACCTCCGGCCTCATGGTCGTCGCCAAGTCCGAGCTCGCCTACACCCTGCTCAAGCAGCAGTTCCGCGAGCGGACGGTCGACAAGCGCTACCAGGCCCTCGTCCAGGGCCACCCCGACCCGCTCAGCGGCACCATCGACGCGCCGATCGGCCGTCATCCGCAGCACGACTACAAATGGGCCGTGACCGCCGAGGGCAAGCCCAGCGTCACCCACTACGACCTCATCGAGGCGTTCCGCGCCGCCAGCCTCCTCGACATCAAGCTGGAGACGGGCCGCACCCACCAGATCCGCGTCCACATGGCGGCCCACCGCCACCCCTGCGTCGGCGACCTGACGTACGGCGCCGACCCGACGCTCGCCAAGCGGCTGCGGCTGACCCGGCAGTGGCTGCACGCCGTGCGCCTGGGCTTCGAGCACCCGGGCGGCGGCTGGGTGGAGTTCGAGAGCCGCTACCCGGACGATCTGCAGCGGGCGCTGGACACCGTGCGGGCGGACAGCGCGTGACGTACCGGATCGAGGTCGTGGGCACAGCCGCCCTCGAGGCCTGCCGCTCGGTCCGCCGCGAGGTCTTCGTCGTCGAGCAGCGGATCCCCGAGTCGGAGGAGATGGACGCCTACGACGCGCACGCCGTCCACCTCCTGGCCACCGGCCCCGAGGGCCCGACGGGCACCGTCCGCTTCCTCCACGGTGCGGCCGCGGACAAGAAGTACGGCCACGCGGGCGTGGACGGCGTGACGACCGCCGTCCTCGGCCGGCTCGCGGTCCTGCCGGCCGCCCGCGGCACCGGGCTCGGCGCGGAGCTCGTCCGCGCGGTCGAGGCCGAGGCGCTGCGGCGCGGTCTCGCCGAGGTCTACCTGGAGGCCCAGACCCATGCCCTCGGCTTCTACGAGCGCCTGGGGTACGCGGCGTACGGCCCCGAGTTCGACGAGGGCAGCGGAATCCCGCACCGCGCCATGCGCAGGGCGCTGTAGCCCCCCTGGGCCCCGGGAGCACCCCCCCGGCGGGACTTCGACGACAGGGCCTAGCTCCGGCGCGGGGCCGTGCCGTCCTTGCGGAGGTCGCCGCTGAAGCGGGTGAGACGGTCCTCGGAGTCGGCCGCGATCCGCGGTGGCTGGACGGTCGCCGTGGTGATGCGCGGCAGCGCGTGCGGATGGTGCTCCCACAGCCACGCGATCATCTGCTCCCGCACCTCACAGCGCACGTTCCACGCGTCGTCCGCGTCCCGCGCCGTGACCAGCGCCCGCACCACCATCGTGGACGGCGTGGTGTCGGTGACCGCGAGGTTCCAGTCCCGGCCGTCCCAGGCCGTGGACTTGCGCACGATCTCGCCCAGCTTCACCCGCATCGCCGGGACCGGCGCCGAGTGGTCGAGGTGGAAGATGACCGCGCCGGTCTTCTGGGTGCCGCCGCGCGACCAGTTCTCGAACGGCTTGGCCGTGAAGTACGACACCGGCATGGTGATCCGGCGCTCGTCCCAGGTCCGCACCGACAGAAAGGTCAGCGTGATCTCCTCGACCGTGCCCCACTCGCCGTCCACGACCACCGTGTCGCCTATCCGCACCATGTCGCCGAAGGCGATCTGCAGCCCGGCGAAGAGGTTGCCCAGCGTCGACTGCGCGGCCACACCGGCGACGACGCCCAGTATCCCGGCGGAGGCCAGCATGGAGGTGCCCACCGTACGCATCGCGGGGAAGGTCAGCAGCATCGCCGACGCCGCGACCACCCCGACGATCGCCGCCACCACCCGCTGGATGAGCGTCACCTGCGTGCGCACCCGGCGCACCCGCGCCGGGTCGTGCGCGCTGGCGGCATAGCGGCGGTACGAGGACTCCACCACCGCGGCCGAGACCCGCACCGCGAGCCACGCCGTGGCCGCGATCAGCACCAGTGCGAGAATCTGCCCGATGGCCGACGCGTGCTCCTGGACCACCCGGGCGTGCGTCTTGTCGTAGGAGCCGCGCAGCAGCGCCGTGCAGACGGTCACCTGGAGCGGAAGCCGACAGCGCCGCAGCAGGCCCCACAGCGGCGTCTCCGGGTGGCGGGCGTCGGCGCGCCGCAGCAGCCGGTCGACCGCCCATCCGATCAACAGGGTGATGGCGAGCGAGCCGCCGATGACGACGATCGGCCGCAGTACGTCCTCCATGGACACCTATCCTGATCCTTACCGCGTGACAAGGAAGTGACGAAGTGACCCGTTCCCCGATCCTGCTCCTCCATTCGATGTACGGGCTGCGGCCCGCCGTGCACACCGCCGCAGACCGGCTGCGCGCCGCCGGGCACGAGGTGCACGTGCCCGATCTGTTCGAGGGGCGGACGGCCGACAGCGCCGAGGACGGCATGGCGCTCAAGGAGGAGATCGGCAAGGACGAGCTGCTGCGGCGGGCCGTGGTGGCCGCGGCGCCGCTGTCGGACCGCGGCGTGGTGTACGCGGGGTTCTCGCTCGGCGGGTCGATCGCCCAGAACCTCGCGCTGGGCGACGAGAAGGCGCGCGGGCTGCTGCTTCTGCACGGCACCTCGGACATCGCCGAGGACGCGGCGGCGGACGGCCTGCCGGTGCAGCTGCACGTCGCGGACCCGGACCCCTTCGAGCCGCACGACTGGCTGAACGCGTGGTACCTGCGGATGGGGCGGGCCGGGGCGGACGTGGAGGTCTACCGCTACCCGGGGGCCGGGCACCTGTTCACCGACCCGGAGCTGCCGGACTACGACGAGGAGGCCGCCGAGGCCACCTGGAAGGTGGCGCTCGGCTTCCTCTCGGAGGTAGCGGAGGGGTAGCCCCTCGGGCCCCTCGGTCCTACTTCTTCAGGTGCTGCTGGAGCAGCGGGGTGAACTGGGCCGGGGTGAGCGGGACGCCCCCCTGGTCCGTCGTCAGGATCTCGCCGTTCAGCTTCAGGGTCGGGGTGGTGCTCACGTCCTTCGTGTCGTTGAACGACTTCGACATCGCCAGCGCCCACCGGTCGTAGGTGCCGTTCGTCACGGCCTTCTCGAAGGTCTTGTTGCCCTTGAGCTCCTTGACCTGCTGGGCGATGGCGATCAGCTTCTGGTCGTCGGCGAAGGCGTCATCGGTCTCCTTGGGGTGGTTCTTGGCCGAGTAGAGCGCCGACTTGTACTCCAGGAAGGCGTCGGGGCTGACATTGAGGGCCGCGCCCAGAGCGCTCAGGGCGTTCTTCGAGCCGGCCCCGGTCTTGGCGTCCAGGAAGGTACCCATCGTGTACTGCGCCTTGAAGGTGCCGTTCTTGATGTCCTTCGCCACGGTCGTGCCCGTCAGCTGCTCGAACTGCGCGCAGTACGGGCAGCGCATGTCCTCGTAGACATGCAGGGTGTTCTTGGCGTTCTTGTTGCCGATGATCACCGTCGTACCCTGGGGGCCAGTGGTGTGGGCGGGCTTGACCAGGGCCTTCTTCTCCGCGGCCGCCGTCCACTCCTTGCCGGCGTTCCCGCCGCCGTTCATCTGGGTGACGGCGTAGCCTATGCCGCCCGCTATCGCCAGGATGGCGACGACCGCGCCGCCGACCACCAGCTGGCGGCGCGCCCGGTCCTTCTTGGCCTGGCGCTCGCGCTCGGCGCGCATCCGCTCGCGTGCGGCCTGCTTGTTCTGGTGGTTGTTGCGGTTGCTCATGATGGATCGGTCTCCGTCGTGTGAAGGTCGTACGAAAGGGTGGGAAACGCTGTGCTCAGGCGGTGGCTGAGCACGGCGGACCACGCCGCACGACGGAGTGCACGAGGAGGGGGAGCGCCGGGGCCGGACTCGGGGGTCCGGCCGGCCGCGGGGAGCGGCGCAGGGGCGCGAAGGCCGCGGTGACCACCGCGACGGCCAGCAGCAGCGGCCGGAAGGCGACGGCGGCGAGCGAGGTCAGCAGCCGGGCGAAGGCGGCCTCGCCGCGCCGCAGCCAGGCCGCGGCGATCAGTCCGACCGCGATATGGGCGGCGAGCAGCAGCCAGGGGGTGGCGGAGCCCACGGCGGCCGTCAGGGCGCCGCTGCCGTCCGGTCCGGCGACCCGGGCCAGCGGTGAGCCGACCCCGCCGCTGCCGCACAGGAAGTCCATGCCCAGGGCGCGCAGGGAGCCCGCCACGGGGCCGCCGGAGGGCCCGTAACAGGTGCTCTGGCCGGTGGTGAACACCGTGTCGGCGGCCAGCTCCAGCGGGACCAGGAGAGCGGCGATGCTCCAGTAGCCGCGCTCCCGGCCCGCCAGGGCGTACGCGATCACAAAGACGACGCCCGACAGCGCCGCCACGGTCGTCAGCGGCAGCGGCGTGCGTGACAGCAGGACGTGGGCGGCGGAGGACAGCGTGACGCACAGCGCTGTGAACAGCGCCGCGCGCAGTGCCCTCAGCAGCGGTCCCGTACCGTCCATAGAGCCCGATTGTCACACGATCGGATGTAGGGATGGCGTCAAGACCGTGGGCGGGGATCACTCCCCGCCCACGCGCCTACCGACCGTACGGGGGCCTCACAGCCCGGGAATGCGCCCGTTCCGGAAGAGGTCCACGAAGATCTGGTGGTCGGCCCGCGCCCGCGCCCCGTAGGAGTGCGCGAAGTCCACCAGCAGCTCAGCGAAGCCGCCCTCGTCCGCCGCGATCACCGCGTCGATGGCCCGCTCGGTGGAGAAGGGCACCAGCGAGTGGCCGCTCTGGTCGTCGGCGGCCGCGTGCATGGTGGCCGTGGCCCGCCCCAGGTCGGCGACGACCGCCGCGATCTCGGCCGGGTCGTCGATGTCGGACCAGTCGAGGTCCACCGCGTACGGGGAGATCTCGGCGACCAGCTGCCCCGAGCCGTCCAGCTCGGTCCAGCCCAGCCAGGGGTCGGCGTGGGCCTGCAGGGCGCGCTGGGAGATGACCGTGCGGTGCCCCTCGTGGTGGAAGTACGAGCGGACCCGCTCGTCCGTGATGTGGCGGGAGACCGCCGGGGTCTGCGCCTGCTTCATGTAGATCACCACATCGTTCTCCAGGGCGTCGCTGTTGCCCTCCAGAAGGATGTTGTACGAGGGGAGCCCGGCGCTGCCGATGCCGATGCCGCGGCGGCCGACGACGTCCTTGACGCGGTAGGAGTCCGGCCTGGCGAGGCTGGACTCGGGCAGCGTCTCCAGATAGCCGTCGAAGGCGGCCAGGACCTTGTAGCGGGTCGCCGCGTCCAGCTCGACCGAGCCGCCGCCGGAGGCGAAGCGGCGCTCGAAGTCGCGGATCGCGGTCATCGAGTCGAGCAGCCCGAACCGGGTCAGCGAGCGGGCGTCACGCAGCGCGTCCAGCAGCGGGCCCTCGGCGGTCTCCAGGGTGAACGGCGGCACCTCGTCGTCCTTGGCGCCGGCGGCCAGGGCGTGGATACGCTCGCGGTAGGCGGCGGCGTAGATGCGCACCAGCTCGCTGATCTTCTCGTCGCTGAGCGCCTTGGTGTAGCCGATCAGCGCGACGGAGGCCGCGAAGCGCTTGAGGTCCCAGGTGAAGGGGCCGACGTACGCCTCGTCGAAGTCGTTGACATTGAAGATCAGGCGGCCGTTGGCGTCCATGTAGGTGCCGAAGTTCTCGGCGTGGAGGTCACCGTGGATCCACACCCGGCCCGTGCGGTCGTCCAGGTAGGGGCCGCCCTCGCGCTCCTGCTCCACATCGGCGTAGAACAGGCAGGCCGTGCCGCGGTAGAACGCGAAGGCCGAGGCGGCCATCTTGCGGAACTTGACGCGGAAGGCGGCCGGGTCGGCGGCGAGCAGCTCGCCGAAGGCGGTGTCGAAGACGGCGAGGATGTGCTCGCCGCGCTGTTCCGCCTGGGTCTGCTGGGTCGGCATCGCGGGGCGCCTCCTGGTGCGTGAGGGAAGGACGTGGAGAGAAGAGCATGACAAAGATCGCGAACGGGACGGCTCGCTCCGTCCGTCCCAACGCCTGAGGCTACTCGTGGGTGCCCATCCGCTGTCAGTCCGGAGGGGTAACCTTCGGAGCTGTTCCGCCCACCCTTCATCGACCGTTCGCCGGAGGTCTGCCACCGTGACCAAGCCGCCCTTCACGCACCTGCATGTCCACACCCAGTACTCGCTGCTGGACGGTGCGGCGCGGCTCAAGGACATGTTCAACGCCTGCCAGGAAATGGGCATGACGCACATCGCCATGACCGACCATGGCAACCTCCACGGGGCGTACGACTTCTACCAGCAGGCGACCGGCGCGGGCATCACGCCGATCATCGGGATCGAGGCGTATGTCGCCCCCGAGTCGCGCCGCTACAAACGACGGGTGCAGTGGGGCCAGCCGCACCAGAAGCGGGACGACGTCTCCGGCTCCGGTGGTTACACCCACAAGACGATCTGGGCGTCCAACAAGGCAGGTCTGCACAACCTCTTCCGGCTCTCCTCGGACGCCTATATGGAGGGCTACTTCGTCAAGTGGCCGCGGATGGACAAGGAGACCATCGCCCAGTGGTCGGAGGGCCTGATCGCCTCCACCGGCTGTCCGTCCGGTGAGCTGCAGACCCGGCTGCGGCTCGGCCAGTTCGACGAGGCCCTCAAGGCCGCCTCCGAGTACCAGGACATCTTCGGCAAGGACCGGTACTTCCTGGAGCTGATGGACCACGGCATCGAGATCGAGCACCGGGTCCGCGACGGCCTGCTGGAGATCGGCAAGAAGCTGGGCATCCCCCCGCTGGTCACCAACGACTCGCACTACACCTACTCCCGCGAGTCCGAGGCCCACGACGCGCTGCTGTGCGTCCAGACCGGCAAGAACCTCTCCGACCCGGACCGCTTCCGCTTCGACGGCTCCGGCTACTACCTGAAGTCGACGGACGAGATGTACGCCATCGACTCCTCCGACGCCTGGCAGGAGGGCTGCCGGAACACGCTGCTGGTCGCCGAGCAGATCGACACCACCGGGTGGTTCGAGAAGCGCGACCTGATGCCGCGCTTCGACGTCCCCGAGGGCTACACGGAGGTCTCCTGGTTCCAGGAGGAGGTCCGGCGCGGCATGGAGCGCCGGTACCCGGCCGGGGTCCCGGAGGACCGCCAGAAGCAGGCCGACTACGAGATGGACGTCATCATCCAGATGGGGTTCCCGGGCTACTTCCTCGTGGTCGCCGACTTCATCATGTGGGCGAAGAACAACGGCATCGCGGTCGGCCCCGGCCGTGGCTCCGCGGCCGGTTCGATCGTCGCGTACGCGATGGGCATCACCGACCTCGACCCCATCGACCACGGACTGATCTTCGAGCGGTTCCTCAACCCCGAGCGCGTCTCCATGCCCGATGTCGACATCGACTTCGACGAGCGCAGGCGCGGTGAGGTGATCCGGTACGTCACCGAGAAGTACGGCGCCGACAAGGTCGCCCAGATCGGCACGTACGGCACCATCAAGGCCAAGAACGCGATCAAGGACTCGGCCCGTGTGCTCGGTTACCCGTATGCGATGGGCGACCGGATCACCAAGGCCATGCCCGCCGATGTGCTCGGCAAGGGCATCCCGCTGTCCGGCATCACCGACGAGAAGCACCCCCGCTACAGCGAGGCGGCCGAGGTGCGCGGGATGTACGAGAACGAGGCGGATGTGAAGAAGGTCATCGACACCGCCCGCGGTATCGAGGGCCTGGTGCGGCAGATGGGCGTGCACGCCGCGGGCGTGATCATGTCCAGTGAGACCGTCACCGAGCACGTGCCGGTCTTCTCGCCGAAGAACGACGGCCAGGTCGTGACCCAGTGGGACTATCCCACCTGTGAGTCGCTGGGCCTGCTGAAGATGGACTTCCTCGGCCTGCGCAACCTGACCATCATGGACGACGCGGTCAAGATGGTGCGCGCCAACAAGGGCGTCGACCTCAAGCTGCTCGAGCTGCCGCTGGACGACCCCAAGACCTATGAGCTGCTGTGCCGCGGTGACACGCTCGGCGTCTTCCAGTTCGACGGCGGCCCCATGCGCTCCCTGCTGCGCATGATGAAGCCCGACAACTTCGAGGACATCTCCGCCGTCTCGGCCCTCTACCGGCCGGGCCCGATGGGCATGAACTCGCACATCAACTACGCCCTGCGGAAGAACGGCCAGCAGGAGATCACCCCGATCCACCCGGAGCTGGAAGAACCGCTCAAGGAGGTCCTCGGCATCACCTACGGCCTGGTCGTCTACCAGGAGCAGGTGCAGAAGGCTGCCCAGGTGCTCGCGGGCTACTCGCTCGGCCAGGCCGACCTGCTGCGCCGTGCGATGGGCAAGAAGAAGAAGGAAGTCCTCGACAAGGAGTTCGTCCCCTTCCAGAAGGGCATGCGGGACCGTAACTACTCCGACGAGGCCATCCAGGCGGTGTGGGACGTGCTGGTCCCCTTCGCCGGCTACGCCTTCAACAAGGCCCACTCCTCCGCGTACGGCCTGGTCACCTACTGGACCGCGTATCTGAAGGCCAACTACCCCGCCGAGTACATGGCCGCGCTGCTCACCTCGGTGCGCGACGACAAGGACAAGTCGGCGATCTACCTCAACGAGTGCCGCCGCATGGGCATCAAGGTGCTCACGCCGAACGTCAATGAGTCCGAGGCGAACTTCACCGCCCAGGGCGACGATGTGATCCTCTTCGGCCTCACCGCGGTCCGAAACGTTGGCGCGAACGTCGTCGAAGCGATCATCCGTGGTCGTAAGTCGAAGGGGAAGTACACCTCCTTCCCGGACTACCTGGACAAGGTCGAGGCGGTGGTCTGCAACAAGCGCACCACCGAATCGCTGATCAAGGCCGGTGCCTTCGACGAGATGGGCCACACCCGCAAGGGGCTCATGGCGCACTACGAGACCATGATCGACAATGTGGTCGCGGTGAAGCGCAAGGAGGCCGAGGGCCAGTTCGACCTCTTCGGCGGTATGGGCGGCGACGACGGCGGGGGCGACGGGCCGGGCTTCGGGCTCGACGTCGAGTTCTCCGACGTGGAGTGGGACAAGGCGTATCTGCTCGCCCAGGAGCGCGAGATGCTGGGCCTGTACGTCTCCGACCACCCGCTCTTCGGCATCGAGCACGTCCTCAACGACAAGGCCGACGCCGCGATCGCCCAGCTCACCGGCGGCGAGCACGCCGACGGCGCCATCGTCACCATCGGCGGGATCATCTCCGGTCTGCAGCGCAAGATGACCAAGCAGGGCAACGCCTGGGCCATCGCCACCGTCGAGGACCTGGCGGGCTCCATCGACTGCATGTTCTTCCCCGCCACCTACCAGCTGGTCTCCACCCAGCTCGTCGAGGACGCCGTCGTCTTCGTCAAGGGACGGCTCGACAAGCGCGAGGACGTGCCGCGGCTGGTCGCCATGGAGCTCATGGTCCCCGACCTGTCCGAGGCCGGGGCCAACGCGCCGGTGACGATCACCATCCCCACGGTGAAGGTCACCCCGCCCCTGGTCGAGAAGCTCGGCGAAGTCCTCACCCACCACCGGGGCTCCACCGAGGTGCGGATCAAGCTCCAGGGGGCGCGTAAGACCACGGTGCTCCGGCTCGACCGGCACCGGGTCACCGCCGACCCCGCGCTGTTCGGCGACCTGAAGGTGCTGCTGGGCCCGGCCTGCCTGGCGGGCTGAACCACCGCTCATCACGGTGGGCTGACGGACCACCGCTCATGAGAGGGGCGCGCCCGCACCGGGCGCGCCCCTCAACGGCTGTGCCGCGGCGATCAATTGTGGCCGAAGCTCTTCTGCCGGTCCTTACGGGCGGCGGCCGAAGGGGCCGTCGCCGGACCGCCCTCCGACTGCATGGCCTGCGACTGCGCGTCCATCGAGGAGTTCTGCGCCTGCTCACCCGGACGGTCGGCCGTCCCGCGGCCCTGGCGCTGCTGCTGCTTGCGGTCGCGGTTCTTGTTCTTAGCCATGGTGCTGTGCCTCCAGTTGGGATCGCCCCCCAAGGGAAGAGCCCTCCGGGAAGAAACACTGACACGCCGTGCGGAAGGCTGCATTTCGGGCAATTACGGTGAGTGAGAAGGAGGGTCTTCGAGGGTAGGCCGTATCCGCCACGCCAGTGATCCAGTTCGGACTGATAACCCCGGTACGGTCGGGCACACTCCACATGAGGCCGAAGACAGGAATTTCGAGCACGGCTGTGTACGGGGGGCAACCGAGGACTGGACTTCAGGAAAGAGGGTGGAACGTGGACCGCTGCGTCGTCCTGGTGGACGCCGGCTATCTGCTGGGCGCCGCCGCGAGCCTGCTCGCCGGGGAGCCAGCCCGGTCCCGCATCTCCGTCGACCACGCGACCCTCATCCAGGGGCTGCGCGAGCGCGCCGAAGCCGAGACCGAGCGACCGTTGCTGCGCATCTACTGGTTCGACGGAGCCCCCGACCGCGTCCCCCAGCCCGAGCACCGGCGGCTGCGCGTCATGCCCCGGGTCACCGTCCGGCTGGGCGCCCTGACCCGCAGCGACGGCCGCTGGGCGCAGAAGGGCGTGGACGCCGCCATGCACGCCGAGCTCACCGAGCTGGCCCGCAACCGGGCCTGCTCCGACATCGTGCTCGTCACCGGCGACGGCGATCTGCTGCCCGGCCTGATGTCCGCCAAGGAACACGGCGTGGCCGTCCACCTGTGGGCCGTCCAGGCCGCCGACGGCGACTACAACCAGTCGGAGGACCTGGTCGCCGAGGCCGACGAACGGCGGGTCCTGGACCGCTCCTGGATCACCCGGGCCGTCCGCGCCAAGGACCTCACGGGGCCGTGCGCGCCGGTCACGGAGCCCCGCCCGGAGATCGCGGCCATCCTCTCCGCCCCGCTCCCCGAGACGGCCGCCGCGGCCGCCGCCGGCGCGGTGACCGGTGTCCCCGGGGTGCCGGGCGTCCCCGGCGACCTGGCCCCGGGCCGCAACGGCGCCACGCGGCCGGGCGGCGCGCCCACACGCGCCGCGGGCGCCCCCGGGCGGGCCCCGGCCCCGGCGGGCGGCCCCGGCGCCGCCGCCGGCGGCCCGGGCGCCGCCCCGGAGGACGGCGCGGAGGCGGGCTCCGCCCCCGGCGGCAGAGGCGTGCCCACGCCCAAGGACCTCGCCGACCTCGGCCGCGGCCCCGCGGGCGGCCAGGCGGGCTCCCACCCGGCCCCCAGCGCCACCCTGCGCTGGTCCTCGGACAAGGGCTGGATCGAACGCGGCTCGGGCACCGGGCTCGGCGAGCCGCCGGAGACCGCCGGGCTGCCCATGCTGGCCCAGCTCACCAGCCCCGAGCAGCGCTGGGCCGACCGCGAGGAGGACATCACCACCGTCAGTGGCGACCCCTTCGAGGTGGGCCAGGTCTTCGCCCGCCGCTGGATCGAACGGCTCTCCGAGCCGGCCCACCTCCAGCAGCTGTCCACCGAATACCCGCGCATCCCCCACCGCATCGACGGGGAACTGCTGCGCTACGCGGCCCGCTTCGGACTGCTCGCCCACAAGGACGACCAGATCGACGAGCACGACCGCTATGCGATCCGGGCCGGCTTCTGGCGCGAGATCGACATCCGTACGGCCGCCGAGCACGCCCCCGCCGCGGACTGACGGCGCCCTTCCGCGGGGCTCGGCGCTGCCCCGGCCACCGCTGGGAGGTGTTCCCGGCCGCAGGCGGAATCGGACGCTCCGCCCGACCCGAGGGCAAGCGTGGGTGATTGGGCGCGTACCCTCGTAGCTCGTGAGGACGGGCGCGAAACAGGCTGGGGACGGCCATGTGGTGTGCACCGTGCGCGGCCTGGTCAAGACCTACCCCGCCGCGCGCGGCCGCCGGGGCGTGCCCGCCGCGCCCGCCGTCCGGGCCAGCGACGGCATCGACCTCGAGGTGCGCCGCGGCGAGGTGTTCGGGCTGCTCGGCCCGAACGGCGCCGGGAAGTCCACCCTGGTGCGCCAGCTCACCGGGCTGCTCCGCCCCGACAAGGGCGGCGTCCGGGTGCTCGGCCACGATCTCGTACGCCACCCCGAGCGCGCGGCGCGCCTCCTCGGCTATCTGGGGCAGGACTCGACCGCGCTGGACGAGCTGACCGTCGCGCTCGCCGCCGAGACCACGGGGCGGCTGCGCGGTCTTGACGCCCGCGCGGCCCGCGCGGAGCGGGACGCGGTGATCGAGGAGCTGGGCCTGGGCGAGGTGGCCGGGCGCCCGCTCAAGAAGCTCTCCGGGGGACAGCGGCGGCTGGCCTGCTTCGCCGCCGTACTGGTCGGGGAGCGGCCGCTGCTGGTGCTGGACGAGCCGACCACCGGGATGGACCCCGTCGCACGGCGGGCCGTGTGGGCCGCCGTCGACCGGCGGCGGGCGGAGCGGGGGGTGACGGTGCTGCTGGTCACCCACAATGTGATCGAGGCGGAGACCGTCCTGGACCGGGTGGCGGTGCTGGAGCGCGGCCGGGTCATCGCCTGCGACACCCCGGCCGGGCTGAAGGCGCTGGTCGCCGACGAGGTCCGGGTGGACCTCGTCTGGCGCGGGGAGCCGCCGCTTGAGGTGCCGGAGGTCGCGGCGCTGCGGGAGGCCGCGCTGGCCTCCGGGCGGCGCTGGACGCTGCGGATGGCCCCGGAGCGGGCCCGGGCCACCATCGCCACGGTGACCGGCGGTCCGGCCTTCGCGGCCCTCGACGACTTCACACTCGCCACCCCCAGCCTGGAGGACGTCTATCTCGCGCTGGGCGGCCGCTCGGAGGGGGCGGAGGGGCTGGTGAAGGCGTGACGACCGTCGGAACCCTCGCGGGGACCGCCGCGGGGACCGCCGCACCCGCACGAGGTGCGGGCGGCGCGGGGAACAGGAGCAGCGCAAGGTGAGTGTCGTGCCCGCGGAGGCCGTGTCCGGAGAAGCCCTGGCCCAGGCCGCCGAGGCGCCGTGGCCGGGCGACGACGCCGCCCCCGCCCCCCTGGCGGCGCGGGCGCGGCTGCTGCCCGCGCTGGCCGCCGTCTACCGGGCGCAGCTGTCCCGGGCCCGGGTGGCGCGGATACCGCTGCTGTTCGTGGCGACCTTCCAGTCCGTGGGGATCATGGTCCTGATGCGCGGGGTCGTGGACGGCGGGATGGAGGCGCGGTCCGTGGTCGCCGGGTCCAGCGTGCTGGTCGTGGCGTTCGTCGCGCTGAACCTGCTGGCGCAGTACTTCGGGCAGCTGCGGGCGAGCGGGGGGCTCGACCACTACGCGACCCTGCCGGTGCCGCCCGCCGCCGTCGTGCTCGGCGCCGCCGCCGCGTACGCCTCCTTCACCGTGCCCGGGACGGTGGTCACCGCGGTGGCGGGGAGCGCGCTGTTCCAGCTGCCGATGACGCATCTGTGGGTGCTGGCAGCGGTGATCCCGCTGTCCGGCGCGGCCCTCGCGGGCCTGGGCGCGGCGCTCGGGCTGATCGCGCCCCGCCAGGAACTGGCCACGCTGTGCGGGCAGTTGGGCATGTCGGCCGCGCTGCTGCTGGGGGTGCTGCCCGCCGAGCGGATGCCCGCGCCGGTGTCGTACGCGCGCGATCTGCTGCCCTCGACGTACGGTGTGGAGGCGTTGGCGCGGTCCTTCGACGGGCACCCCGACTGGCTCGTGGTCTGCGCGGACCTCGGGGTGTGCGCGGGTGTGGCGGTGGTCTCGCTGACCGCCGCGACCTGGGCCTATCGGCGCGCGGCCGTACGCTGACGCGCCGCGGCGGGCCTCCCGCCGCCCGATGTACCTCCACCGCCTGGCACCATGACGGGGTGACCGCACCGTTGACTCCGCACGATCAGCCTCAACAGCCTTCGCCGCACGACCCGTCTGCGCTGGGAGGTGCAGTGCCCAACCCCTCTGCCCCGGCTCCCTCCGGGCCGGGCCCCTCGGCTCCGGACCACTCCGAGCCCGGCCCCGAGCTGCGCGCCGAGCTGGTGCAGGCGGCGCTGGTGGCGATCGGGGTGGCGGTGTCGGGGGTGCTGCTCGGGCTGGTGTGGCTGTGGCTGGCGCCGCGCGTGCCGCTGGTCTGGATCGGCGACGGGATCTACCCGAAGGACGCCGAGGGCGAGCAGGCGATGGGGGCGGACGGGGTGTTCACGCTGTGGGCGCTGGCCTTCGGGGCCGTGTCGGCGGCCCTCGTCTTCTTGTTCTTCCGGCGGGGCGGTATCCCGCTGGTCGTGGGGCTGGCGATCGGCGGGGTGCTGGCCTCGGTGATCGCCTGGCGGCTCGGTGTGTGGCTCGGACCCGAGTCCAGTATCGAGGCGCACGCCAAGGCGGTGGGAAAGGGCGTGACGTTCGACGCGCCGCTGAAGCTGGGGGCGAAGGGGGCGCTGCTGGCGTGGTCGTTCGCGGCCATGGCGGTGCACCTGGGGCTCACGTCGCTTTTCGGACCGCGAGACGAGGAGCCGGCGCAGCCGGCGGGGTGAGGAGTGCCGGCGCGGCAGACCAGCTGAGGCCAGCCCGCCGCCGGCGGGCTAGCCGTGGCGCGCGATCGGCGCCAGCACCGCGTCCGTGAGCGTCGCGAGGTCCTTGGGCGACAGCTCGACCTCCAGCCCGCGCCGCCCCGCCGAGACGCAGATGGTCTCGTGGTCGGCCGCCGACGCGTCCAGGGCCGTGGGCAGGCGCTTGCGCTGGCCGAGCGGGGAGATCCCGCCCAGCACATAGCCCGTGGCGCGCTCGGCCGCCGCCGGATCCGCCATCGCCGCGCGCTTGCCGCCCACCGCCGCCGCCAGGGCCTTGAGGTCGAGCGTGGCGGAGACGGGCACGATCGCGACGGTGAGGCCGCCGTCGACGCTCGCGATGAGGGTCTTGAAGACCCGGGCCGGGTCCACGCCGAGGGCCTGCGCGGCCTCCTCGCCGTACGAGGGGGCCGCCGGGTCGTGCTCATAGGCGTGCACCGTGAAGGCGGTGCCTGCGGCGGTCAGGGCGGTGGTGGCCGGGGTGCCGGCGGAGGTCTTCTTCTTGGCCATGTGGGTCCGGGGTGAGGTGGGGGTTCAGTTGGGGCTGGTGGGGTGGCGGGTCAGCTCGACCGCGGGAAGCGAGGGGAGCTTACCGATCAGCGCGCTCTCCGCGCGCAGCAGTCTCAGTTCCTCCGCCAGCCGGGTGGCGGTGTCGGGGGCCTGCAGCAGCCGCTGCTTGGTCGGCGTGTCGAGCACGGCGGCGGCCGCGACCAGGTAGGAGAGCACGGACGGCTCGCCGGGCAGGTCCTGCTGGGCGGCCAGGGTCCGCTCACGGGCCCCCGCGAGCCGCTTCTGGTAGGTCCGGAAGGCGCGTACGACCCCGGAGGCCAGCGCCCCGGCGCCGTCGCCCGGCTTCTCGTCGAGCTCGTCGATCTCGGCCGTCAGATACGGGCCCGAGGTGTCGACCGAGCGCAGTTCGAAGCGGGTGGTGCCGGTGGCGAGCACCTCGAAGGTGCCGTCCTTCTGCTCCCGGATGGTGGCCGCGTCCGCGACACACCCGACGGCGTGGAAGGACTTCATCGGCTCCGGTCCGAACCCGGCCGCCGCGCCCCGCTGGGGCTCGGCGGTGGGGTCCGGGAGGCCGACGGCCGTCGGCGCGACCTCGAAACCGTCCCGGATGGCGATGACACCGAAGCGGCGCGGCGCGTCCTCGGGGAGCGCCGACAGTTCGCGCATCATGGCGCGATACCGCTGCTCGAAGACGTTCAGGGGCATGACGAGCCCCGGGAACAGCACCGTGTTCAGCGGGAAGAGCGGAAGGCGCGCGGAGGTCACGGGCGTTAAGCCTAATGGCCCCGCGCGCCCCGATCACTGGCGGCGCAGCAGACGGGAGGCGCCGGCGGCGACCGTGGTGGCCAGGATCCAGCCGAGCAAGATCGTCACGATGGCCGCCCATTGGACCGCGCCGTCGGATTTCCAGTAGCCGTCCTGGCCCAGATCGATCACCGGGATCAGCAGGTCGAGGGTGTACAGCGAGGCGTTCCAGTTCGGCGACTCGCCCGGCTTGATGGGGTCCGGCCGGTTGTGGGCGAAGAACACCGAGCCGATCGCCCACAGCACCGCCATCCACACCGCCGCCCGGCCCGGCCGGTAGCCGTAGGCCACGGTCCAGTCCTGGAGGTAGCCCCACAGCTTCCCGGCCAGCGGCAGCGTCTCGCGGCGCCGCCGCTCCTTGGCGAGCAGCACCTCGCGCGCCTCCGCGTCCTCGCCGTTGGTGCGCAGCGCCGTGGCGAGCATGTCGTACGGCCCCCGGGAGAACTCCGGGGTCGCGGCCGCCACCCACTCCAGCCGCCGGGAGAGCGGGAAGTGGCCGACCGGGATCAGACACTCGTAGGAGAAGCCCGCCATGGTCAGCCCGCCGGGGCCCGGCCAGCTGACGGACTTGTCGATCAGGTTGACCACCCGCGCGCCGGAGAGGATCACCCGGCCGCGCTGCGGTCGCTCCCCGACGAACCGCAGCTCGGGCGTCTGGATGCGGCGCAGCGACAGCTCCTGGTCGTTCTCCATGACGAAACGGGCCTGGTCGAAGTCGACCGCGTCGTTGAACCGCCCGTCGTCCAGGCGTATCCCGCCCTCGCACTCGAAGCGCTGGATGCGCGTCCCGCGCGTCGGCGTGTTGCTGGTGCCGTACGGCGGGGTCGAGCCGCTGGGGTAGCTGCTCACCCCGGCGGCGGTGAGGTAGAGGCTGCGCTCGACGGTCAGCTGCGGGGCGTTCAGCGCCCGGCGCCCGTACGGATTGCGCAGCTGGGCGCCGCGCAGGCTGAGCGACACGCCGATCTGGGCGCCGCGCATGCTCAGCTCGCCGTGTGACTCGATCATCTCGGCCTGCAGGTCCTGGCCGACGGTCAGACCGTCGGCGCTGATCGACTGGCCCCGCCGGTCCCGCCGCACCACTAACTGGTTGAGCAGCAGGTCCGTACCGATATGGGCGTCGGTGAGCCGGATGCCGTGCTCCACGACACAGCGCGGCAGATGCAGATCCCCCTCGGTGCGCACCCGGGCCGCCTCCAGCCGGGGCAGGGCGCAGCCGACCAGGCGCAGGGTGGTGAAGTGGGCCTCGGGGAGCAGCACCTCCCGCTCGAAGCGGCAGTTCTTCATCTCCACATACGGCTCGATGGTGCCGCCGGCCAGGTCGAGCGTGCCGGTGATGTGCACCCCGTTGAGCTTGAGCGCGGCGACCCGGCCCGGCTGCGGGGGAGGGCCGTCGAGCAGCAGCAGGGCCACCACCCGGGCGCGCACACTGCGCTCGGGCCCCCAGGCGTAGGGGCCGGAGGGGTCGTTGCGCTGGGGGTGGGAGGTGCGCAGATCGTGGGTGCTGCCGTTGCGGAACGCCTGCCACATGCCCCACTCCGCGGTGGTCAGGTCGAGCCCCGGGGGTGGATCGCCGTCGCGTGGCTCGGTCACAGCCGTGTCCCCTCCTGTTCTCCGTACCCCCGTACGGATCCCCATTCCCGCTGAGTAACCGCTTGAACGCTTGCGGTCAGGTTCAACTTCCAGGGTCAACCTAGGGGGTACGTATCACTCACTGATACGGGGGGCGGGCCGCCGGTGCGGGTCTGAGACAATTGATCGCGTGATCTCCCGTATCGATCTGCGCGGCGCCGCCTTCCCCGAGGGCGGGATCGACCGCGACCTGCTGCCCCGTGCCGAGCTCGACGTCGAGGCCGCCCTGGAGAAGGTGCGGCCCATCTGTGACGACGTGCGCCATCGCGGCACCGCGGCGCTGATCGACTACGCGCTGCGGTTCGACGGTGTGGCCATCGAGCGGGCGCGGGTGCCCCAGGAGGCGCTGACGCGCGCCCTCGCGGAGCTGGACCCGGCCGTGCGGGCGGCCCTGGAGGAGTCCATCCGGCGGGCCAGGCTGGTCCACCGCGAGCAGCGGCGCACCGACCACACCACGCAGGTCGTGCCCGGCGGCACGGTCACCGAGCGCTGGGTGCCGGTCGAGCGGGTGGGGCTCTACGTACCGGGCGGACGGGCGGTCTACCCGTCCTCCGTTGTGATGAACGTGGTGCCCGCGCAGGAGGCCGGGGTCGGCTCGATGGCCGTCGCCTCGCCGCCGCAGAGTGACTTCGGCGGGCTGCCGCACCCCACCATCCTCGCGGCGTGCGCGCTGCTCGGCGTGGACGAGGTGTACGCGGCGGGCGGCGCCCAGGCCATCGCCATGTTTGCCTACGGCACCGAGGAGTGCCGCCCGGTCTCCCTGGTCACCGGGCCGGGAAACATCTATGTGGCCGCGGCCAAGCGGCTGCTCAAGGGGCGGATCGGCATCGACGCCGAGGCCGGCCCCACCGAGATCGCGATCCTCGCCGACACCACCGCCGACCCGGTGCATGTCGCCGCCGACCTGATCAGCCAGGCCGAGCACGACCCGCTGGCCGCCTCGGTGCTCGTCACCGACTCCGAGGAGCTGGCCGCGGCGGTCGAGAAGGAGCTGGAGGCGCAGGTCGCCGCGACCAAGCACGTCGAGGAGCGGATCCGCCCGGCGCTGACCGGGCGGCAGTCCGGCATCGTGCTGGTCGACGGCCTGGAGCAGGGCCTGGCGGTCGTCGACGCCTATGCCGCCGAGCACCTGGAGATCCAGACCAGGGACGCGGCGGCGGTCGCGGCCCGGGTGCGGAACGCCGGCGCGGTCTTCGTCGGGCCGTACGCGCCCGTCAGCCTCGGCGACTACGCGGCCGGGTCCAACCACGTCCTGCCCACCGGCGGCTGCGCCTGCCACTCCTCGGGTCTTTCGGTGCAGTCCTTCCTGCGCGGCATCCATGTCGTGGACTACACCCGCCAGGCGCTGGCGGAGGTCGCCGGCCATGTGGTGACGCTCGCCGAGGCGGAGGATCTGCCCGCCCACGGCGCCGCGGTGAAGGCAAGGTTCGACTGGAAGGTGCCGGGCGACAAGTGACCGGGATTGACGATCTCCCCATCAGGGACGAACTGCGCGGCAAGTCCCCGTACGGCGCCCCCCAGCTGGACGTGCCCGTGCGGCTGAACACCAACGAGAACCCGTACCCGCTGCCCGAGGCGCTGGTGGCCCGGATCGCCGAGCGGGTCGCCGAGGCGGCCCGCCACCTCAACCGCTACCCGGACCGGGACGCGATCGAGCTGCGCACCGAGCTCGCGAAGTATCTGACCCGCACCGCGGGCCACGAGGTCGGAGTGGCCAATGTGTGGGCCGCCAACGGTTCGAACGAGGTGCTGCAGCAGCTGCTGCAGGCCTTCGGCGGGCCCGGGCGCACCGCCATCGGCTTCGAGCCCTCGTACTCGATGCACGCGCTGATCTCCCGCGGCACCGGCACCGCCTGGATCTCCGGCCCGCGGAACGCGGACTTCACCATCGATGTCGACGCGGCCCGCGCGGCCATCGCCGAGCACCGGCCCGACGTGGTCTTCATCACCTCGCCGAACAACCCGACCGGCACCGCCGTCGACGCCGAGACCGTACTGGCCCTCCATGACGCGGCCCAGGCGGCGCGGGCGAACGCGGCCGGGGCGCTGGTGGTGATCGACGAGGCGTACGGGGAGTTCAGCCACAGCCCCTCGCTGCTTCCGCTGATCGAGGGACGGCCGCGGCTGGTCCTGTCCCGGACGATGTCCAAGGCCTTCGGCGCGGCCGGGCTGCGGCTCGGCTACCTCGCCGCCGACCCGGCGGTGGTGGACGCCGTCCAGCTGGTCCGCCTGCCCTACCACCTGTCCGCCATCACCCAGACCACCGCGCTGGCCGCCCTCGAACACACCGATACCCTGCTCGGGTACGTCGAGGCGCTCAAGGGCGAGCGGGACCGGCTGGTGCGCGAGCTGCGCGCGCTCGGCTGCGAGGTGACCGGCTCGGACGCCAACTTCGTACAGTTCGGCCGCTTCGAGGACGCCCATGTGGCGTGGCAGGCCCTGCTGGAGCGGGGGGTCCTGGTCCGGGACAACGGTGTGCCGGGCTGGCTGCGGGTCACCGCGGGCACCCCGGCCGAGAACGACGCGTTCCTCGACGCGGTACGCGAGCTGATGAAGGAGAGAAGCGCATGACCCGCGTGGGCCGTGTGGAGCGCACCACCAAGGAAACCTCGGTCGTCGTCGAGATCGACCTGGACGGCACGGGGAAGGTAGAGGTCGCGACGGGCGTCGGCTTCTACGACCACATGCTCGACCAGCTCGGCCGCCACGGACTCTTCGACCTCACCGTCAAGACCGAGGGCGACCTGCACATCGACACCCACCACACCATCGAGGACACCGCCCTCGCGCTCGGTGCCGCCTTCAAGCAGGCGCTCGGCGACAAGGTGGGGATCTACCGCTTCGGCAACTGCACGGTGCCGCTGGACGAGTCGCTGGCCCAGGTGACCGTCGACCTCTCGGGCCGCCCGTACCTGGTGCACAGCGAGCCGGAGAACATGGCGCCGATGATCGGCACCTACGACACCACGATGACCCGGCACATCCTGGAGTCCTTCGTCGCGCAGGCACAGATCGCCCTGCACGTCCACGTCCCGTACGGGCGCAACGCCCACCACATCGTCGAATGCCAGTTCAAGGCGCTGGCGCGGGCGCTGCGCTACGCGAGCGAGCGCGACCCGCGGGCCGCGGGCATTCTTCCCTCCACGAAGGGCGCATTGTGAGCGGTCTGTCCACGGCTTTTATCGTTCTCGGCCTGTTTCTGCTCGGCGGGGTCTACTCCTTCGTCAAGCAGGGCCTGCCCAAGAGCATCATCGTGCTGCTGGGCATCGGCGCCGCGATGTCGCTCACGGCGGGGATCCTTCGGCTGGAGGTGTGGAATTGACCGCGGGCGCCAAGAAGGTCGTCGTCTTCGACTACGGCTTCGGCAACGTACGGTCCGCCGAGCGGGCCCTCGCCCACGTCGGCGCGGACGTCGAGATCACCCGTGACTACGGCCGCGCCGACGCCGCCGACGGACTCCTGGTCCCCGGCGTCGGCGCCTTCGCCGCCTGCATGAAGGGGCTGCGCGAGGCCCGGGGCGACTGGCTCGTGGGGCGTCGGCTGGCCGGCGGGCGGCCGGTGATGGGCATCTGCGTCGGTATGCAGATCCTCTTCGGGCGCGGCATCGAGCACGGCGTCGAGGCCGAGGGGCTGGACGAGTGGCCCGGCACCGTCGAGCGGCTGAACGCCCCCGTCGTCCCCCACATGGGGTGGAACACGGTCAAGGCCCCCGAGGACTCCCAGCTCTTCGCGGGCCTGGACGAGGACGCCCGCTTCTACTTCGTGCACTCCTACGCGGTCCGCACCTGGGAGCTCGAAGTGGCCAACCCCAAGATCCCCGGCCCCAAGGTCACCTGGGCCACCCACGGCGAGCCGTTCGTCGCCGCGGTCGAGAACGGGCCGCTGTGGGCGACCCAGTTCCATCCCGAGAAGTCCGGCGACGCTGGAGCGCAGCTGTTGCGCAACTGGCTCGACACGCTCTGACCAGCGGCCCGGCCCCGCCCTCGCCAGGCCTTCTCGTACCTGCCCGCACCTCACCGTAAGGTCTCCCATGAGCACGCACCGCCTCGAACTCCTCCCCGCCGTCGACGTCCGCGACGGCCAGGCCGTCCGCCTGGTCCACGGCGAGTCCGGCTCCGAGACGTCCTACGGCGACCCGCTGGAGGCCGCCCTCACCTGGCAGCGGGCGGGAGCCGAGTGGCTGCACCTGGTGGACCTCGACGCGGCCTTCGGCACCGGCGACAACCGCGAGCGGATCGCCGAGGTCGCGGCCGCCATGGACCTCAAGGTCGAGCTGTCCGGCGGCATCCGCGACGACGCCTCGCTCGCCGCGGCCCTCGCCACCGGCTGCACCCGCGTCAACCTCGGCACCGCCGCGCTGGAGTCCCCGGAGTGGGTCGCCAAGGTCATCGCCGAGTACGGGGACCGCATCGCCGTCGGCCTCGACGTCCGCGGCACCACGCTGCGCGGCCGCGGCTGGACCCGCGACGGCGGCGACCTGTACGAAACCCTCGCCCGCCTGGACTCCGAGGGCTGCGCCCGCTACGTCGTCACCGACATCGCCAAGGACGGCACCCTCCAGGGCCCCAACCTGGAGCTGCTGAAGAACGTCTGCGCCGCCACCGACAAGCCGGTCGTCGCCTCCGGCGGCGTTTCCTCCCTTGACGATCTGCGCGCCCTTGCGACCCTGGTACCGGAGGGTGTGGAGGGCGCCATCGTCGGCAAGGCTCTCTACGCCAAGGCGTTCACCTTGGAAGAGGCGTTGGAGGCGGTATCCGTATGACCTCACCCGAGCGTGTGCGGCGCGTCCAGGCGGACAGCCCCTGGGAAGAGACCATCGGCTTCGCCAGGGCCGTCGCGGCCGGCGACCGGGTCCTGGTCTCCGGGACGATGCCGCTGGTGGGCGGGGTCCTGCAGGGCGAGGGCGATCCGTACGAACAGACTCTGGCCGCCTTCCGCAACGCGCTGGACGCGCTGCGCAAGTTCGACCTCGGCGTCGAATCGGTCATCCGTACCCGCATGTACCTCACCCACGCGCGCGATGTGGACGAGGTGGGCCGCGCGCACAAGGAGCTCTTCGACGCCGTACGCCCCGCCGCGACCCTCGTCGTGGTGTCCGGCTTCGTCGACTCGCGCGTCCTGGTGGAAGTCGAAGTAGAAGCATTCCGAGGAGCCCAAGCGTCATGACCCTGGCGGTCCGAGTCATCCCCTGCCTGGACGTGGACAACGGCCGGGTCGTCAAGGGAGTCAACTTCCAGAACCTGCGGGACGCCGGCGACCCCGTCGAGATGGCCAAGATCTACGGCGAGGAGGGCGCCGACGAGCTGACCTTCCTCGACATCACCGCCTCCTCGGGCAACCGCGAGACCACGTACGACGTGGTGCGCCGCACCGCGGAGCAGGTCTTCATCCCCCTCACGGTGGGCGGCGGCGTCCGCACCGCGGAGGACGTCGACAAGCTGCTGCGGGCCGGCGCCGACAAGGTCGGCGTCAACACCGCCGCCATCGCCCGCCCCGAGCTGATCCGGGAGGTCGCCGAGCGCTTCGGCAGCCAGGTCCTGGTCCTGTCCGTCGACGCCCGCCGCTGCGGTGAGGGCACGGTCACCCCGTCCGGCTACGAGGTCACCACCCACGGCGGACGCCGGGGCACCGGCATCGACGCCGTCGAGTGGGCCCACCGGGCGGCCGAGCTGGGCGCGGGGGAGATCCTGCTGAACTCGATGGACGCCGACGGCACCAAGGACGGCTACGACACCGCCATGATCGAGGGCGTCCGCAAGCACGTCACCGTGCCCGTCATCGCCAGCGGCGGCGCCGGCAAGCTCGCCGACTTCTCCCCGGCGATCGCCGCGGGCGCGGACGCGGTGCTCGCGGCCTCCGTCTTCCACTTCGGCGATCTGCGCATCGGGCAGGTCAAGGAGGCGCTGCGGGAGGCGGGGCACCCGGTCCGGCTGTAGGCCCCCCGTCGCGGGCTCCGGTTGCAGGCCCCGGCTGTAGGCCTCCGGAACCCCGGGCGGCGGCGCGCACACGCCGCCGCCCGGAGCGCCGGGCCCGGCTCAGCTCCCGCTGATGTCGAAGGCGCGAAGGACGAGCTTGCCCTGGGGGTCATCGCTCGGATGGCCGATCACGTAGAGCTTGTCGCCCCATGTGCCGACGCTCATCATGTCGACCCGGTTCAGCGAGTGCTTCGGCGTGTAGAGCACGCCCCGGGACTCCTCCTTGCCGTCCCGCAGTCCGACGGAGACCAGGGTCGGGTCACCGCCCAGCTGCTCGGCCGCCTTGAGCGCGAGCACCTTCCCGTCCTCCAGGCCGACCTCCCGCGTCTGCCGCTTCGACCACAGCACCTTGCCGGTCTTGAGGTCGGTGGCCCCCAGACCCGCGGTGTCGTCATAGTTGGACAGCAGCACGGACCCGTCCTTGACGACGATGCTGGTGTTTCCGAACTGGACGTTCCCCAGCTTGCCCGTCAGACGGAAGCTGTTGTCCGGCTTTCCGTCGTCCGTATAGGTCTGCAGATAGCGCTTGGCGTCGTCGTTGCCCTCCTGGTCGACCAGGACCAGGGTCAGCGGGTCGTCCCCCACCACCATCTCCACGTCCCGCTTCTCGTTCGGGAACTTCCAGTTGTCGCCGTACCGCAGGTCGAGGATGGACAGCTCGTCCTCCGGCTTGGCGTCGCTGCAACTGCTGGAGTAGGCCAGGTAGCCGGCGGACCATTCGATGTCGTTCCCGCAGTCGTAGCCGCGCGAGTGCACCGTCCATTTCTTGTCGCCGCCGGAGATGGAGTACGCCGAGACCACGCCGATACTGGCAACCACCGTGTCCTCGCTGACCTCGACGTGCGGCGCGACCGTCCTGTAGCCGCTCGACAGGTTCTTCGACCACAGAGTCCGCCCGGTCTCGGTGTCGAACACGACGAGGTACGCGCAGTCGTTGCCGCCCGCGTCGTAGACGGCGGCGCCGACGCCCTCGGAGTTCGGCTGCGGGGCGATGGCGCAGACCTCGCTCGCCCCCTTCGGCGTCTTCACCGTCCACCGCGTCTTGCCGGTCTCGGGGTCGAAGCCGCGCACGCCGTTGTCGTCGGCGTAGACGGGGCCGCGCTCGGTCGTCCACAGCGCGGGCAGCCCACTGAGATTGCCCAGGACGTGCGACTCGGGCAGCTCCGTCTGCCACTTCTGGCGCAGGGCGTGGGCCGGGGGCCCTGACTGCTTCGCCGAGGGGTCGCCGGAGCCGGTGCCCCCGGAGCCCGAGCTGCTGTGCTTGGCCAGCGCGACCGCCATGCCGCCCGCCAGCAACAGCACGACGAGGGCGATGACGGTCGCGACCTTGCCCCCGCCGCGCCGCGGGGGCACGGGCGGGGGCGGCGGCCACGGGGCCCCGGGGGCGGGCCCGCCTCCGGGCTGCGGCTGCGGATACGAGGGCAGGCCCGGCTGCGCGGGCTGCCCGGGTTGCCCAGGCTGCCCGGGCTGCGGCGCGGCGCCGGGCGGAGTGGGCTGCGGCCCGGTCCCGGGCGCGGCCGGGGGCACCGGCGGTCTCGGCGGCACGGCCGCCCCCGCCGGCCCCTGGCCCGGCGGCTGCCCGTTCGGCGCGCCCTGCCCGTTCGGCGTGCCCGGCCCGTTCGGCGCGCCCGGCCCGTTCGGCGTGCCCGGCCCGGGCGCGTCGCTGTTGTCCTCGTACGTCATGGTTCCAACCCCCGTCCACCGATTGGGCCACGACCTGCGGCCCGCATGGACACAGGGACAGACGACGATCGAAGCCGTGGAGTTGCACCGAAGGCGGGCCCAGGAGCAGAAGGTTCAGGCGGCCGTCAGCCGGTGGTAGCTGCCGCACAGGCGCTGTGTTTCGGCCACTTGAGCCCCGGTGTGATGACGGCTCAGATGCCCAGGCGGGCGGCGATTCCGTCGAGGACGGCGTCGAGCCCGATCTCGAACTGCCACTCCGCGTCGTCCTTGCGGGTCGCCTCGTTGATGTAGCGGGCGTATGTCGGGTACCGGCCGGTGTTCATCAGCCAGGTCATGCGCGGGGCAAGGGCGAGGCGCGTCTCGTCGGCGCTGGCCCACCCCTGCTCCTGCATCAGCTCCGCGAGGCCGATCTCGCGGTCCACGGCGCCCTTCACATAGGAGTCGACGGCGCGGCAGACCGCCATCATCGTGTCGATGTCCAGATCGAGCTCGTCGAGCGAGGCCAGGGCGCCCTCGACCACGGCGATTTGATTCGGGGTCAGCGTGAACACCGCCGTGCGAGCCACCCAGGAGTGCTGGAGGAGCACGGTTCTGGTGCGCTGGGAGAGCGCTCGCATGGCCTGCCGCCAGTCCTTGGCGCCCTCGGGTGGCGTCATCTCGCCGTAGACGTGGTCGACCATCAGCTCCAGGAGCTCGCCCTTGCCGGACACATAGCGGTACGCCGCCATCGGCGCGACCCCCAGATCGGTCGCGAGCCGGCGCATGGTGACGGCGTCGAGCCCTTCCGCGTCGGCGATCGCCACCGCGGCCCGGGCGATGCGCTCGGGGCTGAGCGTGGAGCGGGGGGCGGGGGCCGGGCGGTTCAGCCGCTCCCACAGGAAGGCGGCCTCCGGCTCGCCCTGCTCCGGCTTCGCCTGGGTCTCCTGCTTCTTCCGGGGGGGCATGGGGCCAGCTCCTTCTCTCGCGAGTGATGTACAGAGTATCGCTCAGTGGACAACGTACACCCCTGTGTGTACGTTGTATCTCGTCCGATACAACGTACACATCGAACGAAGGTCCCCCCATGAACGACCTCAACAACAGCCCGCTGCGCGTGGCGGTCCTCGTCGGCAGCACCCGGAACGGCCGCTTCGGGCCCGTGGTGGCCAGGTGGGCGGCGGGCCGGATCGCCGGGCGCGAGGACATGACGGCCGACCTCGTCGACCTGGTCGAGACACCGGTTCCGGCCGTCATGCCGGCCTTCGGGCAGCCGCCGGCCGACGAGGACGTGGCGCTGCTGGGCGCCGTCACCCCGCGGCTGGCGGCGGCCGACGCGTTCGTCATCGTCACGCCGGAGTACAACCACAGCTACCCGGCGGCCCTGAAAAACGCGATCGACTGGCACAACCAGCAGTGGCACGCCAAGCCGGTCGCCTTCGTCTCCTACGGCGGCATCTCCGGCGGCCTGCGCGCGGTCGAACACCTGCGGGGCGTCCTGGCCGAGCTGCACGCGGTGACCATCCGCAACACGGTCAGCTTCCACAACTACGGTGACAAGTTCGACGCGGACGGCGCACCCCTGGACCCGGAGTGCGACGCCGCGGCCAAGTCCCTGCTCGACCAGCTGACGTGGTGGGGGCTCGCGCTGCGCGACGCCCGCGCCGCACGCCCGTACGCGGGCTGAGGCGGGGCAGAGCGATGACCAGCGACACGGGGGACACCCCCGACCCCACCCGGCAGAACCTTCCCTACCTGGGCATCTTCGGCCTGATGCTCGGCATCTTCCTCGCGACGCTCGACGGCCAGATCGTCGGCGTCGCGCTGCCGACCATCGTCGGCGACCTCGGCGGCCTCGACCACTTCTCCTGGGCCGTCACGTCGTATCTGCTCACCATGGCCGCGGCCACCCCGATCTGGGGCAAACTCGGCGACCTCTACGGCCGCAAGGGCGCCTACCTCTGGTCCGTGGCGCTCTTCCTTGCCGGTACGGTCCTGTGCGGGCTCGCGCAGACCATGGGCCAGCTCATCGCCTTCCGCGCCGCCCAGGGGCTCGGGGCGGGGGGTCTCATGGTCGGTGCGCTGTCCGTCATCGGCGTACTGGTCCCCGCGCAGGACCGCGGCCGCGTCCAGTCGATGATCGGCGTGATGCTGCCGGTCGCCTTCGTCGGCGGCCCCCTGCTCGGCGGATTCATCACCGACGCCCTGGACTGGCGCTGGGTGTTCTACGTCAATGTGCCCTTCGGCGCCGTCGCGCTGCTCGCCGTCGGCAAGGGCGTACGGCTGCCACGGGCGCCACGGGCCGGCGGACGTATCGACTACGCCGGCACGGCCCTGCTGACCATCGCCATCCTGTCGCTCACCCTGCTGGCCAGTTGGGGCGGCACCACCTACGACTGGGCCTCACCGCAGATCCTGCTGCTCGGGGTGGCGGCCGTCGTGGCCCTCGCCGCCTTCGTCCGGGTGGAGCGGCGGGTGGCGGAGCCCGTCATCCCGCCGAGGCTGTTCCGCAGCCGCGACTTCACGCTCGCCCAGATCCTCAGCTTCCTGGTCGGTGCCGCGCTGATCTCGGTGGTGAACTACCTGCCCCAGTACATGCAGTTCGTACAGGGCTCCTCCTCCACCGTCAGCGGCATCCGGATCCTGCCCCTGATGCTCGGCATGCTGGCGGCACAGCTCATCACGGGCCGACTGATGAGCGGAGGCGGCCAGGGCGGCCAGGACAGCAAGGGCGGCTTGGGCGGCCTTGACCTGGACCGCGCGGTGCCGATCGCCGGCGCCGCCCTCACGGTCACCGGCGCGCTCCTGCTGCTCCTGCTCGACACCGACACCCCGGGGTTCGCGGCCTCGGCGCTCACCCTGGTGTTCGGCGTCGGTGTCGGCATGCTGATGCAGAGCACGCTGCTCACCACGATGAACACCGCCCCGCCCCGCGACATGGGCGCCGCCACCGGAACCGTCACCCTGCTGCGCACGATCGGCGGTTCGCTCGGCGTCGCCGCCCTCGGCGCCGTACACGCCGGCCGAATGACGGCCGAACTCGCGGACCGGCTCGGCCACCGCACCGCCGAAAAGCTCACCTCCACGGGCGAGGTGACCCCGGCGGCGGTCGCCACCCTGCCCGCCGGGACGCGCCACGCCGTCCAAGAGGCCTTCACCAGCGGCCTGCACGGGGTCGTCGCCGGCACGGCCGTCCTGGCCGTCGCCGCCTTCGCCCTCGCCTGGTGCGTCCGGGGGAACGCGGCCGCCAAGCCCTCCGGCCCCACCAAGGAGACGGACCGCGCGCAGATCCCGGCGACGGCGGACTGAAGCCTTGTCACACGCACTCGACCGAGAAAGCAGAGCAACCCATGCCCAGCACCTCCGCCGCACGCGCCAAGGACGTCCTTCTGCGCCCCTTCACCTTGGGCGGTCTCACCCTTCCCAACCGGATCGTGATGGCGCCGATGACCCGCGAGTTCTCGCCCGGCGGCACACCGGGCGAGGACGTGGCGGCGTACTACGCCCGGCGGGCCGTGGGCGGGGTCGGCCTGATCATCACCGAGGGGACGTACATCGGCCATGACTCGGCGGGCAGCAGCGACCGCGTCCCCCGTCTCCACGGCGAACAGGCCCTGGCGGGCTGGGCCAGGGTGACGGACGCGGTGCACAGCGCGGGCGGGACAATCATGTCGCAGCTGTGGCACGTCGGCATGGACCGCAAGCCCGGCTCCCCGCCCGTGCCCGCCGCCCCGCCCATGGGTCCCTCCGGCATCGCCGTCGACGGCATGGAGACCGGCCGGGCCATGACCCAGACCGACATCGACGACGTCGTCGCGGCCTATGCCACGGCTGCCGCGTCCGCCCAGCGGATCGGGTTCGACGGCGTCGAGGTCCATGCGGGCCACGGCTATCTCATCGACCAGTTCCTCTGGGAGCGGACCAACCGTCGTACCGACGCCTACGGCGGGAACCTCGCCGCCCGCTCCCGCTTCGCCGCCGAGGTCGTCGCCGCCGTCCGTCGGGCGGTCTCCCCGGGCTTCCCGATCACCCTCCGGTTCTCACAGTGGAAGATGGGGGCTTACGACGCCAGGCTCGCCCGCTCGCCGCAGGAACTCGAAGCCCTGCTCGCCCCGCTGGCGGACGCCGGAGTCGACGCCTTCCACTGCTCGACCCGCCGCTTCCACCAGCCCGAGTTCGAAGGGTCCGACCTCAACCTGGCCGGCTGGGCGAAGAAACTCTCGGGCAAGCCCGCGATCTCCGTAGGCTCGGTCGGCCTCGACAACGAGTTCACCGATGTGATCCAGGGCCGGCCGGGCGAGGTCACGGGCATCGAAGACCTGCTCGACCGGATGGAGCGCGACGAGTTCGACCTCGCCGCGGTCGGCCGCGCCCTGCTCGGTGACCCCGACTGGCTCACGAAGGTCCTCACGGGCCGGACGTCGGACCTCAGGCCCTTCCACGTGGGCCTGCTCGCCGCCCTGAACTGACCCGCTCCGCCGAGGCCCGGTCCGGTCACCGCACCAGCAGCACGGCTAGGCAGGGAGGGAGAAGCCCTCGGGAGGCGCGCCCTCGGCGAACAGCATTCCCACTCGAACCTTGCCCTCTCGTATCTCCCGGGCCCGTCGGTACTCGGGGGAGTCGTACCACTCCCGCACCCGGTCCATGTCGGGAAACTCGATGACCAGGAACCGGGAGGAGTCCCAGGCGCCTTCGACGGGCTCGGGCGTGGGGCCCGCGACCAGGTAACGGCCGCCGTGGTCGAGGATGGATTTCTGGGCCACAGGGGCGTAGGCCCAGCCGGCCTCCTCGTCGATCACATCGGCGTTGACGATGACGTAAGCAGGCATAGGGGCTCCCCGTTTCCTTTGGACACGGCGTGTACTTATGTCACGGCGGAGACTATTGCATCCCTGTAACGTGCTCAAGGTGGGTATCGAAGAGGGCGCAAGTGTCACGGGTGTGATGAGCCGCCGGGAGCGGCTGCGGATGGAGACGAGCCGGGAGATCAAGGCCATCGCGCTGCGGCAGATGGCAGAAGGGGGGCCCGGAGCGATCTCGCTGCGCGGCATTGCCCGCGAGATGGGGATGACCGCTCGCGCGATCTACAGCTACTTCCCCACCCGGGACGACCTGATCACGGCACTGATCAGCGGAATCGCAGCCTCGCTCGCGGAGGCGCTGGAGACCGCCAGCAATGCCGTGCCCGACACCGACCCCGGTGGCAGGCTGCTGGCCTGGGGCCAGGCCCTGAGGGAATGGGCACTGGCCCACCCCGAGAGCTTCCGGCTCTTCTACGGCCACCCCATCCCCGGCTACCAACCCCCCGAGGACGGGCCGGTGGACCGGACGGCACGCCGTGTGTGCCGCGAACTCACCCGCTTGGTGGCCGCCGCATGGCCCAACGCCCGGCACCGCCAGCCCGAGGACACCTCCTGGGCCGATCTTCACCCGGACTACGTCGCGAAGATCCAGGAAGACCTCCCGGACGTGCCACCCGCCGCGGCCGCGCTCGCGCTGCGCGTCTGGGGCCGGATGCACGGCCTGGTGGCCCTGGAGATCGACGGCCACATCCACCCCGTCGCGGGGAACCCGGCCGCCCTGCACCGCGCCGAAATGCTTGACCTGGTCGGATCACTGGGCCTGGCCTAGGTTCTACTGCTCCGGGTGGCGATCATGTGGCTGGCTGACGGTCAGGCCGTTGAACTGGCGTGGGTCAGGGCCACTTGTCTGACGCGGAACGGCATGTGCGTATGGCCGCAGGCTTCACCATGGTGCGGCTGATTCCAAGGTCCGACTGCCCCTTCGCGTATGCGCCTCAAGGCGGACGTGCGCCCGTCCTCCCGTGGGCCAGGCCCGCGGCGCCTCGCCGATGAGTTCCGGCGACGGGATCGGTCTGCCCTATGGGGCCAGGAGAGCGACCCGGACCGGAAGGAAGAGCAGCCATGGCGAACGTCGACGTCGTCCGCGCATGCATGGAGAGCTACCTCGCACAGGACCGTGACACCGCGGACCGGCTGATCGCCGAGGATTTCGTCTTCACGAGCCCGCAGGACGACCACATCGACAAGGCCGCGTTCTTCGAACGCTGCTTCCCCACGGTCGATCGCCTCCGGTACCAGAAGGTCCTGGACGCGGTCCCCGCCGGGGGCGACGACGTCTTCCTCCTCTACGAGTACGAACTGAAGGCTGGCGGACGCTATCGCAACGTCGAGCTGATCACCGTGCGGGACGGAAGGATCACCGAGACCCAGGTCTTCTTCGGCGGCCGGGTCCGGGAGACATGAGCGCCGAACTCCCCGGTCACGCGTCGAAGTCGTATTCCAGAATGTAGGAGGCGGCGTCGAGCACCATCTCGTTGACCTCCACCGCCGCTCCGTTCTCTGTGAAGGCCGTGCGGCATACCAGGATGACGGGAGTACCGCTGGACAGCCGGAGGTCCTGGGCCTCGGTCGCACTGGGCATGCGTGACCGGATCTCCTCCCGGAAGTGCACGGGTGCGTGGCCGAGCTCCGCGAGCCGTGCGTAGATGCCGCCGGCGCCGCTGTCCTCCCGGGTGATCGCTGAGTCCGCGACCAGGGCGGTGGACAAGTACGAGGTGGAGAGCAGGACCGGCTTGCCGTCGAGGACGAAGCGGCGGGTGCGGGTGCAGACTCGGTCGCCGGGGCGAAGCCCCAGGACATCGGCGATGTGGCTCGCGGCTTCTTCTTCGGTCACCGAGATGTTGTCGACGGTGAGCTCGCGGTCCTCATCCAGGTCCGCGGACCAGATCGACCGCCCCGCTCCCCACTGGGCCCGGGCGAGCCTCTGGATGCCGCGTCGCCGCAGCGGTCGGAACGTCCGTACGAAGACCCCGGCGCCTTTGCGAGCTTCGGCGATGCCTTCGCTCTGTAGGACGCCGAGCGCTTGGCGGGCGGTCATGCGAGCCACCTGGTACGTGGTCATCAGCTCGTTCTCGCCCGGCAGGCGATCCCCCGGCCCGTACTCACCAGCGGCGATGGCGGCCTTGAGCGCATTTGCGATGCGCTGATACTTGAGCTTTCCGACGTTGCCCTGGCCCGCTGCCAATGGCCGTCCTCCGATCTCTCTGAGACTTTCCGATCTTCTCTAGAGACACCCTAGATCTCCGTTCGATTGATTGACCAATCGGGTCACGCATCAGCGTGTTGACATCTCTAGAGATGTCCGCTGGAATGGAGATGTCTAGAGATGTCTCCGGTGGGGAGGGTGTGATGGTGCGTGTGGTCGACGTCCAGGGCGGTGAAGCGGAGCCCGAGCGGCTTGGAATGCTGGTCCTGTGCCCGGTCCCGGAGTCGGTGCCGCGGGCGCGCCGTTGGTTTCGGAAGTTCACGGCCCATGAAGAGCTCGATTGCTCGATCGACGAATGCGTGCTGCTGATCTCGGAGTTGGTCACCAACGCGATCAGGTACGGCTCGGCAGAGGGGATCTGGCGCGTACGTGTTGAGTGGTACCGGGTGGGGCAGTCGCTTCGGGTGCATGTGCACAACCCCGGTCTCCCGGCCGGGATCCGGCTGCGCAGCCCTGCGGCCGACGAGGCCCACGGGCGCGGGCTGATGATCGTGGACGCGGTGTGCGACGAGTGGTGGTCGGCGCCGAGTCCATACGGGGGCACGGTGGTTGTGTTCGTGATGTACAAGGCGTTCGGCCGCTCACGCTGACGCTCGTCTCCGTACTGCGCATACTCTGCGGCCATCGTCCGTCGATGACCCCCGCAGCCTCCAAGCGGGCGCCACAGGTGCCCGCCCGCTCCGAAGCCAGATGTGGTCCGCGACTGTGCTCACGCGATTAACCCTGCCCACATTCGCCGTCGGCTTGGAACGATGGCAGCCATGGATGCCCACCCACGGACTGACCCCCCAACCTTCCCGGAGGCGACCGGTTCCAGCGCGGTCGCTGAGTACGCTCACGAAGCCCGGAGACTGGTTTTCGCCCGCTATCCGGACGCACTCGGCGCCGCACTCGGCGGGTCCAGCGCCTCCGGCCGGGCCACCCCCGGCAGCGACCTCGACATCGCTGTCCTTCTCCCCGACGACGGCACCAGCCGCCGTGAAGTGTTCCGTCACGAAGGCCGCCCCGCCGAGGTGTTCCTGCACACCCGCGCGGACTTGGGGGAGGCGTTCGCGGCAGCCCGCGCCAGCCGCCGGGCGACCGCGCTCTTCATTTACGCCGAGTCCGTCTTGCTGCACGACCCGGACGGCCATGTCGAAGCCCAGCGTGCCGAGGCACAGACCCTGCTCGCCGCCGGGCCCGAGCCCCTTGCCCCGAACGAGAGCGAGTTCGGCCGTTTCGTGCTCACCGACCTTCTGGACGACTTGGTCGAGACCGGTCCCGGCACTGACCGACATGAGCAACTGGCCATCGCCGACCGGACGCTGCGCGAGGCCGCACACCTCCTGACCGCTTATCACCGCGCCTGGAACGGGGCCGGCAAGTGGCTGCCCCGACGCCTGACCGCAGCCGATCCGGTCCTCGGTCGGGAACTGCTCCGTGGGCACCTGGCCCTCGCAGAGCGTGCCGACCCGGCGCCGCTGACCACTGCGGCCCGCCGTGTGCTGGAGCTGTTGGGCGGTCCCCTCCGGGAGGGATACGTCGCGTCCTGGCGCCCCTCTGCCGGGGACGGGGCCGCCGGGTCATAGTCAGGACTCGAAGTCGGTGAACCCGTAGGGGATGGCTCCTCGCTCGATCATCAGGTCTTCCCACTCGTCCTCGTCGAGGTCGTCATCCTCCTCGCTGTCCTCCCAGCCGTAGTCCTCGAAGTCGGCGCCGTCGGGGTCTTCGGCGAGGAGCACATAGTCGCCGTCCGCTGCGATCTCGCCGATCAGCGACGGTACTTCGATGGCGTCCCAGTCGACGGTGACCTTGATCGCGCCGTCGAGTTCCCGGGAGAACATTCCGTCGGCGAGCACCTGCGACACCGTGGCCGGGTCATCCGCGCCGGCGGCGTAACCGGTCGGCTCGCCGGAGTCGAGAAAGGTGATGTCCGGATAGCCGTCGACCGAGACCGTGACAAAGGGACGGAGGTCTATCGAGTGTGTCCGCGTGCCCTGTTGGTACACATGGAGCGCGAGTTGCGCGGAGTTGTGCCAGCACAGCAGATACACGTTGAGGCTGTCCGACAGTTCGTCCGCGAGGTCGGCTTTCACCTCGTCGAGACTGCCCCGGATGTAGTGGGCGTCCTTGCGGGCGGCTCCGGGGGACACCCCGAACGCCAGGTCGTAGAAGCTCTTGGACGGCATGACGGTCAAGCTACACGGCGGTGTTGCCGAACATGGCGCGGCGCCTAACGGCCCTTGATGATGACCGCGACGCCGTCGAGCAGCGTGCCGAGGCCGAGTTCGAAGAGTTCGTCGAGGCGGAGGTCGTAGCCGTCGGAGAGGGAGGCGGTGAGGCGGGTGAACGCCGGGTAGCGGGGGGAGGCGGTGATCGCCTGGAGGGCCTGGGACTGGCGGTCCATCCACTCGTCCTCCGACAGGCCCGTCGCGGCCTCGGCCTGGGCCTCCTGCTCCAGGTGGACGGCGATGCCCTGGATGTAGCTGTAGAGCAGGACGTGCAGGTCGAGGACGGTTTTCGGGTCGAGGCCGTGGCCGTCGAGGGTGGCGAGCACCCATTCGGCGTGGACCATCAGGTTGGGCAGCAGCAGGGGGCGGGTGAGGGGGCCGGTCTGGGCCAGCCAGGGGTGTTTGCGGTAGAGGGCCCACAGGGTGTGCGCGGCCAGTTCCAGGCGGGGGCGCCAGTCGGTGGGAGGGTCGGCGGGGTAGGACTCGTCGAGGCGCGCCCCCGAGTCGGCACGGTCGTGGCCGGCGTCGGCAACGAGACCGAGCGGTCCACCGACAAGACGTACAGCAGCGGCCGGCTCGACAGCGACGACATCGAGCTGCTGCGCGAGGACCTCACGGGGCTGCTGTACGAGCGGACCCGCGACGGCGTGGAGTATCTCTTCGGGGACGGCATCGCGGCCCTCCGCCAGGACGAGCACGGCGTGCGCGTGCAGTTCGAGAGCGGGCGGTCGCGTACGTTCGACCTGGTGGTCGGCGCCGATGGGCAGCACTCGACCGTGCGCGGCCTGGTCTTCGGCCCCGAGGAGGAGTTCGCGCACCACCTCGGGATGCATGTGGCGATCTTCCGCGCGGACAACTTCCTGGGCCTGGAGGACTGGCAGCTGTGGCTCAGGGACGGCACCGCCGGATACGGCGTCTACCCCGTACGCGACAACTCCGAGCTGAGGATCACCTTCGGCTGGGCCGCCGGGCCCTCGGACCAGGGGGGTGACCACCGCGACGTCGAGGGGCGGAAGCGGGTGGTCGCCGACCGGATGAGCGCCGTCCCCTGGGAGGCGCCGAGGATGCTCAAGGCGATGCGGGAGGCGCCCGACTTCTACTCGGACGCGATGGCGCAGATCCGAATGGAGCGCTGGTCGCACGGCCGGGTGGCGCTGCTCGGCGACGCGGGCTACTGCGCGTCCCCGCTGTCGGGCCAGGGCACCAGCCTGGCCCTGGTGGGCGCCTACGTACTGGCCGACGCGCTGGGCCGGGCGGAGGGCGACCACCGCGCGGCGTACGACCAGTACGAGCGGCGCATGCGGCCGTTCGTCGCGCTCAACCAGGCGCTGGCCACGGAGAATCCGGGCGGGCCGGCCTCCGAGGCCTCGGTCGAGCGGGCCAAGAACGCGATCTCGCTATAACCAGGCCAACCGGTCATCAGGGGGCGGCCGTCGCGTAGGCGCAGGGTGGGAGGGCGCAGGGTCGTGCGCCCCGACCACCCCATGGCCACCGGGCTCCGCCGTCACGGCTTTCCTGTTATCTCCCGCAGACCGTGGTACTGGGCGTGGCCCGCGTCGGACGGGTCTCCGCCGTGGACCTTGGCCAGTGCGCGCTTGACCAGATGGTCGGTCGTGACGGCCCGGCGAATTTCTTGATTGACAGAATCGCCATACAACCGCTTGTTGACCTGCGCCAACCGCGAATCGTCACCCTCAGGAACATCGAAATGCACGGTGCCGTCGGAGCTGACGGAGACCTTGAACCCGTGGACCTTCGCGTCATTGACGGTCCGATTGACCTTGTCCTGAATCGCAGTCAGCTGGTCATACGCGTCGTCCAGGATGGCCGAGATGCTGCTGGCCTCCTTGTACAGGTCCTCGAGCTCTTTCGCGGTCTTGCGGACGAATTCACGCGTGACGGTCGCGTTGAGCCCATCCCACCGCGCACCCTCCGACTTCTTCAGCAGGCCCGAACGCGCATCGCTCGTCAGCTTCTTCAAACCATCGACAACCGACTTCCAGTCCATGGTCGCGATCAGGACCGTTCCCAGATCGAGCTCGACGATATCCCTGTAAGTGAGGGTCCCCATTGTCATTCCCCCGTTTCCGCTACTTCACGATCTTGGATATCTCGGAAACGCTGACGGCCGAGCCGTCCCGGTTTCGGAACGAGGCCGCGATCAGCTCGTCGTCTTTCGCGTGACTCTTCTTCGAGTAGTCCAGGTGATTGGAGATATGGGCGCACATCTGCAGCATGGTGTTCACCTGGGAAGTCCAGACGGACACCGTCGTGCTCAGCTCATCGCCCATGGTGAAGTTGTGGTCGCTCAGCGCCTTGGCCGACTGCATGGACGACCCCACGCCGTCCTCGCCCGCCCCGGCTCCGGCGATGTCGGCCGCCTTCTGCAGCTGCCCGTGCAGGACGAAGGCCTCGTGCCCCACGGCGCCCAAGTCGTCCTGATGAACGATGAGATCGGAGGCCTTGCCGCCGTCCTCGCCCCCGCCGCCCCCGCCGCCCCCGCCGGTCGCGGCAAGCTGGTTGAGTCGCGTATGGGCGCTCTGCTGCCCGGCCGCGTCCGCCTTGAGCTGAGACCACTCGCTGTCGAACGACATTTCCCCGTTACCTCTCGTAGAGAACATCAGCGCGTACGGTGCCGCGGCCGTTTCTTCCCTGGCCCGCCGCACCACATCGCGAATGAAAACGCATGCTAGCTGAATCGGATGACATCACTCCGGCTGCGGTCGGGCAAAGTCAGCCTCGATTCGTCAGCGGGGTTCGATTGCTGATCGATCCGGTGGTTCGCCCGTAATGTTCTTGGCCGGTGCGGGATGGGCTGTCGCGTGACGCCGTCCGGCTGCGCCGGGTTCCACGGGCTCGGAGAATGCGAAGGTCCCTCTTTCCTCCCCGTACGCGATGAATTCCGATTCGAGGATCACCTTCGGCCGGGCGGCGGCCGGGCCCCAGGAGCAGCGGATCGACCACCGCGACATCGAGGGGCGGAAGCGGCTGAGCTGGCCAAGAACGCCATGCACCGGCCCCTCCGGTCGTGCGCGTGCGGACACCTTGGGCTTCCCATGGCCACCGGGCTCCACCGTCACGACTTCCCTGTTATACGTCCAGCAGAGAGTGGTATTGGGCGTGGCCCGCGTCGGACGGGTCTCCGCCGTGGATCTTGGCCAGCGCGCGCTTGGCCAGGAGGTCGGTCGTGACGGCCCGGCGAATTTCATGATTGACGGCTTCGGAGTACGACGTCGGGGAGTCCAGTGACCACCGCGACCCGCCGTCCCCGGACTCATCGAAACGCACGGTGCCGTCGGAGTTGTCGGAGACCCTGAACCCGTCGTCCTGCGCGCTTGCGACGAGCGACTTGACTTTGGACTGAATCATCGTCAGCTGGGAGTGCGCGTCGTCCAGGATGGCATAGATGCTGCTGGCCTCCTTGTACAGGTCCTCGAATTCTTTCGCGGTCTTGCTGACGAATTCACGCGTGACGGTCGCGTTGAGCCCATCCCACCGCGCATCCTCCGACTTCTTCAGCAGGCCCGAACGCGCATCACTCATCAGCTTCTTCAAACCATCGACAACGGACTTCCAGTCCGTGACCGCGGTATTGAGCTTTCCCAGATCGACCCCGACGAGATCCGTGTAAGTGAGAGTCCCCATCGTCATTCCCCCGTTTCCGCTACTTCACCGTCTTGGATATCTCGGAAACGCTCACGGCCGAGCCGTCCCGGTGTCGCAACGAGGCCGCGATCAGCTCGTCGTCGTTCGCGTGACTCTTCTTGTGGTCGCTCAGCGCCTTGGCCGACCGCATGGACGACGCCACGCCCTCCTTGTCCGCCCCGGCCCCGGCAAGCTGGTTGAGTCGCGTATGGGCGCTCTGCTGCCCGGCCGCGTCCGCTTTGAGCTGAGACCACTCGCTGTCGAACGACATTTCCCCGTTACCTCCCGAAGAGGACATCAGCGCGCCCGGCGCTGCGGCCGTCCTTCCCCTGGCTCGCCGCACCACATCGCGAATAGAAACGCATGCTAGCCGAATCGGATGACATCACTCCGGCTGCGGCCGGGCAAAGTCAGCCTCGATTCGTCACGTCAGCGCGGTGTCGCTCAGTCGAGGTGGCCGTCGCCGTCGCGCAGCCGGGTCAGGGTCTGCTCCAGCTCGGCCTGGAGCACACGGCCCGCCGTATCCGCGTCGCCCCGCTCGACGGCACGGACCAGGGCGGAGTGGGCCTCGTCGCCCGGGTTCGGCGTCCCGGTCGCCCCGGTGCGCAGGGCGAGCAGGTCCACCAGGTCGATCAGGGCCTGTCGCAGCCGGGGGACGAACTCGGCGAACAGATCGGTGAGTACGGGGTTGTGCGCGGCGCCGACCACCGCCGCGTGCAGCGCGATGTCCGCGTCCACGAACGCGGCGTCGTCGCCCGCGGCGGCGGCGCTCCGGGCGTCCAGCGCCGCGTTCAGAGTGGTGAGGTCGGCGTCGGTGCGGCGCAGCGCGGCCAGGCGGGCGGCCTGGACCTCGACCAGCATGCGCACCTCGAAGACATCGGTGACGGCCGCGCGGCGCAGCCGGGCGGGCCAGTCCTCGGCGGGCTCGGTGGCGACGACGAAGACGCCGGAGCCCTGACGGGCCCGCACCAGCCCCGCGCCCGCCAGGACGCGGACCGCCTCGCGCACGGTGGAGCGGCCCACGCCCAGGGTCTTGGCCAGGGTGGTCTCGCCGGGGAGCCGGGTGCCGACCGGCCAGTGGCCTCCGGTGATCTCCTCGCGCAGCCGTGCGGCCGCCTGTTCGATCAGGGGGGTGGGGCGGAGGGCGGCCAGCGGCATCCGGTTCACCTTTCGGGGTGCGTCTGGAGAGTTGGGGGCGTGGGCGTCGTCTCGTCGTCGCCAACTCCGCAAGTTCTCAGCTTGTCTGAGGACCTGACATGTGGCTAGCCTATCCCGCATGTCGCTGCGCGGACTCCTTCTTCTCGGCTGCCGCGGCGGGGCCTGACCGGACCGGCACCCCGCCGCGGAGTGCCGTGCTTGCCGGTCGACCCCGATCGAGCGAAGGACATCCCGGCCTTATGGCTGTTCAGTACGACGAGCTTATCCAGCACCACACCCCCGCGCCCCCGGCGCTCCGCACCCCGCACGGGCCCCTCCCCGCCGACGCCCCCTCCTGGAACCCGCAGCGCCCCAGCGCCATGCCGTACCACCGCTACCGGTCCGTGTACGACAGGGTCGCGGTGCCGCTGACCGACGACCGCGCCTGGCCGGGGCGCCGGATCGAACGGGCCCCGCTGTGGGTGCCGGTGGATCTGCGCGACGGCAACCAGGCCCTGGCCGAGCCGATGGACACCCCGCGCAAGCGCCGGATGTTCGACCTCCTGGTGGCGATGGGATTCAAGGAGATCGAGGTGGGCTACCCCTCCGCGAGTCAGACCGACTTCGACTTCGTACGCCACCTCGCGGAGAGCGACGCGGTCCCCGCCGATGTGACCGTGGTGGTCTTCACCCCGGCCCGCCGCGACCTGATCGAGCGGACGTTCGCCGCCATCGAGGGCCTGCCCCGCTCGGTGGTGCACCTGTACACCGCCACCGCCCCCGTCTGGCGCGAGGTGGTGCTCGGCCGCGACCGTACCGAGGTGTACGGGATGATCCGGGACGCCGCCGGGCAGCTGGCCCGGCTCGCCGAGGCGCGCCCCGAGAACATCCGGTTCCAGTTCTCCCCGGAGGTCTTCAACCTCACCGAACCCGACTTCGTGCTGGAGGTCTGCAACGGCCTCACCGAGCTGTGGGACGCCTGCCCCGAGCGGCCGGTGATCCACAACCTGCCCGCCACCGTCGAGTGCGCCACCCCCAACGTGTACGCCGACCAGATCGAGTACATGCACCGCCACCTGGAGCGGCGCTCGGACGTCGTCCTCTCCGTGCACCCGCACAACGACCGGGGCACCGGGGTCGCCTGCGCGGAGCTGGCCGTGCTGGCGGGCGCCCAGCGCGTCGAGGGCTGTCTGTTCGGCAACGGCGAGCGGACGGGCAATGTGGACCTGGTCACCCTCGCCCTGAACCTCTACGCCCAGGGCGTGGACCCGATGATCGACTTCTCCGATGTCGACGCGATCCGCGACACCGTCGAGCACTGCAACCGGCTGCCGGTCCACCCCCGCCACCCCTACGGCGGCGAGCTGGTCTACACCGCCTTCTCCGGCACCCACCAGGACGCCATCAGCAAGGGGCTGGCCGAGCACGCCCGGCGGGCCGCCGAGTCCGGGGTGCCGGAGGGGCAGGCGCCGTGGGCGGTGCCGTATCTGCCGATCGACCCGGCCGACGTGGGGCGCAGCTACGAGGCCGTCATCCGCGTCAACAGCCAGTCGGGCAAGGGCGGCATCGCCCATCTGCTCCAGGCGCACTACGGCCTGGACCTGCCGAAGCGGCTGCGCGCCGACTTCTCCCGCATCGTGCAGGCCGCCACCGACGACAGCGGCCGGGAGGCCGCGGCCGAGGACCTGTGGGAGCTGTTCCGCGCCTCGTATCTCGCCCCCGGCCACGACGACGGTCCGGTCACCCTCGGGGCGTGGACGGCCGAGGAGACCGGCCCCGGCCGGCACCGCTTCGTCTGCGAGCTGCACATGGGCGACGACAAGTGTGTGTACGAGGGCACGGGCAACGGGCCGCTGTCCGCCTTCGCCGACGCCCTGGCCGGCGCCGGGATCGCCGTGGACATCCTCCACTACGCCGAGCACGCGACCGCCGCCGGGCCCGGCAGTCCCGCCATGGCCTATGCCGAATGCCGCGTCGGTGGCACCACGCGGTGGGGCGCCGGTCAGGACACCTCCGTGCTCACCGCCTCGGTGCGCGCGGTACTGGCCGCGGTGAACCGGGCGCGGGCGCTGTGATGACCGCTGTGAGGTGAGGTGAGGTGAGATGAGGGGGTGGTGTGCCGATGCTCCGCCGGGCGCTCCGTCGGACGCCGGCTCAGATGCCGAGCTTGGCGGCCTGGAGCTTGGCCACCGCTTCCTTCTCGCCCTCCAACTCGACCCGGGCGGCGTCCTGGCGGCCGAACACGAAGACCGCCAGCTCGCCCGGGTCCGCGGTGGCCGTCACCACCGGGGTGCCGCGGTGCGCCACCGCCGTACGGCCGTCCGGGCGGCGCAGCACCAGGCCGACCGGGGACTTGCGGCCGATCGCCTTGGCGATCCGCTCGATCCGGGACCACAGCGCGTCGGCGAAGACCGGGTCGATCTCGCGCGGCTGCCAGTCCGGCTGGGCCCGGCGGACGTCCTCGGCGTGGACGTAGAACTCGACGGTGTTGGCCGCCTCGTCCACCTGCTTGACGGCGAACGGCGACATCCGCGGCGGGCCCTCGCGGAAGAGCCGGATCAGCTCCCCGTACGGCTTCGCGGCGAACTCCGCCTGGACCCGGTCCAGCCGCCCGGCCAGCGGCTTGAGCAGCAGACCGGCGGCCGCGTCCGCGCGGCGCTCACGGACCACCAGATGGGCGGCCAGGTCATGGGTGGTCCAGCCCTCGCACAGCGTCGGGGCATCGGGGCCCGCGGTCTCCAACAGATCGGCCAGGAGCAGCCGTTCGCGCCTCGCGTGAGTGGACATACCGCCCACCCTACGACCGCCGTCCGGCCCCCGCCACTGGCGCCGGGCCGCCGCGGTGCCGATTGCCCTCGCGTCCAGGTCGGCCTTGTGCCCCGTCAGCCTTGCGCCCCGTCACCCCGGAAGCGGCTTGGTCAGCTTCTTGCCACCCGGGCCCGAGCTGAGCGTCAGCGAGCAGGAGACCTGGTCCTCGCCCCGGATCCGGTAGGTGCCCAGCGCCGGATAGAGCGCGTAGTAGTAATACATCCGACCGTCGTTCGGTATGGACTTCAGCCGCTTCTTGGCGTCCGTCTCGCACAGTGAGAGCGCCTTGGCCTGGATGTCCTTCTCGGTGGAGAAGTCCCCGGTCAGCGTCTCGTTGGCGACCACCTCACCGTCGTGCGGACCGTTGCACCCCCGCTTCTCGACCTTCGTCACGCTGGTGTCGAGCATGGGGTGGTCGAAGCACTCGCCGGGCTTGAGCACCACATACGGCACCAGGTCGCCGGGGTCCCCGGACGCGGAGGCCGAGGGGGTCGTACCACCGTCGGGGACGTCGCTGCCGCCGCCCAGCGGCGCGCCCTGCCCGGGGTCGGCCGAACCGGACCCTCCCTCGGAGGCGGACGCCGACGCGGAGGCCGAGGGCGAGGGGGAGTCCGACGACTTCGCGTCCGCCGACGGCTGTGCCGTCTTGTCTGCGGATGCCTCGCTCTTGCTGTCGTCGTCGCGGGTGCCGATGAGGATGCCGCCGATGACCAGCGCGCCCGCCACCGCCGCGGCGATCGCGATCGCCGCGGTCCTCGCCCCGCCCGAGCCACGGCCCGGCGGTGGCGGGGGCGGCAGGGGGCCGGGGGGAAAGGCGCCGGGCGGGAGCGCGCCGGAAGGCAGCGGACCGGGAGGCAGGGCGCCGGTGGGCGGCCCGAAGCCGCCCGCCGGCGGCAGCTGTCCCTGCGGGGCGGGCAGGCCGGGCTGCGTGGGCGGCCCGAAGCCCTGCTCCGGAGGCGGTCCGAAGCCCTGTCCCTGGCCCTGCTCGGGCGGCGGCCCGAAACCTTGCTCCGGCGGTGGCCCGAACCCCCCGCCGTTTCCAGGCCGGTTGGAATCGTTCGGCGGCGGGGGAAACGTCATGCCCGAAGCATGCCCCATGCCACCGACAACCGAGCCATCGGGCTCCGCGGCATCCCCGGCCCCGGCCCGCCCCGGCTCGACCCCGGCCCGGCCCGGCTCGACCCCGGCCCGCTCGGCCACGGGGAGCGCGGAATCACCTCCCGGCTTCAGGAGTGCAGAATGGTCGCATGACCGGCTCCGACCGCCCCTCCGCCCTCGACCCGGCCCTCGCCGCCCGCCTCAAGCGCGACGCCGACGGCCTCGTCCCCGCCATCGCCCAGCAGTACGACACCGGCGAGGTGCTGATGCTCGGCTGGATGGACGACGAGGCGCTGCACCGCACCCTCACCACCGGCCGCTGCACCTACTGGAGCCGCAGCCGCCAGGAGTACTGGGTCAAGGGCGACACCTCCGGGCACATCCAGCTGGTCAAGTCCGTGGCCCTCGACTGCGACGCCGACACCGTCCTGGTCAAGGTCGACCAGGTCGGCGCGGCCTGCCACACCGGCGACCGCACCTGCTTCGATTCCGACGTCCTCCCACTCGGCCAGTAGGCTCGCCAGCCATGACCCAGGGTGCGCACACGATGGACCTCGAGACCTTCCGCAAGCTGGCGGCCGACCGCCGCGTCATCCCCGTCACGCGGCGGCTGCTCGCGGACGGCGACACCCCGGTCGGGCTCTACCGCAAGCTGGCCGCCGAGCGCCCCGGCACCTTCCTCCTGGAGTCCGCCGAGAACGGCCGGTCCTGGTCGCGCTACTCCTTCATCGGCGTACGCAGCGCCGCCGCCCTCACCGAGCGTGACGGCCAGGCGCACTGGCTGGGCACCCCGCCCGTCGGCGTCCCCTCCGAGGGCGACCCGCTGCAGGCGCTGCGCGCGACCATCGAAACCCTGCACACCCCCCGCGACCTCGGGGGGCTGGTCCATCTGCCGCCGTTCACCGGCGGCATGGTCGGCTACCTCGGCTACGACATCGTGCGCCGCCTGGAGAAGATCGGCGAGAGCGGCCGGGACGATCTGCGGCTGCCCGAGCTGACCATGCTGCTCACCTCGGATCTCGCCGTGCTCGACCACTGGGACGGCACGGTCCTGCTGATCGCCAACGCGATCAACCACAACGACCTCGACACGGGCGTCGACGAGGCGTACGCGGACGCCGTGGCGCGGCTCGACGCGATGGCCGCCGACCTGGCCCGCCCCGTCCCCACGGACCCCACCGCCCTGCCGGCCTCCGAGCTCCCCGAGTACACCGCCCTGTGGGGCGGGCCGGACTTCATGGCGGCCGTGGAGGACATCAAGGAGCGCATCCGCGCGGGCGAGGCCTTCCAGGTCGTGCCCTCCCAGCGGTTCGAGACGCCCTGCGCGGCCAGCGCCCTGGACGTCTACCGCGTGCTGCGGGCCACCAACCCGAGCCCGTACATGTACCTCTTCCGCTTCGACGGGTTCGACGTCGTGGGGTCCAGCCCCGAGGCGCTGGTCAAGGTCGAGGACGGGCGGGCGATGGTGCACCCGATCGCCGGTACGCGCCCGCGCGGCGCCACCCCGCAGGAGGACGCCGCCCTCGCCGACGAACTCCTCGCCGACCCCAAGGAGCGCGCCGAGCACCTCATGCTCGTCGACCTCGGGCGCAATGACCTCGGCCGGGTCTGCGAGCCGGGCAGCGTCGAGGTCGTCGACTTCATGTCGGTCGAGCGCTACAGCCACGTCATGCACATCGTCTCCACCGTGACCGGCCGGCTCGCCGAGGGCCGTACGGCCTTCGACGTGCTCACCGCCTGCTTCCCCGCCGGTACCCTCTCCGGCGCCCCCAAGCCGCGCGCCATGCAGATCATCGAGGAGCTCGAGCCGAGCCGCCGCGGCCTGTACGGGGGGTGCGTCGGCTATCTCGACTTCGCGGGCGACTCCGACACCGCGATCGCCATCCGTACGGCGCTGCTGCGGGACGGGACCGCGTACGTCCAGGCCGGCGCGGGCATCGTCGCCGACTCCGACCCGGTGGCGGAGGACGCGGAGTGCCGGAACAAGGCGGCGGCGGTGCTGCGGGCCGTGCACACGGCGGGGCGGCTGGAGCGGGGCTGACGTTCGGGGTTTCCGGCGTCGTGAAGATGCGGGTTCCGGGCATCTGACGTTCCGGGTTTCCGGCGTCGAATCAGGCATACCGTATCCCCGCGGCGGGCTTGTCCGACCGGTGGGGGATAGTGGTACGCGTGAGTGCAGCAGCCGTACCCCAGCCCCGGGCCCATCACGAGCCCACCGCCTCCGCCGCGCGCAGCCGCAGACGCAGCCTCGGCGTCGCCCTGCTGTCCGGCGCGCTCGGCGCCGCGCTCGTGCTGCTGGCCACCAGCCGCACCTGGGCCAAGGGCACGGCCGCGGTCGCCAAGGGCACCCTGCAGCAGCATGCCGACGGTGACGACATCACCGGGCTGCCCGGAGCGCTCGCGGTCGTCGGCCTTGCCGCGCTCGTCGCGGTGTTCGCCGTCAACCGCCTCGGGCGCTGGGTCGTCTCCGGGCTGCTGGCCCTCAGCGGGGCGGGGATCGTGGTCAGCTCGGCGCTGGGCGCGTCCGACAAGGCGGCGCTCGAGGAGAAGGCGTCCCAGGCGACCGGCCTGGCCGACAGCGCCATCCACGACGTCGCGTACACCCCATGGCCCTGGGTCGCCATGGTGGGCGGGCTGCTGCTGTTGCTCGCCGGGCTGCTCGCGCTGGGCTACGGCCGCCACTGGCCCGCCATGTCCGGCCGCTACGAGCGCGCGGGGGGCGGCGGGAAGAGCCGCGGCGCGGGGGCGCGGGTGCGGCGGGGCGGGCCCGCCGGGGATCCGGAGCGGCCCGAGGAGCTGTGGAAGGCCCTTGACCGGGGCGAGGACCCGACGGAGGGGTCGGCGGGCCGCGAGGCCTGAGCGGTTTTCGGGTCTGCCCCGCCTGAGCGGTCCCCATGGACCGGCTGCGGCTTGAGCGGTCCGACGGGACCGGCCCGGCGGGCCGGTCCGAGCGGCACCCCCCGCTCAAGGCGGCTTCGCGCGTCGGGGACAATGACGTGGGAGCGTTCGCCCCGCGCGCCCGGGACCCGGGGGCAGTAGAGCAACGAGGAGTATTCATGGCGGGTAACAACCACGGACACACCCCGGCCGCCTGGACCGGCGTCACCATCGCCTTCATCGGCTTCTGCATCTCCAGTGCGTTCGTCGTGCTGGCCAACCCGATCGGCTTCTGGGCGGGCTTGGTCGTGGTGGCCCTCGGCGGTGTCGTCGGCGCGGCGATGCGCGCGGCCGGTCTCGGGCAGGCGCCGAAGCGCCAGCCGCAGGTGCAGTCGGCGGCCCAGGCGCAGGCGCAGCAGTAGCCCGGGGCGGGGTGGGGCGTGTGGGGCGGGGCTGAGGCGACCCGCCTGATCCGCCGCCTTTGTCCGCCTGGTTCGTTTCGAGGCGCGGCGCGGGGTCCGGGCGTACGGCCGCCGCCGTACGGCACGTACAGCGGTACAGCGGTACAGCGGTACAGCCGTACGGAGGCAGGTGCGCGGATCCTGAGCTGCGCCTTCGCGTATCCGCGCGGAGACTCGGCGATGTGACCGAGGAAACACCCGCGCCGTCGGACGTTCCGTCGTTGGTGCGTCGGCTGGGCGCTCCTGTGGGCGTGCTCGCGGCGGTTCTGGCCGCCTTCGCCTTCGTCGGGCTCGTCGACCCCAATGAGCCGGGCCACTACCCCGCCTGCCCGCTGCTGAGGCTCACCGGCCTGTACTGCCCCGGCTGCGGCGGGCTGCGCAGCGCGTACGCGGTCGCCCACGGGGAGCCGCTCGCCGCGCTGGGGGGCAATGCGCTCGCCGTCCTCGGCTACCTCGGGTTCGCCGTGGTGTGGCTGCGGTGGTTCGTGGAGTGCGTGCGGTGGCGTACGGCGGGGCCGGTGGGGGCGGTGGCGTCGACCGGGCCGGTGGTTGCGCTGCGCGCCGTGCACGGGTGGGTGCTCAGTGGGGCGGTTCTGGGTTTCACCGTTATCCGGAACCTCCCCTTCGGAAGTTTTCTCACGCCGTGACCGTTGAATACACAGGGATCCCTTGGTTCCGTATCGGCTTCGGTGCAGCGGAGTGTGCAGGTCCGCGTCAACCGGATGCGAGACCTCGGTCCTCCGCCAGATACCATCGCAGTGCCTGGTGAAGTGCTCGCCTCCCGGTGGAGGCCCGCTGCGCCAGTAGTGATCAGAAGCTCCAACCCCGTCCGGAAGGGGGCCGCTCGCGTGAGTGTGCTCGACGAGATCATCGACGGAGTCCGTGCCGACCTCGCGGAGCGGCAGGCGCGCGTCACCCTCGACGAGCTCAAGGAGCGGGCCGCCAGGGCGCCCCAGGCCAAGGACGGGGCAGCCGCGCTCAAGGGCGACAGCGTCAAGGTGATCTGCGAGGTCAAGCGCTCCAGCCCGTCCAAGGGCGCGCTCGCCGCGATCGCCGACCCGGCCGGGCTCGCCGCCGACTACGAGGCGGGCGGCGCGGCCGTCATCAGCGTGCTCACGGAGCAGCGGCGGTTCGGCGGATCGCTGGCCGACCTGGAGGCCGTGCGCGCGAAGGTCGACATCCCGGTGCTGCGCAAGGACTTCATCGTCACCTCCTACCAGCTGTGGGAGGCGCGGGCATACGGCGCGGACGTCGCCCTGCTGATCGTCGCCGCGCTGGACCAGCCGGCGCTGGTCTCGCTCATCGAGCGCGCCGAGTCCATCGGGCTGACGCCGCTGGTCGAGGTGCACGACGAGGACGAGGTCGAGCGGGCGGTGGACGCCGGGGCGCGGGTGATCGGCGTCAACGCGCGGAACCTGAAGACGCTCCAGGTGGACCGGGGGACCTTCGCGCGGGTCGCGCCGGAGATCCCGGACCACATCGTGAAGGTCGCGGAGTCGGGCGTACGCGGCCCGCACGATCTGATCGCATACGCGAACGACGGCGCGGACGCCGTGCTGGTGGGCGAGTCGCTGGTCACCGGCCGGGACCCGAAGGGCGCGGTCGCGGACCTGGTCGCGGCGGGTGCGCACCCGGCGCTGCGGCACGGGCGGGACTGAGACCGTCATGGACACGTACGCGCGCCTGGCCCGGGGGTGTCGTCCCCGTGGCTGCCGTGCGCCCGCGAGGCGGGTGCGGGGGCGGCGCGTGCGCTACCACATCGGGTGCGAGCCCGGGCAGGTCAACGGGCGTCGATGGCGCGCGTGCCTTGCTGCGCGCGGTGTGCTGAGCTTGTGCGTGGCGGGCTGAGGTTGCGCGGGGTGCGCTGAGCGTTCGTGGTGGGTGCCGGGGGCGGGGCCTCCGGGGCTGTCACCCTGGACCGCATATTTACGGCGCCGGTGACCCGAAGCGTGGCGCTGGCCGGAACTTGGCGCCACACATATGCGTAAGCGTCCAGGGCGCCACCCCTGCACCCCCGCCCCCTCCCGCCTCGTCGGCGGCTCCCTGCCGGTGACCCCGGCGTCGGCCCGTCCCGGGCGCGGTCCGGGTGCCCTGCAGCGTTCAGAGCGTCAGCGCCGCGCAGCGATCATCGTGGTCATTTGTCCGTTATGAGTGGTGGGGTATGCGCCCCGACTGAGGAGTACGTCAGATGCCGTCTGACTTCTTTGTCCCGGACCCGGAGGGTCACATCCCCAGCGCCGAGGGGTATTTCGGCGCGTTCGGCGGCCAGTTCATCCCCGAGGCGCTGGTCGCCGCGGTGGACGAGGTCGCCGTCGAGTACGACAAGGTGAAGAGCGACCCGTCGTTCGCCGCCGAGCTCGAGGATCTGCTGGTCAACTACACGGGGCGGCCCAGCGCCCTGACCGAGGTGCCGCGGTTCGCGGAGCACGCGGGCGGTGCGCGGATCTTCCTGAAGCGGGAGGACCTCAACCACACCGGATCGCACAAGATCAACAACGTGCTGGGCCAGGCGCTGCTCGCCAAGCGCATGGGCAAGACCCGGGTGGTCGCCGAGACCGGCGCGGGGCAGCACGGCGTGGCGACGGCCACCGCATGTGCGCTGTTCGGGCTCGAGTGCGTGATCTACATGGGCGAGATCGACACCGAGCGCCAGGCGCTCAATGTCGCGCGGATGCGGATCCTGGGCGCCGAGGTCGTCGCCGTGAAGACCGGCAGCCGGACGCTCAAGGACGCGATCAACGAGGCGTTCCGCGACTGGGTGGCCAATGTGGACCGTACGCACTATCTGTTCGGGACCGCCGCAGGACCGCACCCGTTCCCGGCGCTGGTGCGCGACTTCCACCGGGTGATCGGCGTGGAGGCGCGTCGGCAGATCCTGGAGCGGACCGGGCGGCTGCCGGACGCGGTCGCGGCGTGCGTGGGGGGCGGTTCGAACTCGATCGGGCTGTTCCACGCCTTCCTGAAGGACGAGTCCGTGCGGCTGTTCGGCTTCGAGCCGGCCGGGCACGGCGTGGAGACCGGGGAGCACGCGGCCACGCTGACCAAGGGGGAGCCGGGGATTCTGCACGGTTCCCGGTCGTATGTGCTGCAGGACGAGGACGGGCAGATCCTGGAGCCGTACTCGATCTCGGCGGGTCTGGACTACCCGGGGGTCGGGCCGGAGCACGCGTATTTGAAGGACACGGGGCGGGCCGAGTACCGGGCGGTCACCGATGACGCCGCGATGCAGGCGTTGCGGCTGCTGTCGCGGACCGAGGGGATCATCCCGGCGATCGAGAGCGCGCACGCCCTGGCGGGGGCGCTCGAGCTGGGGCGTGAGCTGGGCGGCGACGCGCTGGTGCTGGTCAATCTGTCGGGCCGTGGCGACAAGGACATGGACACGGCCGCGCGGTACTTCGGGCTCTACGAGGGAGAGAAGTGATGAGCGCAGAGCTGCTGGGATCCGTGCTGGCCAAGGCCAAGGCGGAGGGGCGTGCCGCGCTCATCGGCTATTGGCCCGCCGGTTACCCGACCGTCGACGACGGGGTGCGGGCGATGACGGCGATGGTCGAGGGCGGCTGCGATGTGATCGAGGTCGGTCTGCCCTACAGCGACCCGGTGCTGGACGGCCCGGTCATCCAGACCGCCGACGACATCGCGCTGCGGGGCGGCGTTCGCATCCGCGATGTGATCCGTACGGTCGGCGAGGTGCACCAGCGGACCGGGGCGCCCGTCCTGTGCATGACGTACTGGAACCCGGTGGACCGGTACGGGCCCGAGCGGTTCGCGGCCGATCTGGCCGCGGTGGGCGGCGCGGGGTGCATCCTGCCGGACCTGCCCGTCCAGGAGTCGGAGGGATGGCGGAAGGCCGCCGAGCAGCACGGGCTCGCCACGGTGTTCGTGGTGGCGCAGAGCACCGGCGACGAGCGGCTCGCGAGGATCACCGCGGCGGGCAGCGGCTTTGTGTACGCGGCCTCGGTCATGGGGGTGACCGGTACCCGCGATTCGGTGGGGGAGGGGGCGCGGGGGCTGGTGGAGCGGACCCGCGCGACGACCGACCTGCCGGTGTGCGTGGGGCTCGGGGTGTCCACCGCCGGGCAGGCCGCCGAGGTGGCCGAGTACGCGGACGGCGTCATCGTCGGGACGGCGTTCGTGCGGCGGATGATGGACGCCGAGGACCCGGAGACGGGGCTCACGGCCGTCCGCGAGCTGGCGGGTGAGCTGGCGGAGGGCGTCCGCGTCCCCCGTTAGAGCGAATACGGGGCGGAGGAGTTCAGTGGGGCTCCTCCGCCTCGTTGTCGAGGGCGTGAGCGAGAAAAACCGTCAGGGGAAGCGCAGCGCCCGGGAGCGGCTGCGGGAACAGCGAGAGAAGGACCAGGCCCGCGCCAGGCGCAGGCGCGCCCTGGGGGTGGCCGGGGCGGTCGTGGCCGTGCTGGGGGTGGCCGCCGGGGTGGGCGTGGTCGCCACGAAGACCGGCGGGGACTCGGGGAAGTCGGGCAGCCGGGCGGTCGCCCCGAAGGGCGCGGCCGGCACGGTGATCCCGACAGGTAAGGCGGGCGCGAAGAAGACGCTGACCGTCTACGAGGACTTCCGCTGCCCCGGCTGCAAGCAGTTCGAGGACGTCTTCCGCACGACTGTGCACCAGTTGCAGGACGAGGGCCGGATGAAGGTCCGCTACCACCTGGTGACGATCATCGACGGCAACATGGGCGGCACCGGCTCGCTGTACGCGGCGAACGCGGCGGCCTGCGCGCAGGACGCCGGGAAGTATGTGGCGTACCACGATGTGCTCTACAAGAACCAGCCGCCGGAGACCAAGGACTCGTACGCGGACAAGACGAAGCTGATCAAGCTGGCGGGCAAGGTCCCGGGGCTGGACACCGAGGCCTTCCGCAGGTGCGTCCAGGAGGGCAGGCACGATGGGTGGGTGCGGAAGTCCAATGGCGCCTTCAACCGCTCGGGCTACAGCTCGACGCCGACCGTTCTGCTGGACGGGAAGGCGGTCTACGGAGATCCGGACGAGCCGCTGAGCCCGCGGAAGCTCAAGCGGATGGTCACCGGGAAGGGCTAGCAGCCCGGCTCGTTACGCAGCCGTTGCGCCGGGTGGGTTGCCGCATTGACCGCCCGGCACGGTAGCGTCGACTCCGACATGAACCTCGCATACATTCCCAGCCCGTCGTCCGGCGTGATCTACCTCGGCCCGATCCCGCTGCGCGGCTATGCCTTCTGCATCATCCTCGGTGTCTTCGTGGCGGTCTGGCTCGGCGGCCGACGCTGGGTCGCCCGGGGCGGCCGGGTCGGCACGGTCGCCGACATCGCCGTGTGGGCGGTGCCCTTCGGCCTGGTCGGCGGTCGGCTGTACCACGTCATCACCGACTACGAGCTGTACTTCACCGACGGCCGTGACTGGGTGGACGCCTTCAAGATCTGGGAGGGCGGCCTCGGGATCTGGGGTGCGATCGCGATGGGCGCCCTCGGCGCCTGGATCGGCTGCCGGCGCCGGGGCATCCCGCTCCCGGCGTGGGCGGACGCGGTCGCGCCGGGGATCGCCTTCGCCCAGGCGATCGGCCGTTGGGGCAACTGGTTCAACCAGGAGCTGTACGGCAAGAAGACCGATCTGCCCTGGGGACTGAAGATCGACGCCGACGCCGACATAGGGCGCGTCGCCGGTACGTACCAGCCGACGTTCTTGTACGAGTCGCTGTGGTGCGTGGGCGTGGCGCTGCTGGTGCTCTGGGCGGACAAGAGGTTCAAGCTGGGACACGGCCGGGCGTTCGCGCTGTACGTCGCCGCGTACACCGTAGGCCGCTTCTGGGTGGAGTACCTACGAGTGGACACCGCCCACCATGTGCTGGGCATGCGGCTGAACAACTGGACGGCGATCGTCGTCTTCCTGGCGGCGGTGGCCTACTTCGTGATCTCCGCGAAGAAGGCCCCCGGGCGGGAGGAGATCGTGGAGCCCGCCGCGGTGGCCGAGGCGGAGCAGGCCGAGGGCGGCGAGCCGGGCCGTGAGGACGGCGAGGCGGAGCACAAGGCGGAGGCCAAGGCCGGGACCGAGACGGAGTCCAAGGCGGAGGGCAAGACCGAGCCCGCGGCGGAGTCGAAGCCGGAGGCCGAGGCCTCGAAGTAGCGTCGCCGAGAGGCCGCCGGACCCGCAAGGGTTCGGCGGCCTTTGTGTTTCCGCAGGTCAGCGAGGTAAGTTCGGCCTTCCTTGCTGGCGGCGGCGGGGAATTCGTGCGTACCTTCGGACTGTTGGGTTGAGGGCGGCCGCGCCCGCACCCCTGAAGGGAGCGCAGTATCCGTCATGTCTGTCATCGCGAGCACCGAACCCCCGCACATCGCGCACCGCGACAACCACACCCACCGCGATGTGAACGGCGGCTGGCTGCGCCCGGCCGTGTTCGGTGCCATGGACGGTCTTGTCTCCAACCTCGCGCTGATGACCGGTGTCGCGGGCGGTGCTGTGGACCGGCAGACGATCGTGATCACCGGCCTGGCCGGTCTTGCCGCCGGTGCGTTCTCGATGGCGGCCGGGGAGTACACCTCCGTCGCCTCCCAGCGTGAGCTGGTGGAGGCCGAGCTGGAGGTCGAGCGGCGCGAGCTGCGCAAGCATCCCGTGGACGAGCTGGAGGAGCTGGCGGCGCTGTACGAGTCGCGGGGCGTGGAGCCCGAGCTGGCGCGTCAGGTGGCCGAGCAGTTGTCGAAGGACCCGGAGCAGGCGCTGGAGATACACGCCCGCGAGGAGCTGGGCATCGACCCGGACGATCTGCCGTCGCCGCTGGTCGCGGCGGTGTCCTCGTTCGGCTCGTTCGCGCTGGGCGCGCTGCTGCCGGTGCTGCCGTATCTGCTGGGGGCGACGGCGCTGTGGCCGGCCGTGCTGCTGGCGCTGATCGGGCTGTTCGGATGCGGTGCGGTGGTGGCGCGGGTGACCGCCCGCAGCTGGTGGTTCAGCGGGCTGCGGCAGCTGGTGCTGGGTGGCGCGGCGGCCGGTGTGACATATGCCTTGGGCATACTCTTTGGCACGGCCGTGGGTTGATTTACCATACGGCGAGCCGCAAGATTACCCCGTTACTTGACGGTTTCAATCCGTTTACCGGCGGGCATAACGCCGTAGCGCCATGGGCAGCGTCGCCCGCCAGGTGCTGCGGCGGGGTGATCCTTTGATCCCCCCTTGCCCGACTTCACCCCTCGTGCGCAGTGTCCGCATGATGGAACGAGCTATCCGCTTCTCGAGAAGCGCCTCATCATGTAACCTGCACGAAAATTTCTTGGCGGAGGGCCAGCGTCGTCCCTCGGCACACCCACATGCCGTAGACGACGACGGGAGAGCCGATGCGTTCCGCGTCCCACCCCGCCCGACAGGGGATGTACGACCCCCGCGATGAGCACGACGCCTGTGGTGTCGGCTTCGTGGCGACCCTCACCGGCGAGGCCAGCCATGAGCTCGTGGAGCAGGCTCTTACTGTCCTGACCAACCTCGAGCACCGCGGGGCCACCGGTTCCGAGCCCGACTCCGGCGACGGCGCCGGCATTCTGGTGCAGGTCCCGGACGCCTTCCTGCGGGAGAGCGTCAGTGGCTTCGAGCTCCCCGATGCCGGCTCGTACGCCGTGGGCATCGCCTTCCTCCCCGAAGGAGAGGCCGAGGGCGCCGCTGCCGCCGGCCACATCGAGCGGATCGCGGCCGAGGAGGGCCTGACCGTCCTCGGCTGGCGCGAGGTGCCGGTCGCCCCCGAGCTGCTGGGCAGTGGCGCGCGCGCCACCATGCCCGCCTTCTCCCAGATCTTCGTCACCGACGGCGCCAGCAGCGGTCTCGCCCTGGACCGCAAGGCGTTCGCGCTGCGCAAGCGCGCCGAGCGGGAGGCCGGGGTCTACTTCCCGTCGCTGTCCTCGCGCACCCTGGTCTACAAGGGGATGCTGACCACCGGGCAGCTGGAGCCGTTCTTCCCCGACCTGTCCGACCGCCGCTTCGCCACCGCCATCGCGCTGGTCCACTCGCGGTTCTCCACCAACACCTTCCCGAGCTGGCCGCTGGCCCACCCGTACCGCTTCGTCGCCCACAACGGCGAGATCAACACGGTCAAGGGCAACCGCAACTGGATGCGCGCCCGGGAGTCGCAGCTGGTCAGCGACCTGTTCGGAGACAAGAGCCTGGAGCGGATCTTCCCGATCTGTACCCCCGACGCCTCCGACTCCGCGACCTTCGACGAGGTCCTGGAGCTGCTGCACCTCGGCGGCCGCTCGCTGCCGCACAGCGTGCTGATGATGGTCCCCGAGGCGTGGGAGAACCACCCCTCCATGGACCCGGCGCGGCGCGCCTTCTACCAGTACCACTCCACGCTGATGGAGCCCTGGGACGGCCCCGCCTGCGTCACCTTCACCGACGGCACCCAGGTCGGCGCGGTCCTCGACCGCAACGGTCTGCGGCCCGGGCGCTACTGGGTCACCGACGACGGCCTGGTCGTGCTGGCCTCCGAGGTCGGCGTGCTGGACATCGACCCGGCCAAGGTGGTGCGCAAGGGCCGGCTTCAGCCCGGCCGGATGTTCCTGGTCGACACCGCCGAGCACCGCATCATCGAGGACGACGAGATCAAGGCGGCGCTCGCCGCCGAGCAGCCGTACGGCGACTGGCTGGACGCCGGCCTGATCGACCTGGCCGACCTGCCCGAGCGCGAGCACATCGTGCACACCCACGCCTCGGTCACCCGCCGGCAGCAGACCTTCGGCTACACCGAGGAGGAGCTGCGCGTCATCCTGGCCCCGATGGCCAAGACCGGCGCCGAGCCGATCGGCTCGATGGGCACCGACTCGCCGATCGCCGCCCTCTCCGAGCGGCCGCGGCTGCTGTTCGACTACTTCACCCAGCTGTTCGCGCAGGTCACCAACCCACCGCTGGACGCCATCCGCGAGGAGCTGGTCACCTCGCTGATCTCCTCGCTGGGCCCGCAGGGCAATCTGCTGGACCCGACCCCGGCCTCCTGCCGCAGCGTCACCCTGCCCTTCCCGGTGATCGACAACGATGAGCTGGCCAAGCTCATCCACATCAACGCCGACGGCGACATGCCGGGCCTGAAGGCCGCGACCCTCTCCGGCCTGTACCGGGTCGGCGGGGGCGGCGAGGCCCTCGCCGCGCGCCTTGAGGAGATCTGCGCCGAGGCCGACGCCGCCATCGAGGACGGCGCCCGGCTGATCGTGCTCTCCGACCGCCACTCGGACGCCGAGCACGCCCCGATCCCCTCCCTGCTGCTCACCTCCGCCGTCCACCACCACCTCATCGGCACCAAGCAGCGCACCCAGGTGGGCCTGCTGGTCGAGGCGGGCGACGTCCGCGAGGTGCACCATGTCGCGCTGCTGATCGGCTACGGCGCCGCGGCGGTCAACCCGTACCTGGCGATGGAGTCGGTCGAGGACCTGGTCCGCGCCGGGACGTTCCTGCCGGGCGTCGAGGCCGAGACCGCGATCCGCAACCTGATCAAGGCGCTGGGCAAGGGCGTGCTGAAGGTGATGTCCAAGATGGGCATCTCCACCGTGGCCTCCTACCGCGGTGCGCAGGTCTTCGAGGCCGTCGGCCTGGACGAGTCCTTCGTGGACACCTACTTCCACGGCACCGCCACCAAGATCGGCGGCGCGGGCCTGGACGTCATCGCCCAGGAGGTCGCCGCGCGGCACGTCAAGGCGTACCCCGTCTCCGGCATCCCCTCCGCCCACCGGGCGCTGGAGATCGGCGGCGAGTACCAGTGGCGCCGCGAGGGCGAGCCGCACCTGTTCGACCCCGAGACGGTCTTCCGGCTGCAGCACTCCACCCGGACCCGCCGCTACGACATCTTCAAGAAGTACACCGAGCGGGTGAACGAGCAGTCCCAGCGGCTGATGACGCTGCGCGGCCTGTTCGCATTCAAGAACGACAAGAACGACCGCCCCTCGATCCCGATCGAGGAGGTCGAGCCCGTCAGCGAGATCGTCAAGCGCTTCTCCACCGGCGCCATGTCGTACGGCTCCATCTCCAAGGAGGCGCACGAGACCCTGGCGATCGCCATGAACCAGCTGGGCGCCAAGTCCAACACCGGCGAGGGCGGCGAGGACCCGGAGCGCCTGTACGACCCGGCGCGCCGCTCGGCGATCAAGCAGGTGGCCTCCGGCCGCTTCGGCGTCACCAGCGAGTACCTGGTCAACTCCGACGACATCCAGATCAAGATGGCGCAGGGGGCCAAGCCCGGCGAGGGCGGCCAGCTGCCCGGCCACAAGGTCTACCCGTGGGTCGCCAGGACCCGGCACTCCACCCCGGGCGTCGGCCTGATCTCCCCGCCGCCGCACCACGACATCTACTCCATCGAGGATCTCGCCCAGCTGATCCACGACCTGAAGAACGCCAACCCGAAGGCGCGCATTCACGTCAAGCTGGTCTCCGAGGTCGGCGTCGGCACCGTGGCCGCGGGCGTCTCCAAGGCCCACGCGGACGTGGTGCTGATCTCCGGCCACGACGGCGGCACCGGCGCCTCCCCGCTCACCTCGCTCAAGCACGCGGGCGGCCCCTGGGAGCTCGGCCTGGCCGAGACCCAGCAGACGCTGCTGCTCAACGGCCTGCGCGACCGCATCGTGGTGCAGACCGACGGCCAGCTCAAGACCGGCCGCGACGTCGTGATCGCCGCGCTGCTCGGCGCCGAGGAGTTCGGCTTCGCGACCGCCCCGCTGGTGGTCTCCGGCTGCGTGATGATGCGCGTGTGCCACCTGGACACCTGCCCGGTCGGCATCGCCACCCAGAACCCGGTGCTGCGCGAGCGGTTCAGCGGCAAGGCGGAGTTCGTGGTGAACTTCTTCGAGTTCATCGCCGAGGAGGTCCGCGAGCTCCTGGCCGAGCTGGGCTTCCGCACCCTGGACGAGGCCGTCGGCCACGCCGAGCTGCTGGACACCACCCGTGCCGTGGCGCACTGGAAGGCGCAGGGCCTGGACCTCGCCCCGCTGCTGCACGTCCCGGACCTGCCCGAGGGCGCGGTGCGCCACCAGGTGGTGGCCCAGGACCACGGCCTGGAGAAGGCGCTGGACAACGAGCTGATCAAGCTCGCGGCCGACGCGCTGAACGCGGAGAGCGCCGAGGCGGCCCAGCCGGTCCGCGCCCAGGTCGCGATCCGCAACATCAACCGGACCGTGGGCACCATGCTCGGCCACGAGGTGACGAAGAAGTTCGGTGGCGCGGGCCTGCCCGAGGACACCATCGACATCACCTTCACCGGCTCGGCCGGCCAGTCCTTCGGCGCGTTCCTGCCGCACGGCGTCACGCTGCGCCTGGAGGGCGACGCCAACGACTACGTCGGCAAGGGCCTGTCCGGCGGCCGGGTGATCGTCCGCCCGGACCGGGGCGCCGACCACCTGACCGAGTACTCGACCATCGCGGGCAACACCCTCGCGTACGGCGCCACCGGCGGCGAGATGTTCCTGCGCGGCAGCGTCGGCGAGCGGTTCTGCGTCCGCAACTCGGGCGCGACCGTCGTCTCCGAGGGCGTCGGCGACCACGGCTGCGAGTACATGACGGGCGGCCGCGCGGTGGTGCTCGGCCCGACCGGCCGCAACTTCGCGGCGGGCATGTCCGGCGGTATCGCCTACGTCGTCGACCTGGACCGGGACAACGTCAACGTCGGCAACGTCGAGTCGATCGAGGCGCTGGACGAAGCCGACCAGCGGTGGCTGCACGACGTGGTGCGCCGCCACCACGAGGAGACCGGCTCCACCGTCGCGGGCGCCCTGCTCGCCGACTGGGAGGCCGCCCTCACCCGCTTCAGCAAGATCATCCCCACCACGTACAAGGCAGTGCTCGCCGCCAAGGACGCCGCCGAGCGAGCCGGGCTCTCCGAGTCCGAGACCACCGAGAAGATGATGGAGGCGGCGACCAATGGCTGATCCCAAGGGCTTTTTGACCACGGACCGCGAGGTCGCCAAGACCCGCCCGGTGGGTGAGCGCGTCAAGGACTGGAACGAGGTCTACGTCCCCGGCTCGCTGCTGCCGATCATCAGCAAGCAGGCCGGCCGCTGCATGGACTGCGGCATCCCGTTCTGTCACAACGGCTGTCCGCTCGGAAACCTGATCCCCGAGTGGAACGACTACGCCTACCGCGAGGACTGGCGGGAGGCCAGCGAGCGGCTGCACGCGACCAACAACTTCCCGGAGTTCACCGGGCGGCTGTGCCCCGCCCCGTGCGAGGCCGCGTGCGTGCTGGGCATCAACCAGCCCGCCGTGACCATCAAGAACGTCGAGGTCTCCATCATCGACAAGGCCTGGGAGACGGGCGACGTCACCCCGCAGCCGCCCGAGCGGCTGTCCGGCAAGACCGTCGCCGTCATCGGCTCCGGGCCGGCCGGCCTGGCCGCCGCCCAGCAGCTGACCCGGGCCGGCCACACGGTCGCGGTGTACGAGCGCGCCGACCGCATCGGCGGGCTGCTGCGCTACGGCATCCCCGAGTTCAAGATGGAAAAGCGCCACATCAACCGGCGGATCGAGCAGATGCGCGCGGAGGGCACCAAGTTCCGCACCGGTGTGGAGATCGGCCGCGACATCGACGCCGCCAAGCTGCGCAAGCGCTACGACGCCGTGGTCATCGCGGCCGGCGCCACCACCGCCCGCGACCTGCCGGTGCCCGGGCGCGAGCTCACCGGCGTGTACCAGGCCATGGAGTACCTGCCGCTGGCCAACAAGGTGCAGGAGGGCGACTTTGTCACCGCCCCGATCAGCGCCGAGGGCAAGCACGTCGTGGTGATCGGCGGCGGCGACACCGGCGCCGACTGCGTCGGCACCGCCCACCGCCAGGGCGCCGCCTCGGTCACCCAGCTGGAGATCATGCCGCGGCCGGGCGAGGAGCGCTCCGCGGGCCAGCCCTGGCCGACCTTCCCGATGCTCTACAAGGTCACCTCCGCCCACGAGGAGGGCGGCGAGCGGGTCTACTCCGTCTCCACCACCCACTTCGAGGGCGACGAGGACGGCAATGTGCAGTGGCTCCACCTGATCGAGGTGGAGTTCAAGGACGGCAAGCTGGAGCAGAAGCCGGGCACGGAGCGGAAGATCCCGGCCCAGCTGGTCACCCTGGCCATGGGGTTCACCGGCACCGACCAGGAGAACGGCCTGGTCCAGCAGTTCGGCCTGGAGCTGGACGCGCGCGGCAACATCGCCCGCGACGCGGAGTTCGCCACCAACGTGGACGGCGTCTTCGTGGCCGGCGACGCGGGCCGCGGCCAGTCGCTGATCGTCTGGGCCATCGCCGAGGGCCGCTCGGCCGCCCGCGGCGTGGACCGCTACCTGGCGGGGACCAGCGCCCTGCCCGCCCCGATCCGCCCGACGGACCGAGCCCTGGCCGTCTGACCCCTCCGCACCTCCAGGCACCTCCCTGGACTCCGCCCGTACAACGGCGTACGGACCGGCGCACGGCGCCCGCCCCCATCCCGACCGGGGGCGGGCGCCGTGTGGTTGACGCACCGGCCGCACCTGGCCGCCCCGGCCCGCCTTGACATCGCCCCGGGATCATCACACCATCATTCCACTAACTGATTAGTGAAAGGGTGGTGGTGGTGGAGTACCGCATCGACCGCCGCAGCGGCATCGCCACCTATCTGCAGATCGTCCAGCAGACCAAGCAGGCGCTCCGGCTGGGCCTGCTGCAGCCGGGGGACCGGCTGCCCACGGCCAAGGAGGTCGTCGCGGCCACCGCGATCAACCCCAACACCGTCCTGAAGGCCTACCGCGAACTGGAGCGGGAGGGCCTGGTCGAGCCGCGGCCCGGCCTCGGCACCTTCGTACGGCGCTCCCTGGCCCGGCCCGGCGCGGCCGCCGACTCCCCGCTGCGCGCCGAACTGGCCGCGTGGGCGGACCGGGCGCGCGCCGCGGGGCTCGACCGCGAGGACGTCGCGGCGCTGATCGCCTCGGTCCTCGACGAGCGCTTCCCCGACGGCCCGGCCGCCCCCCACCACGACACCGGCGAGAGCACAGCCCTGGACAGGGAGCACGGGTGACCGACCGACACGACCCCACCACCGCCCTGGAGGCCACCGCACTCGGCAAGAAGTACCGGCGCGGCTGGGCCCTGCGGGACCTGACGTTCCGGCTGCCCGCCGGGCGCATCTGCGCCCTGGTCGGCCCCAACGGCTCGGGCAAGTCCACCCTGCTGTCCCTGGCCGCCGACCTGCTCGCGCCGACCACCGGGACCGTACGGGTCTTCGGCGCCGATCCGCGGTCCGCCGAGGCCCGGCGGCGCATCGCCTTCGTCGCCCAGGACAAGCCGCTCTACCCGCGCTTCACCGTCGCCGAGACCCTGCGCCTCGGCCGTGAACTCAACCCCGGCTGGGACCAGTCGGCCGCGACACACCTCATGGCCGAGGCCGAGGTGCCGCTGACCGCCCGCGTCGGCTCCCTCTCCGGCGGCCAGCGCACCTGCGTGGCCCTGGCCCTCGCCCTCGGCAAACGAGCCGACCTGCTGCTGCTCGACGAGCCGATGGCCGATCAGGACCCGCTGCGGCGCCACCGGATGATGGGCGCCCTGATGGCCGAGGCCGCCGAGCGCGGCACCAGCGTGGTCATCTCCACCCATGTGCTCGCCGAACTCGACGGCGTCTGCGACTTCCTGCTGCTGATCGGCGGCGGCCGGCTCCGCCTGGCGGGGGACACCGACGCCGTCCAGGCCGCCCACCGCCTGATCACCGGGCCGAGGGGAACCGACGGGGGAACACCGCGGGAGGTCGCCCGCCACACCGTGGTCGAGACCCGGGCGACGGGCCGTCAGCTCACCGCGCTGATACGGCCGTCGGCGGCACCCGGCGAGGACGGCTGGATCGTCAGGGAACCGTCCCTGGAGGAGGTCCTGCTCGGCTATCTTCGCGCCCCCGACGCCCCGCCGCTGATCACATCCGGTGCGCTCCCGCCCGCCGGGACCGAGCGGGGAGAAGACGCGTGAGCACGGCCGGTGTCAGGCTCGCCGGGCCCCGCGCGCGGCCGCGAACACGGGGACTGGTGTGGCTGGTGTGGCGGCAGCACCGGGCCGCGCTCTGGGTGGGCCTCGCCCTGGTCGCCGCGGTCGCCGCGTACATCGTGTGGCAGCGCACCCAGATGGTCGGCTATATGCGGACGCACGGCATCGAGGGCTGCGCGGACTGGGAGACGTCCTGCCACGGCAGGCGGATCGCGCCACGCCGGGGCACCGACCCGATCACCGACGCGTTCTTCCACCTCGGCCACGCCTACCGGACACCCCTGCTCAACACCGGACGGCTGCTCATCGCGCTGCCCGCGGTGATCGGCGTCTTCGTCGGCGCGCCGCTGTTCGCCCGGGAGCTGGAGACGGGCACCCATCAGGTGGTGTGGACCCAGTCCGTCAGCAGGACCCGCTGGCTCGTCGCGAAGCTCGCCCTCCCCCTCACCGCCGTCCTGGCCGGCACCACGCTCCTCGCGGCCCTCTACACCTGGTGGTGGCGGGCGGCCCGGGTCCAGTTCTCGGACATCGCCTGGGGCACCGCCGTGCCCTTCGACGCGACCGGCCCGGCGGCGGTCGCCCTCGCCCCGCTGTCCTTCTTCCTCGGCGCGGCGGCCGGACTGCTGCTGCGGCGCACCCTGCCCGCCATGGTGGCCACGCTGGGGATCACCGTCGGCGTCCAGTACGGGCTCGGCGCCCTGCGCCCCCACCTGATGACCCCGCGGACCATCGTCTCCGACGCCACCGGCGACTTCTCGCACACCCCCAGGGAGGTCTTCTACACCTCGTGGCGGAGCTTCACCGAGGGCTTTGTGACCCGCTCCGGGGAGAAGATCCCCTCGGAACGCTGCTCGTCCGCTCTCGGTGACGCCGACTGGAACCGCTGCCTCGCCCGGCTCGGCGCCACCAAACGGCAGTACGAGGAGCTGCACCCGGCCGGCCACTACTGGCCCATGCAGTGGATCCAGGCCGGGATCTGTCTGGCCGCGGCCGCCGCGCTCGCCGCGTTCTGCGTGTGGTGGATCCGGCGCCGGCCCGCCCGGAAGGAGGCCCGCGCGTTGGAGCGCGGCAGGACCGAGCGGGAGGGAGGGGCGTGAAGACCGCGGCCACCCCGCGTCCCGGCGCACAGCCCACCCGCGCCCGGCTGCGCCCGAGCGGCCCGCTCTGGCCGGCCTGGCGCCGCCAGCGGGCCGCGCTGCTGACGGGCGGGGCGCTGGTCCTCGTCCTCGCCGGATACATCGTCTACCAGCGCACCGGCATGGTCGCCCTGATCCGCGACCGGAACCTGACCGGCTGCCGGCTGTGGTACCCCGAGTGCCACGGGAGGCGACTGTCGTCCGACGACGGCCGCCCCACCCCGCTGGGGCGGGCGTTCGCCGACCTCGACGCGTACCGCAGCGCGCTGCTCCACACCGGACGGCTGCTGCTCGCGATCCCGGCGATCATCGGAACGTCCATCGGCGCCCCCCTCGTCGCACGCGAAATCGAGAGCGGCACCGCCAAACTCGTCTGGTCCCAGTCGGCCGGCCGGACCCGCTGGCTCCTCGCCACGCTCGCCCTCCCCGCCGCCGCCACCCTGGCCGCCACCACGCTGCTGGCCGCGCTGTTCACCTGGTGGTGGTGGCCCGTGCGCGGCATGGTCTTCGAGGAGGTCAGCTGGGTCACCGCCGTGCCCTTCGAGGTGGCGGGCCCGGCCCCCGTGGCGTTTGCCCTGCTGTCCCTGGTCCTCGGCACGGCCTTCGGCCTGCTGCTGCGGCGGACCGTGCCCGCCATGGCCTGCACCCTCGCCCTCACCGTCGGCTCCATCTACGGCCTCCGCCAGATGCGCCCCCATCTGATGCCCCCGCTCACCACGACCGCGAACCCCGGCAGCCACTTCTGGCCCATGCAGTGGATCCAGGCCGGGATCTGTCTGGGCGCGGCGGCCTTGCTCGCGGCCTTCTGCCTGTGGTGGATCAGACACAGACGGCCCTGACCACGGGCCGCCCGACGGCGCCCCTTCACGCTCCGCGCCCCCTTCACGTCCCGCTCCGAACCCTCCGCTCCGATCGGAGTCCCCTACGCCATGGCCCTCCCGCCCGCCCTCGACACCGCAGCCCGGGCCGTCCCCCGCCTCCGCCCCGCGCCCGCGCCCACGGCGCCCCGCCGCCCCTGGCGGCGCGCCGCCGTCGCGCTCGTCCCGGCCGGGCTGACGCTGGCGCTCGGCCTGTGGGGAATCCGCCGTCAGAACAGCATGTGGCGGGACGAGTCGACGACGTATCAGGTCGCCCACCGCTCCGTCGCCGACCTCTGGCAGCTGCTCGGCGCGGCCGATGTCGCCCACGGCCTGTACTACCTGCTCATGCACGGCGTCTTCACCCTGTGGGACGGCGGGCTGCTCGCGCTGCGGCTCCCCTCGACGCTGGCCATGGCCGCCGCGGCCGCCGGAGTGGCGCTGCTCGGGCACCGGCTCGCGGGGCCCCGGGCTGGGCTGGCCGCCGGGGTCGTCTTCGCGCTCGCCCCGGCGGTGCAGCGGTACGCGCAGGAGGGGCGCTCATACGCCCTGGTCTGCGCGGCGGTCGTCTGGTGCACCCATCTGCTGCTGTCCGCCGTCGCGCGTCCCCGCAGGCGGACCTGGGCCGGGTACGCCGCCGCCGCGTCGGTCACCTGTCTGCTGCACGAGTTCGCGGTCCTGGCGGTGCTCGCCCACGGCGTGGCGCTGCTCCTGGCCCGCGTTCCCACACCGGTCCGGTGGGCCTGGGCGCGGGCGGCCGGGGCCGTGGCCGTCGCGCTGGCGCCGCTGGTGATCGTCAGCCAGCAGCAGGCCGCGCTGGTGGGGTGGATAGACGACCCCGGCCCGCCCGAGCTGCTGGGTTTCGCCGTACCGGCCCTGGTGGGGCTCGGCTGCGCCAAGGTCCCCTCGGCCGCGGCCGGACCCGTCCCGCTGCGCGCGCTCGCGCTGCCGCTGCTGGTCCTGCCGGGCGCGACGCTGCTGGCGGTCTCCTTCATCCACCCGATCTACGTCGACCGGTATGTCCTGTACGCCTACGCCGGATTCGCCCTGCTGGCGGGCGCCGCGCTGGAGGCCGTGCTGCGCGCCGTCCGGCATCCGAAGGCCGCGGCCGCGGCGCTGGCCGCCGTCGCGGTGGCCGCCCTGCTGCCGTACTCGATCCAATTGCGGACGCCGCAGAGCCGCCTGGACGACCCGATGGCCGCGGCGCGCGCCGTAGGGGAGCTGACCCGGCCCGGGGACGGGGTGCTGTTCATGCCCGCGCGGCGGCGTGAGCCCATCCTGTCGAGCCCAGGGGAGTTCCGCGGCCTGAAGGAACTGGCCCTGGCCCGGCACGCGGTGCCCTCCGCCACCCTGCACGGCACAGAGCTGCCCGCGCCCCGCATCCGCGCCCGCATGCTGGCCGTCCAGCGGATCGCCGCGGTGATGGACCCGCCCGGCAAGCCGGTGGACGACACCCCTCAGGAGCGGGTCAAGCGCGAGGTGCTCGACCAGTACTTCCGCCGGTGCGCCGAGCGGGAGGTCCAGGGCATGGTGGTCGTCCTCTACGCCCGCCCCGGCGCCTGCTGACCCGGGCGCGGCAGGCCACGCGGGCATGGTCCGCCTTCGAAGGCGGACCATGCCGCGCCCGCACCGCTCCTACCCCTCGTTCTCGGCCAGGCGGGCGGGGAAGCCGCCGGTGGCGATCGGGCCCCAGCGCTCCGGGGCGATCCGGATCAGCGACTTGCCCTGCTTGACCATGGCGGCCCGGTACTCGTCCCAGTCCGGGTGCTCGCCCGCGATGTTCCGGTAGTACTCGACCAGCGGCTCCACGGACTCGGGGATGTCGATCACCTCGGCGGCGCCGTCGATCTGCACCCACGGCCCGTTCCACTCGTCGGAGAGCACGATGACGCTGACGGCCGGATCGCGCCGCGCGTTGCGGACCTTGGCGCGCTCGGGGTAGGTCGACACGACGACGCGCCCCGCGTCGTCGACGCCGCACGTCAGCGGGGAGGCCTGCGGCGAGCCGTCGGCGCGGCGGGTCAGCAGGATGGCGCGGTGGCGCGGCCGTACGAACTCCAGCAGTTCGTCGCGGCCGACGCGGGTGTTGGTGGCGATGGAGGGGCTCATGCGGCCGAGCCTACGACCTCGGACGCCCGACGCGGCATGGCCCGGTCAGGTGTCGCACTCCAGCACCGTGCGGCACAGACCGCAGCGGGCCCGCATCCTGCCGCGCACCGGGACCCGGATGCGCTGCCGGCAGGTCGGGCAGGGGAACGAGACGCGCAGCGGGGAGCCGGTCTCGAAGGCGTATCCGGCCGGGCCGGCCGGCGGCGGCGCCTCGGGGTCGGCCTGTGCGAACCGGCGGTCCCGCGCGTACCGGCGGCGACCCGCCCAGCCGCATGCGGCCAGCGGCGGCTGCCGCTCGTCGTGGCGCGCCACGTCCAGGCCCTTGGCGTACGCCTCGTACGCCTGCGGGCTGGTGAACCAGACGGCCGGGTCCTCGCCGAACGCCAGCGCCCGCTTGGCCAGGACGTATCCGAACTCCTCCGGGGTCAGATAGCCGAGCTTCTGGCTGGAGACGGAGTCCTGGCGGTACGCGTCGAGCAGCAGCCAGCCCGCGCCGAGGTAGGCGGCGGTGGTGTCGGTGAGGATCTCGTTGGCGCGGGTGCCGGGGAACGACAGGTCGAGCCGGTGCAGATAGACGTGGGTGACCTCGTGGGCGAGGGCCGCGCCGATGTCCCGGCGGTGGGTCTTGAAGCGGGAGTTGAGCTCGATGAAGTACTCGGGTCCTGCGGCCAGCTCGATGTTTCCCGCGTGCCGCATCTCGCGGAAGCTCACGATCATGCGCGCGTCCGGGAGGCGCAGCTGCCGCACCATGACCCGGGCGACGCGCTGGACGCCGAGGTAGAGGTCGTCCTGGTCGCAGAAGGCCACATCGCCGGGGGCCACGCTGAGCTCGTAGGTCCGCACCCCGTCGTACGACAGGCGTTTGTAGAGCGCGGTGAGCGCGGCCCGGACGGTGTCCAGGTGCGGGAATCCGTGCTCGATGTCGCTGCCAGGTGCCGCCACGCCGTCACCCCGTACCCGTTGTCCGCCGTGTCCCCTGATTCAACTCTACGGGCGCGGGGCCCGGCCGCGCCGCAGGCCGGGCCGGTCGGTGTGGCTGATGGGCGTGGCCGGAAAGCGACCCTTGTCAGGCTGATCGGTGCGTCCAGATAATCGCATCGCTGCTTGGCATGAGCCTGGCAAGCAGCCCAACCCCCCACGAAAGGAACCCCGTTGCGGAATCTCCGGAAGCCCGTCAAGAGATCGGCCGCCGTCGGAGCCGTCGCTCTCGCCGCGTTCAGCCTGATGCCCGGCACCTCCCTGGCCCAGGCCAAGAGCGCCGAACCCGGCCCCTCCGTCGTCGGCGGCACCCGCGCCGCCCAGGGAGAATTCCCCTTCATGGTGCGGCTGTCCATGGGCTGCGGCGGCGCCCTCTACACCCAGGACATCGTGCTCACCGCCGCCCACTGCGTCAACGGCAGCGGCGCCAACACCTCCATCACCGCCACCGCCGGCGTGGTGGACCTGCAGAGCTCCAGCGCCGTCAAGGTCAAGTCCACCCGGGTCCTGCAGGCCCCGGGCTACAACGGCACCGGCAAGGACTGGGCCCTGATCAAGCTCGCCAAGCCCATCAACCAGCCCACCCTGAAGATCGCCGAGACCACGGCCTACAACAAGGGTGACTTCACGGTCGCGGGCTGGGGCGCCGCCGTCGAGGGCGGCGGCCAGCAGCGCTACCTGCTCAAGGCCACCGTGCCGTTCGTCGACGACACCACCTGCAAGAGGGCGTACAGCGACCTCGTCGCGGGCGAGGAGATCTGCGCCGGGTTCATGAGCACCGGCGGCGTCGACACCTGCCAGGGCGACTCCGGCGGCCCGATGTTCCGCAAGGACGACAGCGGCGCGTGGATCCAGGTCGGCATCGTCAGCTGGGGCGACGGCTGCGCCCGCCCCGGCAAGCCCGGCGTCTACACCGAGGTGAGCACCTTCGCCAAGGACATCAAGGCGGGCGCCACCCAGCTCGGCGGCTGACCCACCGCCCCGGGGCCGGCTCCCCGCCGGCCCCGGCGTTCGCCCCTGGCGTGTCTGCCAGGGGCAGAACCGCCTCGGCACCCCGCGCCCCGGTTCCTACCGTCTGCGGGATGGAGATCACAGACGTCACCCCGGACATCCGGATGCTGCGCTTCCCGGTCGGCCAGGCCTACGCCGTACGGCTCCCCGACGGCTGTGCGCTCGTCGACTGCGGCTGGGCGGGCCACGAGCGGCAGATCCTCGACGCGCTGCGCGGACTCGGCGAGCTGCGCGAGATCCTGATCACCCACGGCCACGCCGACCACTACGGCGCGGCGGCCGGGCTGGCCGAGGCCACCGGCGCCCGGGTTCTCGCCCACGCGGCCGACGCGCCCGCCATCAGCGGGACGGAGACGATCCCCCCGCCCGTGCTCGCCGACTGGGAGCGGCCCCTCCACGCCGCCCACACGCCCCAGGTCCCGCCGCCCCGCCCGGTCCCGGTCGACCGGGAAGTGGCCGACGGCGACGCCCTCGACTGGGGCCAGGAGGCGCGGATCGTGCATGTGCCCGGCCATACGGCCGGCAGCGTCGCCCTCCATCTGCCGTCCTTGCGCGCCCTGTTCACGGGCGACTCGATCGCCAACGTCCGGCAGCTGATGCCGGGCGTCTTCAACGTCGACCCCGGGGAAACCGCGCGGTCCTTCCACCGGCAGGCGGCCCTGGACGTGGAGACCGCCTGCTTCGGCCACGGTGATCCGATCCGCACCGGCGCGGGAGCGGCGCTGCGCGCCGCCGCGGCTCAGCTCTGTCCGTAGCAGAGACAGAAAGGATGCCCGGCGGGGTCGCTGAAGACCCGGAACCCCGACCGCTCGCCGCCGCTGTCGTGCAGGAACGTCGCACCCAGAGCGATCACCTCCCGCTGTGCGCGCTCCACGTCCTCGATCGTGTCCACGTCGAAGTCCAGATGGACCTGTTGCGGATGGTCCGGGTCCGGCCAGCGCGGCGGCTTGTGGTCGGGGGCCGCCTGGAAGGCGAACCGCGGGCCGTCCGGCGAGATGAGCCACACCCACTGCGGATCGCCCGCGTCCACGCGCCAGCCCAGGATCCCGGCATAGAAACCGGCCAGCGCGACGGGGTCGGGGCAGTCGATGACGGTGCACTGCAGCTTCGCAATCATGTCCTTGACGATAGGCGGGGCGCACCGAGAAAAACCGACCGCGGAGGGAACCTCCGCCTCCATATCCCACTCCTCCACGGTGGAGGCGCTCGACCGGGGAGAGCACTCCGAGCGGATCGGCCGCCTTCGGCCCCTTCCCAACCCCCCACAGGGGCCGGGGGCGGCCTCCGCGACCCGGCCCCGGCCCACCCACTGGTCACAGGAGCGCCCCGGGCCGCATAAGGTCACTGGTCATGACGCACACCGAGACCGAGGGGACCGACGGGGCCGCCACCATGAGCACCAACGACGAGATCGACGAGTCCGTGCGCGCCGAGCTGACCCGGCTGCGCGACTCCATCGACAACATCGACGCGGCGGTGGTCCACATGCTGGCCGAGCGCTTCAAGTGCACCCAGCAGGTCGGCTACCTCAAGGCCGCCCACAAGCTCCCCCCGGCCGACCCGACCCGGGAGGCCCGCCAGATCAAGCGGCTCCGCGACCTCGCGGAGAGCGCCAAGCTCGACCCGGCCTTCGCGGAGAAGCTCCTCAACTTCATCATCGCGGAGGTCATCCGCCACCACGAGACGATCGCGCGCTCCTGAGCCGTGAGCGCCTGAACGATGACCGCCGAATCATGACCGCCGACGAGAGCCGCTGCCCGGCGGCTTCGTCACCGAGGTCGTCCGCGTCGGGAACACGGTCCGGCGCCGCCCGGCCGAGCGGGCCGGCTGCGTACGCGCCCTCCTCACCCATTCACCCGGCGCGGCCGGCCCGGCGCGCCCCGCCACCTCGGCACCGACGAGCACGGCCGCGAGGTGCTTTCGTAGCACGGCCCCCGTCGCCCTCATCGACTGGGACACCGCCGCCCCGGCCATGGCGCGGCTGCACGACCTCGGCGCGTCCGCTGCCGTGGGCGCCGCCCACGCCTGGACCACGGCCCACCGCCCCACGCCGGAGCGGCGCCTGGCCGCGCCCTGACGCCCCCGGCACCCACCCACAGCCCCCGCGCACCACCCTCGAACCGCGACAGGACCCGACCGCGCCGCGCAACCTCTTCCCGGGCGTGTGACGTCCACAGGCAGTAGGGCAGCATGTCTCCATGTCCGTACTGACGCGCGACGAAGCGCAGACCCGAGCTCGCCTCATCGAGGTCCACCACTACACCCTCGACCTCGACCTGACCCGTGGCGACCAGATCTTCGGCTCCACCACCACCATCCGCTTCAGCGCGCGCCAATCGGACGTGGACACCTTCGCCGAGCTCAGTCCGGCCGCCCTGCACAGCGTCGTGCTCGACGGCCAGGAGCTTCCCCTCGCGGACGCCGAGCAGGTGATCGCCGACGGGCGGCTGCCGCTCACCGGGCTCGCCGAGGGCGAGCACGAGCTGCGCGTCGAGACGGACATGCGCTACTCCCGCACCGGCGAGGGCATGCACCGCTTCACCGACCCCGCCGACGGCGAGACGTACCTCTACACCATGTGCTGTATGTCCGACGCCAACGACGTCTTCGTCGGCTTCGACCAGCCCGACCTCAAGGCCGTCTTCGAGGTGCACGTCACCGCCCCGCCCGAGTGGACCGTCCTCGGCAACGGCATCGCCACCCGCGTCGGCGAGCCGCACGAGGGCCGCTGGCGGCTCGCGCCCACCCCGCCCATCAGCACCTACCTGCTCGCGCTGGCCGCCGGCCCGTACCACTCGGTGCGCACCGAGCACGCCGGGCTGCCGTTCGGCCTGCACGTACGCCGCTCGCTGGCCCCGTACCTCGAAGCCGACGCCGACGAACTCTTCGACATCACCCGCCGCTGCTTCGACCACTACCACGAGATCTTCGACGAGCCGTACCCCTTCGACTCCTACGACCAGGCGTTCGTCCCGGAGTTCAACTCCGGCGCCATGGAGAACCCCGGCCTCGTCACCTTCCGCGACGAATTCGTCTACCGCTCCGCCGTCACCGACGCCGAACGGCAGACCCGCGCCATGGTCATCGCCCACGAGATGGCCCACATGTGGTTCGGCGACCTGGTCACCATGAAGTGGTGGGACGACATCTGGCTCAACGAGTCCTTCGCCGAGTACATGGGCTACCAGACCCTCACCCAGACCACCCGCTACACCGACACCTGGGCCGACTTCGGCGTCCGCCGCAAGAACTGGGGCTACGACGCCGACCAGCGCCCCTCCACCCACCCCGTGGCCCCCGAGCCCGAGCAGGTCCCCGACACCGCCGCCGCCCGCCTCAACTTCGACGGCATCTCCTACGCCAAGGGCGCCTCCGCGCTGCGCCAGCTCGTCGCCTGGCTCGGCGAGAAGAACTTCCTCGACGGCATCAACACCCACTTCGCCCGGCACCGCTTCGCCAACGCCACCCTCGCCGACTTCATCGACTCCCTCGCCGAGGCCTCCGGCCGGGACGTGCACGCCTGGGCCGACCGCTGGCTGCGCACCACCGGCGTGGACACCCTCACCCCCGTGATCACCGCGAGCGGCGGCCGGTGGACCGCCGAGATCCACCACCGGGGAAGCCACGACGGAAGCCCAGCCGGAAACCCCGCCGGAAGCAACGGAGCCGGAGCCGGAGCCGGAGCCGGCGACAGCGCCACCAGCCGCCCGCACCGCATCGCCATCGGCCTGTACGACCACGAACCCGCCGCCCCCCACAAGCTCGTGCTGCGCGACCGCGTCGAGGCCGAGCTGACCGACGGCTCCTCGCTGACCCTCCCGTTCAGCGGACCCCGCCCGGACCTGCTGCTCCTCAACGACAGCGACCTCACCTACGCCAAGATCCGGCTGGACCCCGGCTCCTGGAAGACGGCCCTGCGCTCCCTGTCCGGCCTCCCCGACGCCCTCAACCGCGCCGTCGTGTGGAACGCCGCGCGCGACATGGTGCGCGACGGCGAACTGCCGCCCGGCGCCTACCTGGACGCCGCCCGCGCCCATCTCCCGCACGAGACCGACATAGCCATCGTCCAGGGCGTCCTGGCCTTCGCCCGCACCCAGATCGCCGACCGCTACCTCCCCGCCCCCCGGCGCGCCGCCGCCCTCGCCACCATCACCGCCACCTGCCGTGACCTGCTGCGCCGCACCGAGGACGGCTCGGGCCCCGGGCTGCGGCTCGCCGCCGTGCGCACCTTCGTCGACAGCGCCACCTCGGCCGCCGAGCTGAGCGACTGGCTGGATGGCGACACCGTCCCCGGCGGCCCGGCTCTCGACCCCGAGCTGCGCTGGCAGATCCTCCGGCGCCTCGCCGTCCTCGGCGCCGTCACCCCGGGCGACATCGACGCCGAACTCGCCCGGGACTCCAGCGCCACCGGCCAGGAGGGCGCCGCCCGCTGCCGCGCCGCGCTCCCCGACGCCGAGGCCAAGCGCGCCGCCTGGGCCGCGCTCTTCGACGCCGACGGCCCCGAGCTGTCCAACTACCTGGTCACCGCCACGTCGCTGGGCTTCTGGCAGCCCGAGCAGCACGCCCTGCTCGCCGAGTACGTCCCCGCGTACTTCCCGGCCGCCGTCGCCCTGGCCGCCCGCCGCGGCCCCGCCATCGCCGAATCGGTGGCCCGCTGGTGCTTCCCGACGACGGTGGACGAGGCGACCCTGCGGCTGGGGGAGGAGTGCCTGAGCGCCGACGACCCGGCCATGTCCCCGGCGTTCCCGGCGCTGCGCCGCCGCCTCGCCGACCAGATCGACGATCTGCGCCGGGCGCTGCACGTCCAGCGGGCCCAGGAGGAGGCGGCGGTGGCCGCGGGGGACAGGGGCTGAGCACCGCCTCCGGCGGACGGCGCTGTTCGGACGGCGCTGTGCGCCGGACAGGGCCTGGCCCCGGCGGCGGGGCGCCCGGGAAAGGCGCCCCGCACCCCGCCCGACCGCCGCGGCCGGCCACCCCACGCCCCCTTCCGAGGGGGCGTTCATCTGTTCGCGGCCCTGTTCGCGACACCTGTTCGGGCCGCCCGGTACGGCCGGGGCGGCCGGGCGCCCCGGCGGGTATCGGGTATCTCTGCATAGCGCCAAGCAATCACCAAGACGGCGTGGCCAGATCATGGGATGTCTTTGGCCGAACACGCCCCTGGCGAGATCCCGCCCGGCCGGACCACGGCGTCGGCGCGCCGGGCCGGTGGCAGCCTCCTGGCGTGATGTGGATGACACGTGTACGGGCGGACCGGGAGCTGCGGCCGGGCGGCTTCGCGCCGGTGATGGCGACCGGCATCGTCTCGCAGGGGGTCCGCGCCGCGGGCCCGCGATGGGTTTCCGACGGGCTGCTGGCGGCGGCTCTGGTGATGTACGGGCTGCTGCTGGTGGCCTGGGCGCGGCGGCTGACCGGGCACCGGAAGGAGGTGGCGGCGCAGCTGAGGGACCCGGCGAAGGTGTTCGGATTCTTCACCTTCGTCGCGGGCTCCGATGTGCTCGCCACCCGGCTGGCGGCCGGTCCCTGGCGGCCGGCCGCGGCGATTCTGCTGGCCGTGGCCCTGCCCGTATGGCTGGCCCTGATGTGGTGTGCGGCCCGGGTGGTGCGCGCGCTGGGGCCCGGCGGGGTGCTGCGGCACGTCGACGGCAGCTGGTTTCTGTGTGTGGTGGGCCTGCAGTCCGCGGTGATCGCGGGCGCCGCGCTGGAACCCCATCGGGCCCTGGCGGCGAAGGCGGCCGGCTGGGCCCTCGGCGTGGCGCTGTATGTCGCGGTGGCCGTGGCGGTGGCGAGCCGGATGGTGCGCCTCGGGATACGGCCGCAGGAGCTGTCGCCGCCGTACTGGGTCACGATGGGCGCCTGCGCGATCAGCCTGCTGGCCGGTGCCCGGCTCGTCCCGCAAGGGCTCGACGCCTCGCCGCCGGGGGACGTCGCCGCGGGGTTTCTGCTGGTCATGTGGGGCTGGATCACCTGTCTGGTGCCGGTGCTGCTGGCCGCCGGGATCTGGCGGCACCGGGTGCACCGGGTGCCGCTGGCCTATGAGCCGACCTGGTGGACGATCGTCTTCCCGCTGGGCATGTACGCCGTGTCCTCCGCCGCCCTGGGCACCGCCGAGGGGCCGCACCGCCTGGTGGCCGTGGGGCATGTGATGGCCTGGGCTGCCTCCGGGGCATGGGCGCTGGTCGCGATCGGCGCGTTGGGCGATCGTGGATTTGGCCAGATAAAGAGGTCAAGAAAAGGCAACGTCCGCCGTGCGGCGCCGCCCGGGCGGTGAGGAGGCCCGCGCCGTACCGATCAACCAGGCGCGTTTGATGCCTCGTCAACTTCCGTCAACTTTTGCCTTGCGGGCAAGACATACGCCTGAGGCAAGCATTGCAAAGTGCAAGAAAAAACAGTTTCAGGTGATGCTAAATGGCTGAAAGCGGTCAGACGGTGTGGCTGATTCGCGGGCAATGCTGTGGCGCGAACCGAAGCAGGTCATGTCCGCCGGCGGGGGAAACGGCGCCTGACCTGGCCCCCCACCCAGAGGAGTTGTTGGTCCGTGGCGCGTCGCACAACACGATCGGAGGTCGAGTCAGCCGCGTCAGCGGTGACCGAGCGCCTCCTGCGGGCCGGGGCGTCCCTCAGGCGCACCCCGACCACCCTGGACCTGCGGGCCGTGTACCGGACCGACCAGACCGTGGAGGACTCCCCGTACCGGGAGCGCTGGGCCCACGACAAGGTGGTGCGCTCCACGCACGGCGTGAACTGCACCGGCTCCTGCTCCTGGAAGGTGTACGTCAAGGACGGGCTGATCACCTGGGAGACCCAGCAGACCGACTACCCCTCGGTCGGCCCGGACCGGCCGGAGTACGAGCCCCGCGGCTGCCCGCGCGGCGCCTCCTTCTCCTGGTACACCTACTCGCCCACCCGGGTGCGCTACCCGCACGCCCGTGGCGTGCTCGTCGAGCTCTACCGTGAGGCCAAGGCGCGGCTCGGGGACCCGGTGGCCGCCTGGGCCGAGATCACCGGCGACCCCGACAAGCGCCACCGCTACCAGTCGGCCCGCGGCAAGGGCGGGCTGGTCCGCATCGGCTGGGACGAGGCGCTGGAGATCGCGGCGGCCGCCCATGTGCACACCCTGAAGGCCTACGGCCCGGACCGGATCGCCGGCTTCTCCCCGATCCCCGCCATGTCCATGGCCTCGCACGCCGTCGGCGCCCGCTTCATGTCGCTGATCGGCGCGCCGATGATCTCCTTCTACGACTGGTACGCGGATCTGCCCATCGCCTCCCCCCAGGTGTTCGGCGACCAGACCGACGTCCCCGAGTCCGGCGACTGGTGGGACGCCGCCTATCTGATGCTGTGGGGCTCGAACGTCCCGGTCACCCGCACCCCCGACGCCCACTGGATGGCCGAGGCCCGCTACCGGGGCCAGAAGGTGGTGGTGGTCTCCCCGGACTACGCGGACGCCACCAAGTTCGCCGACGAGTGGCTGCACCCCCACCCCGGCACCGACGGCGCGGTCGCCATGGCGATGGGCCACGTCATCCTCAAGGAGTTCTTCGCCGAGCGGGAGGTCCCCTACTTCACCGACTACGTCAGGCGCTTCACCGACCTGCCCTTCCTGGTGGACCTGGTGGAGCGCGAGCCGTCCGGACCCCGCGTCCCCGGCAAGTTCCTCACCGCCGCCGACCTGGAGGAGACCGACCCGGGCCTGGCCGCCCACGCCGACGAGGCGGCCCGGCGCTGGATGCCGGTGCTCTACGACACGGAAACCGACCGCCCGGTCGTGCCCAACGGCACCCTGGGCGACCGGTGGGGCAAGGGCGGCGAGGGCCGCTGGAACCTGGACCTGGCCGGCATCACCCCCCGGCTGACACTCCATCGAACCGCCGGAGCCGAAACCACCGAGACCACCCTGGTCGAACTGCCCCGCTTTGACGAGTCCGGCGCGACCGTCCGGCGCTCCGTCCCCGTGCGACGGCTCGGCGGGCGGCTGGTCACCACGGTCTTCGACCTGCTCATGGCCCAGTACGCGGTGGGCCGCCCCGGCCTTGAGGGGCAGTGGCCGACCGGCTACGACGACGCCTCGGTGCCCGGCACCCCCGCGTGGCAGGAGGCCATCACCTCCGTACCGGCCGCCGCCGTGATCCGCGCGGCCCGCGAGTTCGCGGACACCGCCGAGAAGAGCAACGGGCGCTGCATGATCGTGATGGGGGCGGGCACCAACCACTGGTTCCACTCCGACACCATCTACCGCTCGTTCCTCACCCTGCTGCTCCTCACCGGCTGCCAGGGCGTCAACGGCGGAGGCTGGGCCCACTACGTGGGCCAGGAGAAGGTGCGCCCCTTCACCGGCTGGCAGCAAATGGCCACCGCCGCCGACTGGGTACGGCCCTCCCGGCAGATGGCCGGCACCCCGTACTGGTATCTGCACACCGACCAGTGGCGCTACGAGCGGTACGGGGCCGACGCGCTGGCGTCCCCCACCAGCAGCGGCCTGTTCGCCGGCCGCCACACCGCGGACCTGGTCGCCCAGTCCATGCGGCTTGGCTGGATGCCCTCGTACCCCACCTTCGCCGCCAACCCCCTCGACCTCGGCCGCCGGGCGAAGGAGAGCGGACAGCCGGCGGGGGAGTGGATCGCCGGGCAACTGGCTGCGGGAGAACTGGACTTCGCCTGCGAGGACCCGGACGCACCCGAGAACTGGCCCCGCGTGCTGACCGTCTGGCGGGCCAACCTCATCGGGTCCTCGGCCAAGGGGAACGAGTACTTCCTGCGCCATCTGCTCGGCGCCCGCGACAACGCCACCGCCGAGGAGGCCCCGCCGGGCAACCGCCCGGCGGACGTCACCTGGCGACAGGAGGCGCCGCGCGGAAAGCTCGACCTCCTGATGGCGCTGGACTTCCGGATGACCTCCACCACGCTCTTCGCCGACCTCGTGCTGCCCGCCGCCACCTGGTACGAGAAACACGACCTGTCCAGCACCGACATGCACCCGTACGTCCACGCCTTCACCCCGGCGATCATCCCGCCCTGGCAGGCCCGCACCGACTTCGAGATCTTCCACGGCCTCGCCCGCAAACTGAGCGAACTCGCCGCCGGACGGCTGGAGAGCGCCCACGACCTGGTGGCCTGCGCCCTGATGCACGACACCCCCGGCGAGACCGCCCAGCCCGGCGGCACCGTCCCGGACTGGCGCGACGCGGCGACCGGCACCGTGACCGGCGCCGTGCCCGGCCGGAACCTGCCCGACTTCGCCCTCGTCGAACGCGACTACACCGCCGTCGCCGACCAGCTCGCCGCCTTCGGCCCGCTCGCCGAGCGGCAGGGCATGCGGGTCAAGGGCGTGGGCGTCGACCCCACCCCCGAGGCCGCCTGGCTCGCGGACCGCTGCGGCACCGCCGTACGGGGCGCAGCCAAGGGACGGCCACTGCTGGACACCGACACCAAGATGTGCGAGGCGATCCTCGCCCTCTCCGGCACCACCAACGGACGCCTCGCCGCGGAAGGGTTCCGGCAGCTCGCCGACCGCTGCGGCCCGGCCTCGGGCCTCACCGAACTCGGCGCCTCGGTGGCCGAACGCCGCGTGGTGTTCTCCGACACCCAGACCCGCCCCGTGCAGGTCGGCGCCAGCTTCGAATGGTCGGGCAAGGAGGCCCCCGACCGCCGCTACGCGCCGTTCACCATCAACACCGAACACCGCAAGCCCTGGCACACCCTCACCGGCCGCCAGCACTTCTACCTGGACCACGACTGGATGGCCGAACTCGGCGAGCAACTGCCCGTCTACCGGCCCCCGCTGGACATGGCCGCCCTCGGCGAGGCCCCGCCGCCCGGCACCCACGGCGCCGGCGGCGGTGACGGCCGCTCGGTCACCGTCCGCTACATCACCCCGCACTCCAAGTGGTCCATCCACTCCGAGTACCAGGAAAACCTGATCATGCAGACGCTGGCCCGCGGCGGCCCCGTCATCTGGCTCAGCGTCCCCGACGCCCAGGCCATCGGCGTGGCCGACAACGACTGGATCGAAGCGGTCAACGCCAACGGCGTCGTCGTCGCCCGCGCCGTGGTCTCCCACCGCATGCCCGAAGGCACCGTGTTCATGTACCACGTGCAGGAACGCCTGGTGAACGTGCCCAAGTCCGAGGCCACCGGCGGCCGGGGCGGCGCCCACAACGCCCTGACCAAGCTGCTCATCAAGCCCACCCACCTCATCGGCGGCTACGCGCAGCTCTCCTTCGCCCCCAACTACTACGGACCGACCGGCAACCAGCGCGACGCGATCACCGTCATCCGGCGCCGGTCCCAGAACGTGGAGTACTGACATGCCCCGCCGCCAGCCGTCCCGCCCCAGGGTGATGGCCCAGGTCGCCATGGTCATGAACCTCGACAAGTGCATCGGCTGCCACACCTGCTCGGTCACCTGCAAACAGACCTGGACCAACCGCTCGGGCACCGAGTACGTCTGGTTCAACAACGTCGAGACCCGCCCCGGCCAGGGCTATCCACGCGGCTACGAGGACCAGGACAAGTGGAAGGGCGGATGGCAGCTCAAGGGCGGCCGGCTCGTGCCGCGCAGCGGCGGCCGCGCCCGCCGCCTCGCCCGGCTGTTCGCCAACCCCGAACTCCCCTCCCTCGACGACTACTACCAGCCCTGGACGTACGACTACGACAACCTCACCACCGCCCCCCTCGGCGAGGACCTGCCCACCGCCCCGCCCCGCTCCCTCATCGACGGCCGCCCCACCGCCGTCACCTGGGGCCCCAACTGGGACGACGACCTCGGCGGCGGCCCCGAACACCTCGCCGGCGACCCCGTCCTGGTCAAAATGGCCGAGAAGGTCCGCCTGGAGTACGAGCAGGCCTTCATGTTCTACCTGCCGCGCATCTGCGAACACTGCCTCAACCCCTCCTGCGTCGCGGTCTGCCCCTCCGGCGCGATGTACAAGCGGGTCGAGGACGGCATCGTCCTCGTCGACCAGGACCGCTGCCGCGGCTGGCGGATGTGCGTCAGCGGCTGCCCGTACAAGAAGGTCTACTTCAACCACCGCAGCGGCAAGGCCGAGAAGTGCACCTTCTGCTACCCGCGGATCGAGGCCGGAGAGCCCACCGTGTGCTCCGAGACCTGCGTGGGCCGGCTGCGCTACCTCGGCGTGCTGCTCTACGACCCCGACAAGGTCGGCGAGGCCGCCGCCGTCCCCGACGAGAAGGACCTCTACGAGGCCCAGCTCGGCTGCTTCCTCGACCCCGACGACCCGGACGTGGTCCGCGCCGCCGAGGAGTCCGGCATCCCGCACGACTGGATCGAGGCCGCCCGGCGCTCCCCGGTCCACGCGCTGATCAACAAGTACAAGGTGGCGCTGCCGCTGCACCCCGAATACCGCACCATGCCCATGGTCTGGTACATCCCCCCGCTCTCCCCGGTCGTGGACGCGCTCACCGCCACCGGCCACGACGGTGAGGAGCCGGCCAACCTCTTCGGCGCCATCGACGCCCTGCGCATCCCCGTCTCCTACCTCGCCGAACTGTTCACCGCCGGCGACCCGGAACCGGTCGAGGCGGCCCTGTGCCGGCTCGCCGCCATGCGCAGCCACATGCGGCACATCAACCTCGGCGAGGAACGGGACCCCGCGATCGCCCGCGCGGTCGGCATGGACCAGGAGACCATCGAGGCCATGTACCGGCTGCTCGCCCTGGCCAAGTACGACGAGCGGTACGTCATCCCCACCGGCTACGCCGCGGGCTCGGGCAGCGACGGACCCACCGACACCTGCAGCCTCGACGCCGACGGGCTGCCCGGCATGATGCCCGACGGCTTCCCCGGCGCCGACGACTTCCACGCCCCGCCGGTACCCGCACCCGCCGGAGCCGGAGCGGGCACCGGAGCCGGAACGGGGCTCGCCGGCCGGCTCAACCTGCTCAACTGGAACGGCCGCGGACGCCCCAGCGGACTGTTCCCGCGCCGCGCCGAAGAGCAGGGATGACGCCCATGAGTCCGCTGAACCCGGCCGGCCCGGCCACCCCCGCCGTGCACCAGGCCGCCGCCCTCCTCCTCGGCTACCCCGACCAGCACTGGCCCGCGCGCCTGACCCTGGTACGCGACGCCCTCGGCGAACTGACCGGCCCCGGCACCGCACCACTGCTGCGGTTCTGCGCCGCCGTACAGGACATCTCCGTACTCGACCTGGCCGCCCGCTACGTCGTCACCTTCGACCGCAGCCGGCGGCGCACCCTGCACCTCACCTACTACACCGACGGCGACACCCGGCGCCGCGGCGGCTCGCTCGCCGAGTGGAAGGCCCGCTACCGCGCCCACGGCTGGGAGCCCCCCGAGGACGAACTGCCCGACCACCTGCCCCTGGCCCTGGAGTTCGCCGCCCGCTGCCCCGCCCCGGGGGCGCGGCTGCTGAGCGAACACCGCCCCGCGATCGAGCTGCTGAGAATGGCCCTGACCGACCACGACAGCCCCTACGCCGACGTGCTGCGCGCCGTCTGCGACACCCTGCCCGGCCCCTCGCCCGCCGACCGCGCCACAGCCCTGGCGCTCGCCCGCAGCGGACCGCCCGCCGAAGCGGTCGGGCTAAGTGGTCTGGGGTAGGGCCGGGCGGCGTCGCGTGCCGATGGGCGGCGCCTGGCCGCACCCCGCTCGTCGCACGCAGCGCCGCTGCGCTCTCCTCACGGGGCACGCCCATGCTTGCCCCTCGACCCTCCCCCTAGGCCCTGGCGGGCCTGGAGGGACCCCCTCCTTCTTCCACCCGGCCCTACCCCAGACCACTACCCCCTTCGCCGCCGCCCCCCAGCGCGCCGGCCACCTTCCGGGAGGAACCGGCCGATGAACCACCTCAACATCGCCCTGTGGGGCGTGCTGCCCTACCTCGTGCTCGTCCTCTTCGCCGCCGGCGCCGCCTGGCGCTACCACTACGACCGCTTCGGCTTCACCACCCGCTCCAGCCAGCTGCACGAACACCGCCTGCTGAGCATCGGCGGCCCGCTCTTCCACTTCGGGCTGCTGTTCGTCGCCGCGGGCCACGTCGTCGGCCTGATCGTCCCCGAATCGCTGACCGAGCGGCTGCGCGTCAGCGAAGGGTTCTACCACGCCAACGCGCTGCTCGTCGGCGGCACCGCGGGCCTCGCCACCGCCGCGGGCCTTGGGCTGCTGCTCTACCGGCGGCTGCGGGTACCGGCCGTACGGGCGGCGACCAGCCGGAGCGACCGGCTCGTCTACCCGGTGCTCGCCGCCGTCCTGCTGGCCGGGCTCACCGCCACCGCCACCGGCGCGAGCGCGGACGCCTACGACTACCGGCAGGGCGTGTCCGTCTGGTTCCGCAGCCTGTTCACCCTCGACCCCGACGTCCCGGCCATGGCGCACGCCCCCCTCGTCTACCGGCTGCACGCCCTGCTGGGCCTGGCCCTGTTCGCGCTGTGGCCCTTCAGCCGGCTCGTCCACGCCTTCGCCGCCCCCCTCGGCTACCTGGCCAGGCCGTACGTGGTCTACCGCTCCCGCACCCCCGCCCGGCCGTACCGCCACCCGGCGCTCACCGGTCCTGACGGCGCGGACGCACCTCCCCGGAAGCGGCGGCGAGCACCTCGCTGACCCGGGCCGGCCCCGCCCCGGACGGGCCCGCCGCACGCAGATCCGGCTCCTCCGCCACCGCGTTCAGCGCCCGCAGGCCACGGGCAAGACCGGCCCGCGCCTCGGCGGGCAGCCGCTCCACCAGGACGGAGATCTCGGCGCGCCGGTAGTCCAGCACCCGCGCCACCACCTCCGCGCCCCGGTCGGTCACCCGCAGCACCACCTCCCGGCGGCTGTCCGGATTGGCCCGCCGGTCCACCAGGCCCAGCGACTCCAGCCGGCCCACCGTCCGCATGGCGGTGGACGGGTTGACCCCGAGCCCGGACGCCAGCGCCGCCAGCTTCGCGGGGCCACAGCTGTCCAGCACCACCAGGGCGCGCAGCTGCGTCGCCGTCAGCGTCTCGTCGACCGAGGCGAGCGCCCGCGCGGAGATCGCCACCAGCAGCCGCGAGGCGGCCATCATCGAGGCGATGACCTCTTCGACCAGGCCGCTGTCGTCCGGCTGCCTGTCCACGGCGCCCCCCGGCCCGCTCGACGTTCCTGTGCCGGGCATCCTACGGAAACCGGCGCCGCGCTTCACGCCGCCGCGATCAATTCACGCGCCACCACTACCACGTACGAGTGGACCTGTCGCGACGACAGGCCGAACCGCTTGCGCGCGAAGTACTTTAGGGCCTGTTCAGAGGTTACGCCCGTCCCGCGCGCCCGGTCCGCTCACCGAGGCTGTGAGACCCGCCCCCGCGCGGCCCGGCGCTGCTTTTGAGCCATCGCCCAGGACCGCTCTCCCTGCCCGACCTCGAAACGAGGGGCACACCCATGCCTGTGCCCGCTTCCGCGACCGCCCGCCTCCTGGCCGGTGGTATCGAAGGCCCGCGCGCGCTCCGCCCGATGCTCGACACCGTCATCGACGCCCTCGCCACCGGCGCCGCCGACCGCGGCGGCCCCCTCCCACCCGGCGGCCCCCGGGCCGTCGCCCGCCGCGTACGGGCCGCGGCCGAGCCCGTCCTCCCCGCCGTCGGCACTGGCGCCCACCAGGCCCTGCACACCCTCGTCCGGGCCCTCGCCGCGGGCGCCGCCGACCCCGCCGAGCCGCACTGCACCGCCCATCTGCACTGCCCGCCCCTCGCCGTCGCGGCCGCCGCCGACCTCGCCGCCAGCGCCCTCAACCCCTCCCTCGACTCCTGGGACCAGGCCCCCGCCGCCGGCGAACTCGAAACGCTCACCTGCCGCGCCCTGGCCCGGCTCGTCCACCCCCACCGCCCGGCCCCCGACGCCCTCGTCACCACCGGCGGCACCGAGGCCAACCAACTCGCCCTGCTGCTCGCCCGCGAGGCAGCCCGCACCGCGGGCGCCACCGCCCCCCTCCGGATCGTCTGCGGCGCCAACGCCCACCACAGCGTCCACCGCGCCGCCTGGCTCCTCGGCCTCCCCGCGCCCCTCACCATCCCCACCCCCACCGGCGTCCTCGACCCCGCCCGCCTCCACGACACCCTCGCCGCACTGCCGCGCCCACCCCACCCCGTGCTCGTCGTCGCCACCGCCGGCACCACCGACACCGGCGCCATCGACCCCCTGCCGCACATCGCCGACCTCTGCGACCACCACCCGGCCACCCTTCACATCGACGCCGCCTACGGTGGGCCGCTCCTGTTCAGCGACACCCTCAAAGCCCGGCTCGACGGCCTCGACCGGGCCCGGACCACCGCCCTCGACCTGCACAAACTCGGCTGGCAGCCCGCCGCGGCCGGCCTCCTCGCCGTCCCCGACAGCGCCGTCCTCGCCCCGCTCGCCCACCGCGCCGACTACCTCAACGCCGACGACGACACCGCCGGCGGCCTCCCCGACCTCCTCGGCCGCTCCCTGCGCACCACCCGCCGCCCCGACATCCTCAAAATCGCCGTCACCCTGCGCGCCCTCGGCCGCCGCGGCCTCGGCGACCTCGTCGAACGAGCCTGCGCCGCCGCCCAGCACCTCGCCGACCTCATCGACGCCCGCCCCGGCCTCGACCTCTACGCCCGCCCCGCCATCAGCACCGTCCTCTTCCGGCCCGCCGGAGCCGACCCGGCCACCGTCGCAGCCGTACGACGCCGCCTCCTGCGCGAGGGCCGGGCCGTCCTCGGCCGTGCCACCACCCGCGAAGGGCTCTGGCTCAAGGCCACCGTCCTCAACCCGCACACCCAGCCCAGCGACCTGCGGGCGCTGGTCGAACTCGTGGAAGGCAGCACCCCATGAGCACCGCCCAACCCCCCACCCCCGCCGCCGGACCCGAACAGCCCCTGGACCTCGCCGGTGTCGGCATCGGACCGTTCAACCTCTCCCTGGCCGCCCTCGCCCACGGCATCCCCTGCCTGCGCACCGCCTTCTACGACATGCGCCCCGCCTTCCACTGGCACCCCGGCCTCCTCGTCGACGGCGCCACGATCCAGGTCCCGTTCCTCGCCGACCTCGTCACCCTCGCCGACCCGACCAGCCCCTGGTCCTTCCTGAACTACCTCAAGACCCACGAACGGCTCTTCCCCTTCTACATCGCCGAGCGCTTCCACATCGAACGCGCCGAATACGACGCCTACTGCCGCTGGGTCAGCCGCCACCTCCCCGGCCTCCACTTCGGCCACCAGATCGACGCCGTCCGCTGGAACCACGACCACCTCCTCTTCGAACTCGACTTCACCGAACTCGACGCCGCCGGCGAGGCCCGCCACATGGGCCGCAGCTACGCCCGCGCGCTGGTGCTCGGCGTCGGCACCGAACCCCACGTCCCCGCACCCCTGTGCCCCCTCGTCGACGCCCCCGGCGTGCCCGTCATCCACTCCGCCGACTACCTCGAACACCGCGAAGAGCTGCTGACCACCGGCCATGTCACCGTCGTCGGCTCCGGCCAGTCCGGCGCCGAGGTCTTCCTCGACCTGCTCCGCAACCGGCCCCCGGGCGCCGAAGGCCTTCACTGGCTCACCCGCACCCCCGCCTTCGCCCCCATGGAGTACAGCAAGCTCGGCCTCGAACACTTCACCCCCGACTACGCCCGCTACTTCCACGCCCTGCCCGAATGCGTACGCGACCAACTGCTGCCCCGCCAATGGCAGCTCTACAAGGGCATCGCCCACGACACCATGGCCGAGATCCACGACGAGCTCTACCGCCGCACCCGGCACGGCGGCTGGCCCGACGCCGTGCTCACCCCCGGCGTCACCGTCCGCACCGCCGGCCGCACCGCCGCCGCCCGCCTCGAACTCCACCTCGAACACGTCCAGCAGGGCACCCGCAGCCGCCACACCACCGAAGCCGTCGTCCTCGCCACCGGCTACCGCGAACGGCGCATCGACACCATCATCGCCGCCCTCGACCCCTACATCCGCCGCGACTCCCGCGAGCGCCCCCGCATCGACGAACACCACCGCATCGTCCTCGACCCCCTCGTCAAGGGCCCCGTCTACGTCCAGAACGCCCAGCGCCACGCCCACGGCGTGGGCGCCCCCGACCTGGGCCTCGCCGCCTGGCGCTCCGCCGTCATCCTCAACTCGCTGACCACCGAGCCCGTCTACGCCCTCCCGCCCCGCACCGCCTTCACCACCTTCGGCCTCCAGCCCACCCACCCCGGCACCACCGGCGGACACCTTCCCGAACAGCGCGACAGCTTTCGATCATCCGACGCCCAGGCCATCCTTGGGTGATGGCCAACAGACAACTCCGAGTCGCCGCCTACGCCGTCTGCATCCAGGACGGCAGAATCCTCCTCGCCCGATGGGTGGGGCCCGACAGCAAACAGTGGACGATGCCCGGCGGCGGCATCCGGCACGGCGAGGACCCGTACGACGCCGCCATCCGCGAGGTCGAGGAGGAGACCGGCTACACCGTCGAGATAGACGACCTCCTCGGCATCGACTCCGTCCACCACCGCTACGCCCGCCGCCGGGGCCGCGACGCCGACTTCCACGGCCTCCGCGTCGTCTACACCGCGCATGTCGTCGGCGGGCAGCTGCGCCACGAGACCAACGGCTCCACCGACCAGGCGGCCTGGGTCGAACTCGACCGGGTCGCCGAGCTGCCCCGGGTCCCGCTCGTGGACATCGCCCTGTCGCTGCACCGGACCCGCCCCGCCCAGGGCCGGGTCCAGACACCCGCCTGACGCGAGACGTCGGCGACCGGCTCACAGACGCCTACGATCGGCCACCACCGCGAGAACGCCACCGCAAGAACGCCGCCCCGAACGACCATCCTCGGCACAAGAACCCTCGGCACAACCACCCACCCCGAGAACCTCCAACCCGCGCGCAAGGAGCCACCCCATGGACCACGCCTCCCCGCAGCCCACGACCGCCGTGCCCTACGGCACCCCCGAAACCCCGCGCGTCGCGGTCCGCGGCGAGGCCCGCCTCGAAGTCGACCCCGAGATCGCCCGTCTCGGCATCACCGTCAGCGCGCGCGGCAGCGACCGCCGCACCGCCCTCGAAGACCTCACCCGCCGCAACGCCCAGGTCCTCGACCTCGTGAAGTCCTACGGCCAGGCGGTCGAGAAGCTGGAGACCGGCTCCTTCGCCATCACCCCGCAGCTCACCGCCAAGGGCCGCCACGAGCGCATACACGCCTACCACGGCCGCGTCCACCTCTCCGCCACCGTCGCCGACTTCACCGCCCTAGGCGAGCTCACCACCCGCCTCGCCGACCTCGAACTCACCCAGGTCCACGGCCCCACATGGGGCCTGCGCCCCGACTCGCCCGCCCACGCCGAAGCGCGCCGCCAGGCCGTACGGGAGGCGGTCCAGCGCGCCCGTGAATACGCGGGCGCGCTGGACGCCCGGCTCACCGCCCTCGTCGAGCTGGCCGACCTCGACGCGGAGGGCGCCGACCAGCCCTACCCGGTCGCCTACGGGGCGGCCCCGCGCTCCGCCGGCTACGGCGGCGCGCCCCAGGCCGCCCCCGCCCTGGACCTCGAACCCCAGCGCCAGACCGTATACGCACAGGTCAACGCCCGTTTTACGATGTCGCCCCCGCAGCTTTGAGCGACCCGCGCACGGACGTGCGCGGGTCACATAAACCGCTCATCAGAGCACGCCCGCGCACGTTTCATTAGTTGTCGACGGCCGGCCACCTAAAGGCCATGGGGGAGTGGCTGGTTCCCGGTTCTTTACCCGCGGGTAAGTCATAGGCTCGCCGCATGCGCCGAGCAAAAATCGTCTGTACTTTGGGACCCGCAACCGACTCGTACGAGCAGATCAAGGCACTCGTCGAAGCCGGAATGGACGTGGCCCGCTTCAACCTCAGCCACGGCACGTACGCCGAGCACGAGGAGCGTTACCGGCGAGTCCGAAAGGCCTCGCTCGAAACCGGTCGCAGCGTCGGCATCCTCGCCGACCTTCAAGGTCCGAAGATCCGTCTCGGCCGCTTCCGCGAAGGCCCCGTACTCCTTGAACGCGGCGATGAGTTCACCATCACCGTCGAACCGATCGAGGGCGACCGCCTGCGCTGCGGCACCACCTACAAGGGCCTGGCCACCGACGTCAGCCGGGGCGAGCGCATCCTCGTCGACGACGGCCGGGTCACCCTTGAAGTTGTGGACGTCGAAGGCCCCCGCGTGCACACCATCGTCATCGAAGGCGGCATGGTCTCCGACCACAAGGGCCTCAACCTCCCCGGCGTCGCCGTCTCCGTCCCCGCCCTCTCCGACAAGGACGTCGAAGACCTCCGCTGGGCGCTGCGCACCGGCGCCGACGTCATCGCCCTGTCCTTCGTCCGCAACGGCAACGACGTCATCGATGTCCACCGGGTCATGAAGGAAGAGGGCATCCGGCTCCCGGTCATCGCCAAGGTCGAGAAGCCCCAGGCGGTCGAGAACCTCGAAGGGATCGTCGACGCCTTCGACGGCATCATGGTCGCGCGCGGCGACCTGGGCGTGGAGATGCCGCTGGAGCAGGTGCCGATCGTCCAGAAGCGCGCGATCAAACTCGCCAAGCGGAACGCGAAGCCGGTCATCGTCGCGACTCAGATGCTCGACTCCATGATCGAGAACTCCCGCCCGACCCGCGCCGAGGCCTCGGACGTCGCCAACGCGGTCATCGACGGCACGGACGCGGTGATGCTCTCCGGCGAGACCAGCGTCGGCAAGTACCCCATCGAGACGGTCAAGACCATGGGCCGCATCGTCGCCGCGGCCGAAGAGGACATCCTCGCCAAGGGCCTCCCCCCGCTCACCGAGCGCAACAAGCCCCGCACCCAAGGTGGCGCGGTCGCCCGCGCGGCAGCCGAGATGGGTGACTTCCTCGGCGCGAAGTTCCTGGTCGCCTTCACCCAGAGCGGCGACACCGTCCGCCGCCTCTCCCGCTACCGCTCACCCATCCCCCTCCTCGCCTTCACCCCCGAACCCGCGACCCGCTCCCAGCTGAACCTCACCTGGGGCGTGGAGACCTTCCTCGGCCCCATGGTCGACTCCACGGACGAGATGGTCGCCCAGGTCGACGAGGAGCTTCTGCGGATCGGCCGCTGCCAGAAGGGCGACCTCGTCATCATCACCGCCGGCTCCCCGCCCGGCGTCTCCGGCTCGACGAACCTGGTCCGCGTGCATCGGATTGGCGAGGCGGACTCGCGGTAGGGGGTGATCCGGGCCGGAGTGCGGGGTGTGCTGTGTGCGGCTCAGTACTTCGGCCCGATGTGGGTGTCCATGAGGGCGACGGAGGCGCGCTTGGCGACGGAGATGTTGAAGGGGTCGCTCCCTCGGGCCAGGGTGGACCATTCGACGCCCACCTTCGTCAGGGTGTCGGAGCACAGCTTGCGGATGTCGTCGGACTTGTTGGCGAAGAAATACCGGGGATACTCGTAGCGCTTCTGTTTCCCCGCGACCATCCGCGTGGTCCAGTTGATGATGCGGCAGCCGTCGGAGTGGAAGAGCCCGCGTATGAAGTCCCAGGGGAACTCGTCGGCTATCTGCTGCTGCCAGGCTTCGAGGGTGATGGTCCGCTCGTGTTTCTTGCCCGGTCCGTGTTGCGGGAACATGCAGGTCCAGTGCCTGGTGTAGGACTTCACCTCGGTGCAGCCCTTCTTCTGCCGGGGGCGGACGCTGGGCGCGGGCATCACTTTCCGCATCGCCTCTTCGGCGCCCTCGATCAAGCCGGGCCATGCGTCGGCGCAGTAGATCGACAGATGGTGTTGCTTGGGCTTGGAGACGATATGGCCGTCGCCGAGGTAGAGGCCGAGCAGATAGGAGTAGGCCTGGTGGTCGAATGCGCGGCCCGTGCACTGGGGACAGTCGGTGGGCCGCTCGAAGATCTCGCCCTGCAGCTTCCGGTCTTCGTGCCGCCACCAGCCGACAGTCCCGCGCGGCACCCCGAGGCGCTCGGCCACCTCGCGATTGGGGACCCCTTGCCGCATCAGTGCGACGGCCTCATGGCGGGCCGACGGAGCGTACTGAGTCATGTACTGAGCGTCGCACAGTCAACGGCGAAGGGACGGCCGTTTCCAGGGCGTTCATGCGAAGGGGAAAATCCGCTTGCGGATCGCGAGTACCGGGTGCGGGATTCGAACCCGCAAGCCCTCTCGGGCAGAGGTGTTTGAGACCTCCGTGTATACCATTCCACCAACCCGGCCGGTGCAGCGCCGACAGCTTACCGTGTGGGAGACGATCTCGTCTCGCAGGTAGGCTCAAGAGGCAGCACCTGCCATGAACGAGGAGCCACGTGAGCACCACTGACGCCCCCGACGCGCAGTCGCACGTCCCCCCGCACACCACCCGCGTGGTCATCGCCGAGGACGAGGCCCTCATCCGCCTCGACCTCAAGGAGATGCTCGAGGAGGAGGGGTACTCCGTCGTGGGCGAGGCGGGCGATGGCGAGACGGCCGTCGCGCTCGCTCAGGAGCACCGTCCCGACCTGGTGATTCTCGATGTGAAAATGCCGGTCCTCGACGGGATCTCCGCCGCCGAGCGGATCGCCGCCGACCGTATCGCCCCGGTCCTCATGCTCACCGCGTTCTCGCAGCGCGAGCTGGTCGAGCGGGCCCGGGACGCGGGGGCGATGGCCTATCTCGTGAAGCCGTTCAGCAAGAGCGATGTGGTCCCGGCCATCGAGATGGCGGTTTCGCGGTTCACGGAGCTGAAGACGCTGGAGAAGGAGGTCGCCGACCTCGCCCAGCGCCTGGAGACCCGCAAGCTGGTCGACCGCGCGAAGAGCATTCTGCAGACGCAGTACGGGCTGACCGAGCCCGCCGCGTTCCGCTGGATCCAGAAGACCTCGATGGACCGCCGGCTGTCCATGCAGCAGGTGGCCGAGGCGGTCATCGAGGACGCGGCGGAGAAGAAGCAGCAGCAGTAGCGGAGGCAGGGGCGAGCTCGCCGAGGAGCGCCCGTACGTCCTCGGCCTCCGCCGTTCCCAGCCGCTCATGGATGGCGAGCGCCTCGCGCCAGCACGCCTGGGCCCGGTCGGCGTGGCCGAGGTCGGTCAGAGCCTTGCCGAGGACGGTCAGGACGGTGGCGCGCCGCCATTCGCCGCCGATGACGCCCAGGGCGAGAGCCTGCTCTGCGTGCGCGGCGGCCTCGGCCGGATGGTGCATGGCCAACCGGGCCTCCGCCAGCCGCTGATGGGTCAGCCCCTCCCACAGGCGGTGTCGGCTCGCGGTGAAGATCTCGAGCGCGACCAGGAGCTGTTCGACCGCTTTCTGTCCCTCTCCGGCCTGGGCCAGTGCGACCCCGAGTGCGTACTTTCCGTTGGCGAGGCGCAGGGTGAGGCCCAGGCTCTCGTACAGGGTGACTCCCTGCCGGGCCAACTGGACGGCATCGGCTGTGCGGCCCAGCGCGAGGTGGACCCGCGACAGTGAGCACAGTGCGCCCGCTTCGCCTGCTTGGTCGTGGATGGCGCGGAAGGCGTGGATCGCCCCGCGCAGGTGGCGCTCTGCCTCCTCGGCCCACCCCAGGGTGAGCGCGGTGGCGCCGCGCTGGCTCAGCACATGGCCGCCGATGCCGATGTCCTGGGCCCGCGACTGCGCGTCCAAGGCGAGCCCGGCTTGTTCGTCCGCCTGCTCGTACTCGCCGCGCAGGCTGAGCGCCCGGGACAGGGCGGTGCGGGCGCGGCCCTCGGCCCGGCTGTCTCCGGCGGCCTCGGCGGCCGTGCTGAGGGTGTCGGCCACGGCTTCGTACTGGCGGATGTGGGCTCCGGACTCGGCGAGGTCAAAGGCGGTCAGGAGCAGGTCGGCCGCGCGGCGCAGCGCCGTGTCGGAGGCGGGGGCGGACGCGGTCTGGGCGACGCAGGCGAGCAGGCAGTCGGCTTCGCGGTAGAGCCAGTCGAGTGCGGCGGTCCGGTTCGGGAAGTCGAGGCCGGTGTGGTCGGTGGGCGTCAGGTGGTTGACGAGGCGGTCGCCGGGCCGCTCTTGGGCGTAGGCCCGGGCGGCGGTTGCGAGGTAGAAGTCGAGGAGGCGGGAGAGGGCCGCGTCCCGGTCCTCCGGTGGCTGCTCGTCGCGCTCGGCGCAGGCCCGTGCGAAGAGGCGTACGAGGTGCTGGTAGCGGTAGCGGCCGGGGGCGGCGGAGTCCAGCAGCGAGGTGTCGACAAGGGACTCCAGCGCATCCTCGGTGCTGTACACATCCATGCCGAGCAGGGCTGCCGCCGCCTCGAGGGAGATGTCCGGACCGTCTGCGAGCCCGAGCAGCCGGAACGCGCGGGCCTGGTACGGCTGCAGCTGCCCGTAGCCCAGCTGGAAGGTGGCCGTGACCGCCAGGTCGCCCGCCCGCAGCTCGTCGAGCCGCCGCCGTCCGTCGGCGAGCTTGGCGGCCAGGACGGACACGGTCCAGGTGCGGCGCGCGGCGAGCCGGGAGGCGGCGATACGGATGGCCAGGGGCAGAAAGCCGCAGGCGGCGACCACGTCCAGGGCGGCTTCGCGCTCCGTGTGGACCCGCTCCTCGCCGACGATGCGGGTGAAGAGGGCGAGTGCTTCGTCGGGGCTCATGACGTCCAGGTCGACCAGGTGGGCGGACGCCAGGTCGACCATGCGGATGCGGCTGGTGATGATGGTGGCGCAGCCTTCGGTCCCGGGCAGCAGCGGTCGTACCTGGGCGGCGTCGCGGGCGTTGTCGAGGAGGACCAGGACGCGGCGGTCGCCGAGGAGGGAGCGGTAGAGGGCGGCGCGGTCCTCGAGGCTGTCGGGGATGTCGGAGTCGGGGGTGCCCAGGGCGCGCAGGAAGGAGCCCAGCACCGTTTCGGGGGCGGCGGGGGTGGGGCTGCCGCCCTGGAGGTCGGCGTACAGCTGTCCGTCGGGGAACTGATGGCGCACGGTGTGCGCCAGGTGGACGGCGAGGGTGGTCTTGCCGACGCCGCCGATTCCGGCGAGGGCCGAGATGGCCGTGATCCCGCCTCCGGCTGTGGCGAGCTGTTCGGCCAGCTCGTGGACGAAGGCGGCGCGCCCGGTGAAGTCCGGGACGGTGGCGGGGAGTTGCGCGGGCCTCGGCGGCCGGGGAGCCGGGGTGTGTTCCGCGGGGGCCGCGAGGGCCGTATCGGCTTGGAGGATGCGCTGTTGCAGATCGCTGAGGTCCGCTGACGGGTCCACGCCCAGTTCTTCGGCCAGCAGCCGCCGGGTGTCCGCGTAGACGGCCAGGGCCTCTGCCTGCCGTCCGCTGCGGTAGAGCGCCAGCATCAGCAGCTCGCGCAGCCGCTCGCGCAGCGGGTGCGTGGCGGTCAGCGCGGTCAGTTCGGAGACGGCCTCTGCGTGGAGGCCCAGCTCCAGGTCGAGGTCGAGCCGCGTCTCCAGCAGCGACAGTTGCCATTCCACGAGGCGGGCGCGTTGTGTCTCCGCGTATGGGCCGGGCAGGTCGGCCAGCGGTTCGCCGTCCCACAGCGCCAGTGCCTGGTTGAGCAGCTCGCGGGCGCGCGCGGCGTCCCCGGTGTGCCGTGCCTGCTCCGCCTTGGTGGCCAGTTCCTCGGCCACCTCGAGATCCAGCGCCCCTCCCTTGACGTGGATCGCGTATCCGCCCGATTCGCTGACCAATACGTCCGGTCCGAAGGCCTTCCGTAGCCGTGAGGCGTAGGTTCGCAGCGCGGCGATGGCCGCGTGGGGAGGTTCATCGCCCCAGAGCGCGTCGATCAGCTCGGAGGCGGTCGCTGTCCGGCCGCCGCGCAGCAGCAGCGCGGCGAGCAGTGCCCGCTGTTGCGGGGAGCCGGTGTTGAGCGGCACCTCGTCATGCCAGACCCGGACCGGGCCGAGCACGGAGAAGCGTAGCTGTTCGGGATGGCCCGGTCCGTGGAGCACGATTGCGGGTGGTCGGGGGGCGGGCGGCTGGGGGGCTGGGGGAGCCGATGCCGGGGTGGGGGGCTCGGGCGTAGGCGTGGGCTGGTCCTTGGGGGTGGGGGCCAGGGCGCGCAGGACGTCCAGCGCCTCTGTCGTACGGCTCGCCTCGTGGAGGGCCTGGGCCAGTTGGGTGCGGAACGGCTCGTGGTGGGGGTGTTCGTCGGTGAGTGCGCGCAGTTCGGGGATGACCCGGCCGGGTCGGCCGAGCCGTAGGTTGGCCTCGATGCGCAGGGACAGCGCATCCAGGCGCTCGGCTTCCAGCCGCCGTGCGTGTGCGGCGAGGCGGGGGCCCGCGGTGACGCCGGCGAGGGCGGGGCCGCGCCACATCTTCAGCGCGGTGGTGAGCAGGTCGTGGGCGCGTTCGTAACGGGCCTCGCTCAGCTGGGTTCTGGCGTCGTCGAGCAGCGCGGTGAACCGGGGCAGGTCCACGTGCTGGGGGTCGACCAGGAGGGTGTAGCCGATGGGGTGGGTGGCCAGCAGGCGCCCTCCCGCGTCGGGCCCGCCTGCCTGGGCGATGCGGCGGCGCAACTGGCTGACGTAGGTGTGCACTTGGGCTCGGGCGGTGGCCGGCGGGGAGTCGCCCCACAGCTCTTCGCTGAGCGTTTCCATGGGTACGGGGCGTCCGCTGCGGAGCAGGAGGGAGGCGAGGAAGGTGCGGGCGCGTGCCGAGGTGGGGGTGACGTCGGTGTCGTTCACGAGCAGTTCGACGGGGCCCAGGAGCCGCGCTTCAGTTCTCATGGTGCGGCTCCGCCATGGCCATGGCCTGGGCCGTGGACGAGGCTGTCGCGCTGTTCGAGGAGCGCGGGGGCGCGCAGGCCGTATTCGCGCTCCCAGCGCTCCAGTTCATCCGTCACCAGCCGCAGGGCGCGGGTGTGGGCTCCGGTGGCGTGCAGGGCGCGGGCGAGCAGGACGACGATGCTCTCGTCGCCGGGGTGGCGGGTGTGGAGGTCCTGCAGTTCGGCCGTGGCGCGGGCGGCGGCGCCTAGAGCGAGCAGCGCGGTGGCGTGGCGTTTGCCGAGGTCGAGGCGGATTTCGGCGAGGCTGAGGCGGACGCTGCGGATGTAGGCGGAGGGCTGGAGGTCGGCGACGGGCTCGCCGCGCCACAGGTTCAGCGCGGTGTCGTAGCGGGTGAGCGCGGTGCTGGTGTCGCCGTCGCGCTGGGCTGCCTCGCCGTCCTCCAGGAGGCGGTGGAAGACGGGTACGTCCACGGTGTCCGGGGCGGTGTGCAGGACGTAGCTCACCTGGTCGGGGGCGTGTCCGGGGTGGGTGACCAGACGGGGGCCGTCGGCTGTCCCGTCGGTGAACTGCCGCAGCAGTTGCCGCAGATGGTGGATGTGGACGTGGACCGCCTGGGTGGCCGAGACGGGAGGCGGACCCGCCCAGATGCGCTCACGCAGCGTGGCGATGGTGACGGCCTGTCCCGGTGAGAGCAGCAGGATGGCGAGCACTGCCCGCCGCTGCGGGGGGCCGAGGGTGATGTCCTTACCGTCGTGGGCGGCCCGGACGGGCCCCAGGAGGTCGAATCGGAGGGATATCGCCCTCACCCCTCCCGTGAGTGCCGGCGCTGTGAGTTGGCGTGTGATTGGCGATCGATGAAAGCCAGCCTAGCAGTACGCTTAGTGGACGTTAAGTGGCTGCAGAGGAGAAGCAGAGCGGAAACAGAGCGGGGAGGGGAAAGGGCGGAGGACATTGCCTCATCTGGACGTTCATCAATCGTCTATAGGAGGCGGGCACTCTGATTGAGCAGTGCGCTTGCGACATGCCTAGTCCAGCGTGCGCTCAGGCAGGGCCTCCGGGGGTGGTAGCCCGGGGCGCCCTGCCTTGCCGTGCTTCTGCGTAACTACGGGTAACTCTGGCCTAACCGAGCCCACTTCGGCTACCGTCATGTCCAACTCGCCGCGTGTCGCGGGGACTCCTGGCTCTCCTACCAAGGGCCTGCGTGGAGTCCTTTGCCGTCCGTGTGCCGGGAGCTGGACTAGGCAGAGTCGAAGGAGCGTGTGCTGCGGTGTATCCGGATTCTCTTGTGTGGTTGCTGGCCGGGGTCGTGGTGATCCTGGCCTTCTTCGTACTGGTCGGCTATGTGGCCAGGGTGCTGCGGTCGGCGCAGCGGTTGCCCGGGGTGATCAGCGCCCTCGGGGTGTTCGTCGGGGTGCTGCCGGCGATTCTCTACGCGCTGTACCGCGTGGTCGGCGTGGCCTGAGCAACAGACGCTTGAACCCCGAACGGACGAGGGCCTGTCCGTACCGCCAGGGTACGGACAGGCCCTCGATGCGTCGGGGGCGCGTCAGTCCTCGCCCAGGTAGGCCTTTCGCACCGACTCGTCGTGCAGCAGCTCCGAGCCCGTCCCCGACAGCACGATCTTGCCGATCTCCATCACATGGCCGTGGTCGGCGAGCGACAGGGCGGCCTGGGCGTTCTGCTCGACGAGCAGGATCGTGGTGCCCTGGGCCTTCAGTTCGGCGATCGTCTGCATGATCTTCTGCATCATGATCGGGGAGAGGCCCATGGAGGGCTCGTCGAGCATGAGCAGCTTGGGGCGGGACATCAGGGCGCGGCCCATGGCGAGCATCTGCTGCTCGCCGCCGGACAGGGTGCCCGCGGCCTGGGAGCGGCGCTCGCCGAGGATGGGGAAGAGGTCGTACGCCTTCTGTACGTCGGCGGCGATGCCGTCGGCGTCCTTGCGCAGGAACGCGCCGAGTTGGAGGTTCTCGGCGATGGTCAGCCGCGGGAAGATGTGCCGGCCCTCGGGGGAGTGGGCCAGGCCCAGGGCGACGATCTTGTGGGCGGGGATCCCGGTCAGCGGCTTGCCCTCGAAGCGGATGGAGCCGCCGAGCGGTTGGAGGAGGCCCGACAGGGTGCGCAGGGTGGTGGTCTTGCCCGCTCCGTTGGTGCCGATGAGGGTGACGACCTGGCCGGCCTCGACGGTGAACGAGATGCCCTTGACGGCCTCGATCTTGCCGTAGGCGACGCGCAGGTCCTCGACCTCGAGCAGTGCGGTCACTGTCCGTCCTCCGTACGTGCTGTGGTGCTCTTCGGGGTCCCGTCCGGCCCGGTGTCCTGCTGCGCCTCGGCTGCCTCGATCTCGGCGGCCTCCTCCGCGCCCGGGTCGCCCTCGAAGGGGGTGCCGATGTAGGCGGCGATGACGCGCTCGTCGCTCTGGACGACGTCGGGGGTGCCCTCGATGAGCTTCTGGCCCTGGACGAGCACGGCGACCCGGTCGCAGAGGTTGAAGATGAAGCGCATGTCGTGCTCGATGACGAGGACGGCGGTGCCCTGGTCCCGGATGGCGAAGACCAGTTCCTCGGTGGCCCGGGTCTCCTGCGGGTTCATGCCGGCGGTGGGCTCGTCGAGGAGGAGCAGACCGGGGTCGCTGGCGAGCGCCCGGGCGATCTCCAGCTTGCGCTGTTCGCCGTAGGGGAGGTTGCGGGAGAGGTGGTCGGCCTTGTCGGCGAGGCCGGTGAACTCCAGCAGCTCCATGGCGCGTTCCTTGGAGGCGGCTTCGGCGCGTTTGAAGCCGGGGCCGCGCAGAAGGGCCGACCACAGGCCTTCCTTGGTGCGGGTGTGGCGGCCGACGAGCACGTTCTCCAGGACGGTCATGTTGGCGAAGAGCCGGATGTTCTGGAAGGTGCGGGCGACGCCGGCCTGGGTGACCAGGTGGGGCTTGGGCGGCAGGACGCCGCCCTTGTAGGTGACGCTGCCCTCGGTGGGGACGTACAGCCCGGTCAGGCAGTTGAAGAAGGTGGTCTTGCCGGCGCCGTTGGGGCCGATGAGGCCGACGATCTCACCGGAGTTGACGGTGAGGTCGACGGAGCGTACGGCGGTCAGTCCGCCGAAGCGCATGGTCACGCCGCTGGCGCTGAGCACGGGAGAGGTGGTGGTCGTCATGTCTGTCACGCCTCCGCCTTGGTGACGCCGACGGCGTTGCCGGAGAGCTGGGGCTGGTCGGGGACGTCGAGCTGGCCTGTCTCGTGGTATTCGAGCTGCTGACGCCGGTTGGGGATGATCCCTTCGGGGCGGAAGCGCATCAGGAGGATGAGCGCGATGCCGAAGGCGAGGAGCTGGTAGTCCTGGAGGAATTCCAGCTTCTTGGGGATCAGGAACAGGAGCGTGGCGCCGAGGAGAGGCCCGCCGATCGTGCCCATGCCGCCGAGGATGACCGCGGCGAGCAGGAAGGTGGAGTTGGGGGGCACGGGCCCGGCGAAGACGTACTGCTCGGGCACCACGGTGGTCTGGACGTGCGCCCAGACGGTGCCGGCCACACCGGCGAGGGTGGCGCCGAGGGCGAAGGCGATGAGCTTGACGCGGAAGCCGTTGATGCCCATGGCGGTGGCGGCGGTCTCGTCCTCGCGGATGGCGACCCAGGCGCGGCCGATGCGGGAGTTGCCGGCGCGGCTGAAGACGAGCACGACGACGACCGTCACCAGCAGCATCAGCAGGAAATAGTTGGCGTTGGAGTCGAGCGTGCGGCCGAGGACGGTGTGGTCTTCGTCGAAGTTGAAGCCGAAGATCTCCAGCGGCGGGATGTTGGGGATGCCGTTGGGGCCGTTGGTGACGGAGGGGCCGGAGTCGCCGTCGAGGTTCATCATGGCGATGCGGAAGATCTCTCCGAACCCGAGGGTCACGATGGCGAGGTAGTCGCCGCGCAGCCGCAGAGTGGGCGCGCCGATCACGACGCCGAAGATCAGGGAGACGACGGCGCCCGCGATGACGGCGGCCCAGAAGGGGAAGTGGACGTCGATCGTGGAGGAGGTGGCTCCGGAGACCAGGGCCGCGGTGTACGCGCCGACGCCGAGGAAGGCGACATAGCCGAGGTCGAGGAGGCCGGCCAGGCCGACCACGATGTTCAGGCCGAGGGCGACGGTCGCGAAGATGAGGATGTTGACGCCGAGCTCGGTGTAGCTGGCCTTGTCCTGGGTGAACGGGAAGGCCACCGCGGTCACCAGGGCCGCGAGGAGGGTGACGGAACGGTACTTCCCGGTGAGCGCGCCCATGCGGGCGACGATCCCGGCCTTGAAGAGGGCGGCGGCGGCGAATCCCACGGCGATCAGATAGCCGAGGAACGGCTCGGGGTGGTCGGGGTCGGTCTGGATGCCGTAGTTGACGACGTAGAGCCCGATCGCGAAGACGGCGGCGATGATCAGGATCTCGGCCCAGGAGGGCAGCTCCGCCGGGCGCTTGAGCGGCCGGGTGTCGTTCGGGATCAGGAGGGACGCGAGGGGGATGGCGCTGCCGATGGCGGCGACCCAGGCGCCGGGTTCCCAGTTGGCCAGGCCGCCGAGGTCGACGGCGATGGCGATGACGGTGAACCAGGTGGTGGCGAAGGCGCCGAGGGCCATGAGCCGCAGGGCCTGGGTGGAGCCGGCGGGGGTGAGCCAGCGCAGCCCGCGCAGGTCCATGGAGGCGAGCGCGAAGACGGTGGTGAGCAGGCCCAGCACGAGGGTGAGGATCTGCAGGCCGCCGGGGTAGCCGTTGAAGGTGAGGTCGCCGGGGAACTCGTCGGTCCAGGTCCAGGCGAGGAAGGTGGAGACGAAGGTGGCGAGGCCGCCGACGGCGGTGATCGCGCGCAGCATGGTGGCGCGGGACCCGGTTTGGGCGGTCGGGGTGTTCTCACCCGTGGTCTTGCTGGTGTCGGTGCTCATGTGTGGTCCCTCCTCACGCCCGGTCCGCCACGCGTTCGCCGAGCAGGCCCTGTGGCCTGACCAGCAGAACGACGATGAGCAAGGTGAAGGCCCAGACGTCCTTCCAGGCGCCGCCGCCGAGCTGTTCCATGCCGGGGATGTCCTGGATGTACTTGATGGCCAGTGCCTCGGCGATACCGAGCACGACTCCGCCGAGCATGGCGCCGTAGATGTTGCCGATGCCGCCGAGGACGGCGGCGGTGAAGGCCTTGAGGCCGGCGATGAAGCCCATCTCGAAGTTGATCTGGCCGTACTTCAGCCCGTGGGCCAGCGCGGCGACGGCGGCGAACGCACCGCCGATGGCGAAGGCCATCACGATGATGCGGTCGGTGTTGATGCCCATCAGCTTGGCGGTGTCGGGGTCCTGCGCGGTGGCCTGCATGGCACGTCCGGCGCGGCTCTTGGAGACGAACAGGCCCAGGGCCAGCATGCACACCGGGGCGGCTATGAGGAGGAAGACATCGCCGCGCTGGATGTGCAGATTGCTGAAGATCTCCAGGGACTTGCCCTCGAACTGCGGGAAGCTGCGCGGCTTCTTGGCGTCCGGATAGAAGGCCCAGACGGCCTGCTGCAGTGCGATGGACAGGCCGATGGCGGTGATCAGGGGGGCGAGCCTGGGCCCGCCGCGCAGTGGCCGGTATGCGAAGCGCTCGGCGGCGGTGGCGATGGCCACCGAGGCGACGACTCCGCCGATGAGCATGAGGGGCAGGGCCAGGGAGAGCGCGGTGCCGCTGGGGAGCCAGATGTAGATGGTGAGGGCTCCGAAGCCACCGATCATGAAGATCTCGCCATGGGCGAAGTTGATGAGCTGGACGATGCCGTAGACCATGGTGTACCCGATGGCGATCAAGCCGTAGAGGGCGCCAAGGGTCAGGCCGTTGACCAGCGTTTGCGGCAGTTCGTGCACCGCAGGGCCTCCGATGAGCGTGTCGGATATGACACCGCGCGGGGGCGCTGTTGCGCCTCCGCGCGGCTGGGGGGTTGGTGCTTGCGGGTCAGTCCGAGAGGTCAGTCCTTGAAGGTTCGGCTCGTCGCGTCCGTCCAGGCGCCCTTGACGACCTTGTAGACCGTGAGCTGCTTGTTGGTGGTGTCGCCGTACTGGTCGAAGGAGACCTTGCCGGTCACACCGTCGAAGGAGACCTTGTTCAGGGCTTCGGTGATCTTGGCGCGGGCGTCGTCGGGCAGCTTGCCGTCGTTGTCGTTCACCACGGCCTTGACGGCCTGGATGATCGCCCAGCCGGCGTCGTAGGAGTAGCCGCCGTAGGCCGCGTAGGGGTCCTTGTAGCCCTGGGCCGCGTAGTCCTTGACGAAGGCCTTGGCGGAGGGCAGCTTCTCGACGGGGTAGCCGACGGAGGTGGCGTAGTCGCCGTCGTTGCTGGTGCCCGAGGCCTTGATGAAGGCGGGGTCGTAGATGCCGTCGCCGCCCATGATCGGGACGTTGGCCCCGGCCTGCTTGACCTGGTCGGAGAGGAGGCCGCCCTCGGGGTACTGGCCGCCGAAGTAGACGGAGTCGGCGCCGGAGGACTTGACCTTGGCGGCGACGCCGGAGAAGTCGGTCTCCTTGACGGTCAGGTGGTCGGTGCCGACGACCTTGCCGCCGAGCCGCTTGAACTCCTGGGCGAAGATCTTGGCGAGGCCGGCGCCGTAGGTCTGCTTGTCGTCGACGACGAAGACCTTCCGCTTCTTGGCGTCGTTGTAGTAGTACTGCGCGGCGAAGCGGCCCTGGATGACGTCGGTGGTCGCGGTGCGGAAGTAGGTCTTGAACGGCCGGACCTTCTTGCCGGAGGCCCAGTCGTCGCCCTGGCTGAGGGCCGGGTTGGTGTTCGCGGGGGAGACCTGGGCCAGGTCGGCCTTGGCGAACACGCCCTGCATGGACTGGGCGACTCCGGAGTTCAGCGGGCCGACCATGCCCAGGATCTCGTCGTCGTCGACCATCGAGGTGGCGTTCGTCTTTCCGGACGAGGGCACGGCCTGGTCGTCGAATTCTTTGATCTTGAAGGTGACGCCGGGCACCTCGTTGTTCTTGTTGGCCACCTTGGTGGCGAGGTCGACCGAGTTCTTGATGCCCTGGCCGAGGGCGGACAGGGAGCCGGTCAGCGGGGCGTCGACACCGATGACGACGGTGGTCTTCTTGTTGTTGTCGCCGTCGCTGCTGTCGCTCTTGTCGCGCGACCCACAGGCGCTGAGGGTGAGTGCGCCCGCGGTGATCGCGGTCGTGATGATGAGCAAGGAACGGTGTCGCACGAGGAATCCTTTCCCTGGCCGGCCCCCTACCTCTGGGTGCCGGGTCCTCGCCGGAGGTCTGAAACGGCCGTCGGATGTTGGGTGAACACCCGACGACGTGGTGACTGGCTGTGACTCTAAGCGCGTCACGCAGCGGGGGGCAGAGGTGCAGGCAATGATGTGACTGTCTTGTTATGCCATAAGTCATCAGGGCGTGTTCGTGTAGCGGAACGTAAGGGACAAATGGGGCATGTCAATGCAATCCATAAGGTCCGGATGCTGAGAATCTGCAGTTCCGCTAAGCAGTGCGGGGGACTGGCGTGGGATGTGCGGACTGGCGTGCGATCATGTACACGAAAAGATCGACACTACAGGTCTCCGACTAAGTCAATACGTAGTCTCGCATTGCCTGAATGTTACGGAGTGTTACGCCCGACGGTCATGACGGCGGGCGCCAGTTCTCCGAGCTGTGGGTCGCTCCGCGCGCGTCCGTACAGCGCCGCAGGGTCTCCTGTCCGATCAGCTCCCTGGCGGCCGCCGTGCCGCGCCGCTTCCGCTCCGCGCGGGCGGCGCGCACGATGTCGTCGTAGATCTCGTACTGCTGGTTGGACAGCCCCTTCTGCTCCCAGTCGAGCCCGGCCCATCTGCTGCCCAGCAGGTCCTGCTCGGCCCAGTACGAGATGAGGTCGAAACACAGTTGGACCGGTGAAGTCGCCTGGGCGGTGGGGGCCTTGGCCGAGGTGTGCGGGGCGGGGGCGGGGCGGGACCGGTGGTCGGTGCACGCGCTCGCGGCCGCGGCGAGCGCCAGCGCGAGGGCGCAGGCGGCGGCGGGACGGGTCCGCGTGCGGGTCGATCGGCGGGTTGGTGCCCCCATGGGGAAACGGTAGAGCCGCCCCGGCGGGCAGGCAACGGCCGTGCGCACGGCGGCCGTTCGGGTCGCGGGACAGGGGCTGTGGGGCCGGGCCGGGGCCGGGCGGGCCCGGCGGGGCGCCCTGCCAGGGCCGCCCTGCCAGGCCCGCCCGGCGGCCGTCAGCGCGCCGAGCCGCCCTCGGGCCCGCCGGCGGCGGGCAGGTTGGTCAGCGCCTGGTTCACGTCGACCTCGCGCAGCAGGCAGGTCAGCCGGGCCGTGCAGACGCGCCGGTCCTGTTCGTCGGTGATGACGATCTCGTACGTGGCGGTGGAACGGCCCCGGTGGACGGGCGTGGCGACACCGGTCACCAGGCCGGAGCGGACCCCGCGGTGGTGGGTGCAGTTGAGGTCCACGCCGACGGCGATCCTGGAGCTGCCGCCGTGGAGCATCGAGCCGACCGAGCCGAGGGTTTCGGCCAGCACCGCCGACGCGCCGCCGTGCAGCAGCCCGTACGGCTGGGTGTTGCCCTCGACCGGCATCGTGCCCACCACGCGCTCGGCGGAGGCCTCGATGATCTGCACGCCCATGCGGGTGCCGAGGTGCCCGGCGGAGAACAGCGCGGGGAGGTCCACGCCGAGCGCCGCGTACTCGTCGATCACCTCTTGCGGGAAGGTCGCACCGGTCTGCTCGCCCATGGGGTCCTGCTCCATTTCGCTCGGGTGTCCTGCCGTCGTTGTGCCGATGGCCGAATCCTGCCAGTCGACTGAGCAAACGCTTAGGCGGGGTCGCTTGATTCCAGACGCACCACCACGGACTTGCTGGCGGGGGTGTTGCTGGTGTCGGCCGTGGAGTCCAGCGGGACCAGGACGTTGGTCTCCGGGTAGTAGGAGGCGGCGCAGCCGCGCGCGGTCGGGTAGTGGACGACGCGGAAGCCGGGCGCGCGGCGCTCGGTGCCGTCCGTCCACTCGCTGACCAGGTCCGCGTACGAGCCGTCGGCGAGGCCGAGCTCACGCGCGTCCTCGGGGTGGACCAGCACCACGCGGCGGCCGTTCTTGATGCCCCGGTAGCGGTCGTCCAGGCCGTAGATGGTGGTGTTGTACTGGTCGTGGGAGCGGAGGGTCTGCAGCAGCAGCCGGCCCTCGGGTGCCTTCGGGTACTCGACGGGCGCGGCGGTGAAGTTGGCCTTGCCGGTGGCGGTGGGGAAGGAGCGGGAGTCGCGCGGGGCGTGCGGCAGCGCGAAGCCGCCGGGCTTGGTCACCCGGGCGTTGAAGTCCTCGAAGCCGGGGATCACGGCCGCGATGCGGTCCCGGATCGTGCCGTAGTCCTTCTCGAACTCCTCCCAGGGGGTGCGGCTTTCGGCCCCCAGCACCCGCCGGGCCATACGGGCGACGATGGCGGGCTCCGAGAGCAGCCCGGGGCTCGCGGGTGCGAGGCGCCCGCGCGAGGCGTGCACCATGCCCATGGAGTCCTCGACGGTGACGAACTGTTCGCCGCCGCCCTGCAGATCGCGCTCGGTGCGGCCGAGCGTGGGCAGGATGAGCGCCCGCGCGCCGGTGATCACATGGGACCGGTTGAGCTTGGTGGACACATGGACGGTGAGCCGGGCGCGGCGCATCGCGGCCTCGGTCACCTCGGTGTCGGGGGAGGCGGCGACGAAGTTGCCGCCCATGGCGAAGAAGACCTTGGCCTGCCCGTCGCGCAGCGCGCGGATGGCCCGTACGACGTCGAAGCCGTGCTCCCGGGGCGGGGCGAAGCCGAACTCCCGCTCCAGGGCGTCCAGGAAGGCCGGGGCGGGGCGCTCGAAGATGCCCATGGTGCGGTCGCCCTGCACATTGCTGTGTCCGCGCACCGGGCACACACCGGCGCCGGGGCGGCCCACATTGCCGCGCAGCAGCAGGAAGTTGACGACCTCCCGGATGGTGGGCACCGAGTGCTTGTGCTGGGTCAGGCCCATCGCCCAGCACACGATGGTGCGCCGGGAGGCGAGGACCATGTGCAGCGCCCGGTCGATCTCGGCCCGCTCCAGGCCCGTGGCGCGCAGGATCTCGTCCCAGTCGGCGGCGCGCGCGGCCGCGGCGAACTCCTCGAACCCATGGGTGTGCTCGCGTACGAACGCCTCGTCAACCGCGCCGGGGGTGGTCTCGGCGGCCTCCAGGATCAGCCGGTTCAGGGCGCGGAAGAGGGCTTGGTCGCCGCCCAGCCGGATCTGCAGGAAGAGGTCGGTGAGCGCGGTGCCGCCGCCCACCAGGCCGCGCGGCGTCTGCGGGTTCTTGAACCGCTCCAGGCCCGCCTCGGGCAGCGGGTTGATGCTGATGATCTTCGCGCCGCCGGTCTTCGCCCGCTCCAGCGCGGAGAGCATCCGCGGGTGGTTGGTGCCCGGGTTCTGGCCGGCCACGATGATCAGATCGGCCTGGTGCAGGTCGTCCAGCAGCACGCTGCCCTTGCCCACGCCGAGGGTTTCGGTCAGCGCCGAGCCGGAGGACTCATGGCACATGTTCGAGCAGTCGGGCAGGTTGTTGGTGCCGAATTCGCGGGCGAAGAGCTGGTAGAGGAAGGCGGCCTCGTTGCTGGTGCGCCCCGAGGTGTAGAAGACGGCCTCGTCGGGGGAGGCGAGGGCGGTCAGCTCCTCGGCGATGATCTCGAAGGCGCGATCCCAGGTCACCGGCTCGTACGACGCGGCGCCCTCGGGCAGGTACATCGGCTGGGTGAGGCGCCCCTGCTGGCCGAGCCAGTAGCCGCTGCGGGTGGCGAGGTCGGCGACGGGGTGGGCGGCGAAGAACTCGGGGGTGACGCGGCGCAGCGTCGCCTCCTCGGCGACGGCCTTGGCGCCGTTCTCGCAGAACTCGGCCTTGTGGCGCTTGTCCCCCTCGGGCCAGGCGCAGCCCGGGCAGTCGAAGCCGTTCTTCTGGTTGACCCGCAGCAGGGTGAGCGCGGTGCGGCGCACGCCCATCTGCTGCTGGGCTATCCGCAGGGTGTGGCCGATGGCCGGCAGCCCGGCGGCGGCGTGCTGCGGTGCGGCCACCTCGGGTGCGTCCTGCACTGGGTCGCCCGCGGGCGGCTTGGCTGCCATGTAACTCACCTTCCGTGGCTTTGCGGTGCGTGACGGTGCAGTATCATTCTGCTGTCTCTTCGGGGATCGGTTCGGGCTGGACCGCAACCCCTTCGGGTTGGAAGCCCGCTGCTTCGGCGGTGAGCGGAGTCACGTCGCTTCTCCCTACGCGAGTGGCGAAATGCCCGCCCCCGATCCTGCCATGGTGACCGACGGTCGCCGCTCGCGGTGCGAGCGGCGGCGTTGTCGGTGGGGCGTGGCAGGATCGGGGGCGTGGCAGAGAAAGCATCGAAGAAGACCGCAGCGCCCGCGACCGCCGACCGTGCGGGAGACCGCCCCCGGCTGCTCCTGCTGGATGGGCATTCCCTGGCATATCGGGCATTCTTCGCGCTGCCGGCGGAGAACTTCAACACCACCACCGGCCAGACCACCAACGCGATCTACGGCTTCACCTCGATGCTGGCGAACACGCTCCGTGATGAGCAGCCCACGCATCTGGCGGTGGCGTTCGACGTCTCGCGCAAGACCTGGCGCTCCGAGCAGTTCACCGAGTACAAGGCGAACCGCTCCAAGGCTCCCGACGAGTTCAAGGGGCAGGTCGAGCTGATCGGCGAGCTGCTCGACGCGATGAACATCACCCGCTTCGCGGTCGAGGGCTTCGAGGCCGACGACATCATCGCCACCCTCGCCTGCCAGGCCGAGGCCGAGGGCTTCGAGGTGCTGATCGTCACCGGCGACCGCGACTCGTTCCAGCTGGTCAGCGACCACATCACGGTCCTCTATCCGACGAAGGGCGTCTCCGAGCTGACGCGGTTCACCCCCGCCAAGGTCGAGGAGAAGTACGGCCTCACCCCGCGGCAGTACCCGGACTTCGCCGCGCTGCGCGGCGACCCGTCGGACAATCTCCCCGGCATCCCGGGCGTCGGCGAGAAGACCGCCGCGAAGTGGATCAATCAGTTCGGCTCCTTCGCGGAGCTGGTGGAGCGGGTCGACGAGGTCAAGGGCAAGGTCGGCGACAAGCTCCGCGAGCACCTGGAGGCCGTCAAGCTCAACCGTCAGCTGACCGAGCTGGTGCGGGACGTCGAGCTGCCCCTCGGCCCCGACGGCCTCAAGCGCGTTCCGTACGACCGGCAGGCGCTGTCGGTGATCATGGACGCGCTGGAGTTCCGCCACCAGAACTTCCGGGACCGCGTCCTGGCCGTCGACCCCGGCACCGCCGAGGAGGAGCCCGCGGCCGCGGCCCCCGGCGTCGAGGTGGACGGCGTGGTGATCGGCTCGGGCGAGCTGGCCCCCTGGCTGGAGCGGTACGGCGCCGAGCCCCTGGGCCTGGCCACCGTCGACACCTGGGCGCTGGGCAGCGGCAGCGTCAGCCAGATCGCCCTGGCCGCCGCCTCGGGCCCCGCCGTCTGCTTCGACCCGTCGGCGGTGGACGAGCCCGACGAGCGGGCCTTCGCCCGCTGGATCGCGGATCCGGACCGGCCGAAGGTGATGCACGATGCCAAGCGCGTGATGCGGGTCTTCGACGAGCACGGCTGGACCGTGGCCGGGGTCACCATGGACACCGCGCTCGCCGCGTATCTGGTCAAGCCCGGCCGCCGCTCCTTCGCGCTGGACGCCCTGTCCGTCGAGTACCTGGGCCGTGAGCTGTCCCCGGCCGCCGCCGCGGAGAGCGGGCAGCTGGCCTTCGGCACCGACGAGCAGGCCGAGCAGGACGCCCTGATGATCCAGGCCCGGACGATCCTGGACCTCGGCGGGGCGTTCGGCGAGCGGCTCGCCGAGGTCGGCGCGGTGGAGCTGCTGCGCGATGTCGAGCTGCCCGTCTCCGCGCTGCTGGCCCGCATGGAGAAGGCGGGCATCGCGGCGGACCGCGAGTGGCTGGACCGCATGGAGCAGCAGTTCGCCGCGGCCGTGCAGCAGGCCGTCAAGGAGGCACACGCCGCGGTGGGCCATGAGTTCAACCTCGGCTCGCCCAAGCAGCTCCAGGAGGTCTTCTTCGGCGAGCTCGGCCTGCCCAAGACCAAGAAGACCAAGACCGGGTACACGACGGACGCGGACGCGCTGGCCTGGCTGGCCACGCAGACCGACCACGAACTGCCCGTGATCATGCTGCGCCACCGCGAGCAGGCCCGGCTGCGCTCCACCGTCGAGGGCCTGATCAAGACCATCGCCCCCGCCGGCCGCATCCACACCACCTTCAACCAGACCGTGGCAGCCACCGGCCGGCTCTCCTCCACCGACCCCAATCTGCAGAACATCCCGGTGCGCACCGACGAGGGCCGGGCCATCCGGCGCGGCTTCGTCGTCGGCGAGGGCTTCGAGTCGCTGCTGACCGCCGACTACAGCCAGATCGAGCTGCGCGTCATGGCCCATCTGTCCGAGGACGAGGGCCTGATCCAGGCGTTCACCTCCGGTGAGGACCTGCACACCACGGTCGCCTCCCAGGTGTTCGGCGTGTCCAAGTCCGCGGTGGACCCGGAGATGCGCCGCAAGATCAAGGCGATGTCGTACGGGCTGGCGTACGGGCTGTCGGCGTTCGGCCTGTCCCAGCAGCTGGGCATCACACCGGACGAGGCGCGCAAGCTGATGGACACCTTCTTCGAGCGGTTCGGCGGGGTGCGCGACTATCTCCAGCGGGTCGTCGACGAGGCCCGGGCCATCGGCTACACGGAGACCATGCTCGGCCGCCGCCGCTACCTCCCGGACCTCAACAGCGACAACCGCCAGCGCCGCGAGATGGCCGAGCGCATGGCGCTCAACGCCCCGATCCAGGGCACCGCCGCCGATATCGTGAAGATCGCGATGCTTCGGGTGGACGAGGCGTTGACAAAGGAGAAATTGTCGTCGCGGATGCTGCTCCAGGTGCACGACGAAATCGTGGTGGAGGTCGCCCCGGGGGAGCGGGAGCGCGTGGAGGCCCTGGTGCGCCGGGAAATGGCCGGAGCCTTCCACCTCCGGGCCCCGCTCGACGTGTCCGTCGGGGCCGGGACCGACTGGGAATCGGCGGCGCATTAAGGGCATTTCCGGGCCGAACGGACTGCAGGAGAGGGGCGAATCGGGCGGTACGCCCGGTAGCTGCGAGGCGGTAAGTTGCCGTAGTGTCACGAGGGTTGACGTGGGGGAGCGCGCGCAGTGCTCGACAGGGAGGGACATACGGATGGCACCGCACATCGGCCGACGACTGCGCAGGGGAGCGGCCACGACGGCGGTGGCGGCGGTCGTGATGGCCGCTCTCACCGCCTCGCAGGCCCCCGGGTTCGCCGGCACGGCCCGGGACGGGCACCACGACAGCGCCGGCGAGACGTCGCCACCACCACCTCCGTCCGACACCCCCGTCGACGGCGGTTCGTCCTACCACACCGATCTGCCGCCCCTGCAGAAGCCCGGTAAGCCCGGCACATCGATCGACCTGCCGGGGCTGCCTGACGGCGTCGCGGAAGCCGAGGCGGGCATACCCGCGACCGTGCTCGACGCGTACAAGAAGGCCGAGGCTGCGCTCAAGGAGTCCAAGCCCGGCTGCAACCTCCCCTGGCAGCTGCTCGCCGCGATCGGCAAGGTCGAGTCCGGCCAGGCTGGCGGCGGCCGGGTCGACGCCGACGGCACGACGTACACGCCCATCCTGGGCCCCGTGCTCAACGGCAACGGCTTCGCCAGGATCACCGACACCGACGGCGGCGCGTACGACGGGGACACCACCCACGACCGGGCCGTCGGGCCCATGCAGTTCATCCCGTCCACGTGGGCCACCTGGGGCCGGGACGGCAACGGTGACGGCGAGAAGAACCCGAACAACATCTACGACGCCGCGCTCGCGGCCGGCGCGTATCTGTGCGCGGACGGCCGGGATCTGTCGGACAAGGCCGATCTGGACCGGGCGATCCTCGGGTACAACCACTCGCAGGAATACCTGGCCACCGTCCTGTCCTGGTTCGAGTACTACAAGAAGGGCACCCACGAGGTGCCCGACGGCACCGGCGTGAAGCCCGACCCGGCCAAGAACAGCGGCGGCTCGGGCGGCGGCAAGGACCACGGCGGCGGTGGCTCGGAGAGCCCCAGGCCGCTGCCCGACCCGACCGAGCCCGGCGGCGACCACAGCCCCACCCCCGAGCCCCCCTCGACCGGCTCGGGCGGGGGCGAGACGCCCTCCCCGGAGACTCCTTCTCCGGAGACCCCTTCCCCGGAGACTCCCTCCCCGGAGACGCCCGACCCGGCCACCGCCGCCCGGCTCAAGGCCGTAGGCGCCACGGAGCTGACGGCCACGGCGGGCGAGCAGTTCGCCGACAAGCCCCGGGTCCGCGCCGAGACCGCGGACGGCAAGCCGGTCGCGGGCGTGCGCGTGCAGTTCGAGATCCGCGGCGAGACGGACGCCCGCTTCCCCTGGGGCGCGACCCGCGTCAGCGTCATGACCGGCAGCGACGGCACCGCCACCGCTCCGGCGCTGCGCGCGGGCGAGACCACCGGCTCCTTCACCGTCCGGGTCACGGTCGTCGGCCGCACCGTGGCCGCCGCCGACTTCGACGCCACCGTCAAGGCCCGCCCCGCGCCGCGGGCCGATGCGCTGGCCCGCACCGCCGACAAGGACCTCAAGGCCGAGACCGGCAGCTCCTTCGCCGACGTGGTCGCCGTCAAGGCCACCTACAAGGGCAAGGCCGCGGCCGGTGTGGCGGTGAACGCCACCATGATCGCCGACGATGCGGCAAAGGCGACGGACAAGCCCACCGAGAACGACAAGGGCCCCTACTTCAAGGACGCCCAGGGCAAGCCAACCCGCACCCTGACCACCCTGAAGACGGACGCCACGGGGCAGCTGGTCCTCCCCAAGATCTACACCGACGACCACGCGGGCACCTTCCTGCTCCGCCTCACCACGGCCGACGGCGCGACCCTGACCATCGAGCTGACCGTCACCGAGCCCGCGGCTCAGCCCACGGATCAGCCCTCGGCCGAGCCCACATCCGAGCCCACGGCCAAGTAACCGGCCGACGCCACCGAGCGCCGCCCCACCGCCCCTGCGCCCCCACCGGGCCCAGGGGCGGTGCGATGTCTGCCCGCACGCGTTCACATCCCCGTGTTGCTTCGTGTTCTCATCTTCGGCCCGCGTTGCTACGGTGCCCCAGCCCTGACGCCCCGTCAGAGCGCCCGTACGCCGCAGCAACCGGAGGCTGAGACATGCGCGCCCTCGCCGCCGCCGCGATCGGACTGGCCGCCGCCCTCGCCCTCGTCCTCACGGTGACGGCCATCGGCGCCCCCAGCGGCAAGACCTCCCCCGAACCGCTGCTCACCACCGTCCCCGAGCACCCCTGAGCCCCGAGGGAGGGACATCCCGCCATGCGCCGCAAAGCCAGCCTGGTGCTGCTCGCCTTCGCCGTCTTCTTCGCCGCCCTGTCGCCGCTGCTGCGCTGGTACGCCTTCCCGCGGCTGGCCAAGATCCCGCCCAGCGAGTACCAGACCGCCGTCCTCGAGGCCAAGCCCGCCGTGCTGCTCGACTACGGCACCATGCGGCCCAAGAAGGTCTCCAAGGTCAGCATCGTGCAGACGCTCCGCGGAAACGTCGACGCGGCGAAGAAGGCCGGGAAGGCGGCCGGGCGCGATGTCGTCGTCTGGGACGCCCTGTCGTACATCGCCGGGCCCGACGGCAAGATGGTCTCCAAGATCCCCGAGCGCTATGTCTTCGACGCGCACTCCCAGGATCCCGTGCACCAGGGCGGCGAACACGTCGACGGGGACCCGGTCCGCCGGGAAGGCATCGAGTTCAAGTGGCCCTTCCTCACCGAGAAGCGCGACTACACCTACTTCGACGCCCAGACCAGGACCTCCGCGCCCATCCACTACAAGGGCACCCGGGACTTCCGCGGTCTGAAGGTCTACTACTTCGAGCAGACGATCCCCTGGACGAAGGTGAAGCTGCCGAAAACCATGCCCGTCGAGGGCATCACCCCCGAGACCGTCCGCAAGGCCGGCACCACCCGCTGGTACTCCACCAAGCGCATGTTCTGGGTCGAGCCCACCACCGGCGCGCCCGTCAACGGGGAGGAGATCCACCGGGAGGAGCTGCGCGGCGGCACGCTGCTCGGCGGCCGCGACAAGGTGACCGTCTTCTCCGGCCATGTGAAGATGCGCGAGGACTACATCGAGCACACCGTGAAGATGGTCAAGTCCCAGCGGCAGCTGGTCCTCCTGCTCACCACCTACCTGCCCTGGGGCTTCCTCGCCCTCGCCGCCGGGCTGCTGACCCTCTCCCTCGTGCTGGAGGCCCGTGGCCGCCGCCCGGGCAGCGGCACCGAGGCCCGCGACGAGTCCCCGGCGCCACAGCCCGTGCCCGCCCCGGTGTGATCGGCCCGACGGGGCTGTCGATGCTCGCCGAGGCCATCGGGACTGCCGGTTCTGCCGGTTCTATCGGTTCTGCCGGGTCTGTCAGCTCTGTCAGTGCGAGCCCGTACCGTACGCCCATGCCTACCACCACCTGCCTGCCCAGCCCCGAACTCGCCGACCAGCTCGCCGAACTGGCGCGCCTGGAATGGACGCCCGGCGCCACCGCGGCCGCCGCCGAACGCTTCGGCTGGACGCCGGTCGACGACGTCCCCTGGACGGCCGCCTTCGCCACCAACACCGGGCACTACGTCGTCCCCGAATGGTTCGCCGCGCCGCCTGAGGAGCAGGAGGAGGACGAGGCGTGCCACCTGCCGTTCTGCTACTACTACGAGGCCGACGACTTCGACGAGGAACTGGCCGTCGGCGGGCTGAGCGGCAACATCGACTGGCTGGAGAGGCACCACGCCGACGACCCCGAGTGGCGCTTCGAGCGGCACACCGACCGCGCGCACTTCGACGCCCAGTGGCGGGCCGCCGTGGCCCTGTTCACCGAGCGGCTGGGGGACCCGGAGGTCTCCGTGCGCCACGAGGAGAGCAAGTCGCCCTGGAACTACGCGGCGTGGCGCTGCGGGGGGAACGCGCTGGTGGTAGGCCAGTGCACGGACAGCGGCTCGTACGACACCTTCGAGCAGGCGCTGGTGTGGATCGCCCCGTACCCGGCCGGGCGGCAGTTCCCGGGGGCGGGCGACTTCGGCGGCCTCATCGAGTGCTGACGGGCCGCTCGGGGTGGGAGCGTGCGCGCCGGGTCGGAGGCTCGGGGCCCGGCGGGCTCAGCGACGGGAGTTGGTACGCCGCGTCGGCTCGGCCGTCGCCGGGTCCTCCGGCCAGGGGTGTTTGGGATACCGGCCGCGCAGCTCGGCGCGGACGGACCGGTAACCCTCCCGCCAGAACGACGCCAGATCGGCCGTGACCGCGGCGGGGCGCCCGGCCGGTGACAGCAGGTGTACGAGCAGCGGCACCCGGCCGCCCGCGATCCGGGGCGTCTCCTGCCACCCGAACAGCTCCTGCAGCTTGACGGCCAGCACGGGCTGCTCCTGGCCGTAGTCCACCCGCACCCGCGAGCCGCTGGGGACCCGTACCCGCTCGGGGGCCAGCTCGTCGAAGCGCGCCGCGTCCCCGGTAGCCCAGGGCAGCAGCCTGGCGAGCGCCCGGCCGGTGTCCACGCGCCCCAGGTCGGCCCGCCGCCGCGCCCGGTCGAGCTCAGGGCCCAGCCAGGCGTCCAGCTCCGCCAGCAGCGCCGAGTCGGACACATCCGGCCAAGGGCCGCCCAGCTCCCGGTGGAGGAAGGCCAGCCGCTCCCGGAGGGCGACGGCATCGTCGGACCAGCGCAGCAGCCCGAGCCCCTCGCCGCGCAGCCCGTCCCGCAGCGCGGCGCGCACCAGCCGCGGATCGGGCGCGGCCAGCGGCCGCGCCGCCAGCTCCACGGCCCCCAGCCGCTCCGCCCGGCGCGCCACGACGTCCCCGCCGGACCAGCCGACCTCTTCGCGCCGCTCGTGAAGGGCCGACGCCGCGAGACGAGCCGTCTCCTCGTCCACGACGGCCGCCAGCCGCACCCGCGCCGACGCCGCCGAGACGGGCCGGTCCGCGACCGCCACCGCCAGCCACGGCGCGTCCCGCAGCCGAGACCCTTCACCGAGCTCCGCGCCGGTGCCGGACACCATCAGATACGCCCGCTCCCCCCGCCGCCGCCCCACCCGCTCGGGAAACGCCAACGCGGCGACCAGCCCCACGACGGCGTCGTCACTCACCGGCCCCGCGACGCGGGCGCCCGGCGCGGTGCGGTCGGCGGTGTTGTCGGCCCGTGCCTGCCCATGGCGGGCCGCCGCTGGTGCGGCGGCGGCGTGTCCTGGCGGGCCCACTGCTGCAACGTCCTGTGCGGCTGTCTCTTCCGCGGCGACAGCGGGCGCTCCCTTGTCCCGCGCGCCCGCGTCGTGGCTATCCGCGCCCGGCGCGCCGGCGCTCGGCCCGTCGTGGCGCCGCGTTCCAGCGCTGGGGACGCCCGTACGCGCCTCCGTCTCACCTCCAGCCGCCACTGCCTCACCTCCAGCCGCCTCCGCCGCCGGATGTCCGGAAGACCGCAACGCGCCCTCGAGGCGGCGGGCCTCCCGGCGCCAGCGGGCGGCGTACGCGTCCGTGCCGCGCCGGGCGGTGCGCCACGCGGCTGCCAGGTCGTCGCCGTACTCCCTGGGCGGCTCCTCGCTGAGCAGGGCCACGGCCTCCGCCGCGCGGCGCGCGCCGACCTCCGGCGCGCCGTCCAGGAGCGCCCGCGCGAGCCGGGGGTGGAGGCCCAGCCGGGCCATGCGGGTGCCGCGGTCCGTGGCCCGTCCGGCGCCGTCCACGGCGCCGATGGCGGTCAGCACCTCGCGTGCGGCGGTCAGCGCACCGCCCGGCGGCGGGTCGAGCAGCGCCAGGCCGGAGGCGTCGGGGTCTCCCCAGCACGCCGCCTGCAGCGCGAACGCAGTCAGGTCCGCGACGCTGATCTCCGGGGACGGGAAGCGCGGCAGCCGGGCGTCCTCGGCCTCCGGCCAGCAGCGGTAGACGGTGCCCGGCGCCTCACGCCCGGCCCGGCCGGCCCGCTGCCGGGCCGCGGCCCGTGAGGCGCGTACGGTCGTCAGCGCGCTCAGGCCACGCGCGTGGTCCATCCGCGGCTCGCGCGCCAGCCCGCAGTCCACGACGACCCGTACGCCCGGCACGGTCAGGCTCGACTCGGCGACGGAGGTCGCCAGGACCACCCGCCGCCGTCGCCCCGCCGCTTCCGCGCCCGCGAGCACCGCGTCCTGCACGGCGGCGGGGGCGCGCCCGTGCACCTGCAGCACCTCCGCGTCGGCACCGCCGAGCAGCCCCGCGACCCGTGCGATCTCCCCGACGCCCGGCAGGAAGCACAGCACGTCCCCCTCCCGCTCGCGCAGCGCCCGCCGCACCACCGCCGCGACATGGTCGAGGAGGGCGGGGTCCACCCGCATCCCGTGCGGCGGGCGGAGGGGGCGCGCGGGCGGTGCCCACACCACCTCGACCGGATGGGACGCGCCCTCGGCGGACACGACCGGCGCCGCCTCGTCGTCCGCGCCCAGCAGCCGCGCCCAGCCCTCGGCGTCCGTGGTCGCGGACGCGGCGATCAGCCACAGGTCGGGCCGCAGGGTGGCCCGTACGTCCAGCAGGAAGGCGGCGGCAGTATCGGCGTCCAGGTGCCGTTCGTGGCACTCGTCGAGCACCACCGCGTCGATTCCGGCGAGCTCGGGGTCGCGCTGCAGCCGCTGCAGCAGCACTCCGGTGGTGACCACCTCCACCACGGTCTCGCGGCTCACCCGCCGCTCCCCGCGCACCGTGAATCCGACCCGGCCGCCGGTCGCGTCCTCGCCCAGCAGCCACGCCATCCGCCGCGCGGCGGCCCGCGCCGCGATCCGCCGCGGCTCGGCGACCAGCACCCGCCGGGCGGGCCCGCCGCCGGTCGCTCCGGCGAGCGCCAGGGGCACCAGCGTCGTCTTGCCGGTCCCGGGCGGGGCGCACAGCACCGCCGCGCCCCGGGCGTCGAGCGCACGCCGCAGGGCGGGCACGGCGTCGCGTACGGGAAGCGCTTCGAGCGCGTCGGTGCGAGGCAGGTGGGGCATACGGGGCGTACGGGGCGTGCGTGGCTTTCGGGGCTCGCTGGGCGTACGGCGGGCGGTCATCGGATCATCCTGTCAGCCCCGCTCCGCCGCTTCAGTCCCGTTCACATACGAAGATCGCCGTCCCCGGGATCAGATTTCCCCGCAGCGGGGACCAGCCGCCCCACTCCTGGCCGTTCCAGGCGGGCCATTCCGGCTCGACGAGGTCGAGCAGCCTGAAGCCCCCCGCCACCACGTCCCGCACCCGGTCGCCCAGCGTCCGGTGGTGCTCCACATAGACGGCACGGCCCGTCTCGTCCTGTTCGACGTACGGTGTGCGGTCGAAGTAGGAGGCGGCGACGCTCAGCCCCTCGGGCCCGGGCTCGTCAGGGAACGCCCACCGTATGGGGTGCGTCACCGAGAACACCCACCGCGCGCCCGGCCGCAGCACCCGGTGGACCTCGCGCATCACCCGCATCGGGTCGGCGACGAAGGGGATCGCCCCGTACGCCGAGCAGGCGAGGTCGAAGGAGGCGTCCCGGAAGGGGAGCGCCGTGGCGTCGGCCTGGACGAGCGCGACCGGCCCCGGCCCGGCCGCGCCCGCTGCGCCGTCCTCGGCGTTCAACCGCAGCGCGTGCCGCAGCTGGCGGTGGGAGATGTCGAGCGCCACCGGCCGCGCCCCCTGGGCCGCCAGCCAGCGGGAGCACTGCGCCGCGCCGGCCCCGACCTCCAGGACGGCCGCGCCCTTGAGGTGGTCCGCCGGCCCGAGCAGCCCGGCCTCGGCCTCGTCGAGCCCTTCGGGGCCCCAGATGAAGCGGTCGTCGCCCAGGAAGCCGCCGTGCTCCTCCTGGTACTCGTCCGCGTTGCGGTCCCACCAGCCGCGGCTGGCCCGGCTGGACTCCGCGTCGCCGGCGATCCGCCGGGTGGCTGTGGGTTCCTCCTCGGGCTCGCTCGCCGCGGGAGCCAGGGGATCTCCCAAGGCGCCGGGCGTGCCGGGCTCGTCGGTTGCACGGGGCATGTGTTCTTGGACCATCGGGCGCGTCGTCGTACTCTCTGTATCGACCTGTGGCTGTGGGGAACGGCTGGACTCCGCGTCGCAGCACGGACCGTGCGACTTGCCGGGCTTGGGACGAAATGTCCCGCGTGTGCTCTTCGTGCATTGACCCTGCCCGGCTGCCCCCGTATGCTACAAGTTGCGCTGCGGGCCTGCGCGCCTCAGACGGAGCAGGCCGCGCTCGCATCTGTATGTATGTCCCCTCGGTCACCGAGGCGCTTTTCGATCCCTCGGGAAGAGATCAACGCCTCCGAGGCTGTCCGGCTTCTGCAGTGCGATACGGGTCCTCGGCGTAGCAGTACCTACGACTTCATGTCCGTACCGGAGCCCTTTCCCACATGACGAGCAGCACCGAGGCAACCCGCACCACCCCGCAGGTGGCGGTCAACGACATCGGTTCCGAGGAAGCCTTCCTCGCCGCGATCGACGAGACGATCAAGTACTTCAACGACGGCGACATCGTCGACGGCGTCATCGTGAAGGTCGACCGGGACGAGGTCCTGCTCGACATTGGTTACAAGACCGAAGGCGTCATTCCTTCCCGCGAGCTTTCGATCAAGCACGACGTCGACCCGAACGAGGTCGTGGCCGTCGGCGACGAGATCGAGGCTCTTGTTCTCCAGAAGGAGGACAAGGAAGGTCGCCTGATCCTCTCGAAGAAGCGTGCCCAGTACGAGCGTGCCTGGGGGACCATCGAGAAGATCAAGGAAGAGGACGGCATCGTCACCGGTACCGTCATCGAGGTCGTCAAGGGTGGTCTCATCCTCGACATCGGCCTCCGTGGCTTCCTCCCCGCCTCCCTGGTGGAGATGCGCCGCGTCCGCGACCTTCAGCCCTACGTGGGCAAGGAGCTCGAGGCCAAGATCATCGAGCTCGACAAGAACCGCAACAATGTGGTCCTGTCCCGCCGTGCCTGGCTGGAGCAGACCCAGAGCGAGGTCCGCCAGACCTTCCTCACCACCCTCCAGAAGGGCCAGGTGCGCTCCGGCGTCGTCTCCTCCATCGTCAACTTCGGTGCCTTCGTGGACCTGGGTGGCGTCGACGGTCTGGTCCACGTCTCCGAGCTGTCCTGGAAGCACATCGACCACCCGTCCGAGGTCGTCGAGGTCGGCCAGGAGGTCACGGTCGAGGTCCTGGACGTCGACATGGACCGCGAGCGCGTGTCCCTGTCGCTCAAGGCGACCCAGGAAGACCCGTGGCAGCAGTTCGCCCGGACCCACCAGATCGGCCAGGTCGTCCCGGGTAAGGTCACCAAGCTGGTGCCGTTCGGTGCGTTCGTCCGCGTGGACGAGGGCATCGAGGGCCTGGTCCACATCTCCGAGCTGGCCGAGCGCCACGTGGAGATCCCGGAGCAGGTCGTCCAGGTCAACGACGAGATCTTCGTCAAGGTCATCGACATCGACCTCGAGCGCCGCCGCATCAGCCTCTCGCTGAAGCAGGCCAACGAGTCCTTCGGTGCCGACCCGTCCGCGGTCGAGTTCGACCCGACCCTGTACGGCATGGCCGCGTCCTACGACGACCAGGGCAACTACATCTACCCCGAGGGCTTCGACCCCGAGGCCAACGACTGGCTCGAGGGCTACGAGAAGCAGCGCGAGGAGTGGGAGCGCCAGTACGCCGAGGCGCAGCAGCGCTTCGAGCAGCACCAGGCGCAGGTCATCAAGTCGCGCGAGGCCGACGAGCAGGCCGCTGCCGAGGCGGGCGGCGCCGCCCCGGCGCAGGGTGGCCAGGCGTCCGGCGGTTCGTACTCCTCGGAGTCGGCCGACAACTCCGGCGCCCTGGCGTCGGACGAGGCGCTGGCCGCGCTCCGCGAGAAGCTGGCCGGCGGCCAGAGCTGAGCTCGGCTGCCCATGGCTCCGGCCGGGGCAGCCCCGGCTGACCGGCTGAACGGCTGATCGACGTAAGGCCCGCTCTCCTGGAGAGCGGGCCTTACGCATGCCTGGCGCGGCCCGCGCCCGCGCATGTCCGGGTGGGGGCGCACGCTCACGCCCACGGACGGCTGGGTCCTGTCCGGGCGATCCTCAGCGCCTAGGCGCCCCCTTGCACGGTGACGGAGTCGACCGTGACGCTCTCCGCCTTCTCGATCATGATGCCCTGGCGGCCGCCGGTGATCGTGATGCCCCGGACCGTCCAGTACGAGGCGCCGTTCAGGTGCAGCCCGAACGCATAGCCGTCGCTCGCCGTGAGCACCGCTTTCGGGGAGCCGGTGAGCGTGATCCGGGAGCCGGAGGTCCCGGAGGACGTGATCACGAAGCCGCCGCGGTAGGTGCCGTCGGCGAGCTCGATGGTGTCGCCGGGCCTGGCCGCCGCGAGGGCGTCCTTGAGCTGGGCCGCGTCGGAGACCGGGATCAGCCGGACGGAGTGCTCGCGGCCGTCCTCCGCGGCCGTGCCGGCGGCGACCAGCCCGCCCATGGCGAGGATGCCGGCGGCGGGTGCGGCGATCAGGGCCCGGGTGCGGGTGGGGGTGCGGGGATGCATGGGGGGTTCCGCCTTCCTGCCGTGGTCAGGGGTGGCACCTTCGTGACGCGCAAATGTTCTTGTGGCTGAACGTGAGACGACAGCGTGAACCTCTGACGGATCGCGAAGCTAGGGGCGTCACCTGGGCGCGTCAACCCCCTCATGGGGCCGTGTGACCGGTATTGGACGGTAGCTTGACGCCTTCTGTTCCGGCCGAAAGGCCGTCACCGCTCCGCGCCGCCGCGTACGTTAGCCGCGGGCTGGTCGTGCGACGACGCGAACTCGAGGGCGAGGGCCGGGAATGCCGCGCCCTCGCCCGACGTTCCCCGAACGGAACACAAGGAGGAGCGGTCACAGTGCTAGATCCGCAGGATTTGTACGAGTGGGAGCCGAGCGGACTCGCGGAAGTCGACGCGATAACCTCCCGGGACTCGGCCGGGCTGGTGCTGCTCTACCACTTCGACGGCTACATCGACGCCGGCGAGACCGGCGACCAGATCGTGCAACGGCTGCTCGACGGCCTGCCGCACCAGGTCGTCGCCCGCTTCGACCACGACCGGCTCGTCGACTACCGGGCGCGCCGCCCCCTGCTCACCTTCAAGCGCGACCACTGGACCGCGTACGAGACCCCCGCGATCGAGCTGCGCCTGCTGCGCGACGCGACCGCGGCCCCCTTCCTGCTGCTCTCCGGGCCCGAGCCGGATGTGGAGTGGGAGCGGTTCGCGGTGGCCGTGCGGCAGCTGATCGAGCGGCTCGGGGTGCGGCTGTCGGTGAACTTCCACGGCATCCCCATGGGCGTGCCGCACACCCGTCCCGTCGGCATCACCCCTCACGGCAACCGCTCCGATCTGATGCCAGGTCACCGGGGCTATTTCGACGAGGCCCAGGTGCCCGGCAGCGCCGAATCCCTCATCGAGTACCGGCTCGCCGAGGCCGGCCTGGATGTGCTCGGCGTCGCCGCTCATGTGCCGCACTATCTGGCCCGCTCCGCCTACCCCGACGCGGCGCTCACCGCGCTGGAGGCGATCACCGCGGCCACCGGCCTGGTGCTGCCCGGAGCGGCCCACGCGCTGCGCAACGAGGCGCACAAGACCCAAGAGGAGATCGAGCGGCAGATCTCCGAGGGGGACGAGGACCTCGTCGCGCTGGTCCGCGGCCTCGAGCACCAGTACGACGCGGTGGCCGGGGTGGAGAGCCGAGGCAGCCTGGTCGCCGAGCCGGTCGAGCTGCCCTCCGCGGATGAGCTGGGGGCCGAGTTCGAGCGCTTCCTGGCCGAGCGGGAGGGCGATGGGCCGGCCTAGAGCCGCGTGGGGACGGCCTGGACCGCGTACGGTCTGGACCGTGTGCGGGTCTGGACCGCCTACGGCCGGGACCGCATAGGCTGACCCCATGCTGAGGCTGGGACTCACGGGCGGAATCGGCGCGGGCAAGAGCGAAGTGTCGCGCATGCTGTCCTCGTACGGAGCGGTACTGATCGACTCCGATCGGATCGCCCGCGAGGTGGTCGAGCCGGGGACGCCCGGACTGGCGGCCGTGGTCGCCGAGTTCGGGCCCGGCGTCCTCGCTCCCGGCGGTGGTCTGGACCGCCCGAAGCTCGGCGGCATCGTCTTCGGCGACCCGGAGCGGCTGCGCGCCCTGAACGCGATCGTGCACCCCCTGGTCCGCGCCCGCTCCGCCGAGCTGGAGGCGGCCGCCGGGCCGGACGCCATCGTCGTCCATGACGTCCCTCTCCTCGCGGAGAACGGCCTGGCGCCCCTGTACGACATGGTGATGGTCGTCGACGCGGCGCCCGGGACCCAGCTCGACCGGCTGGTGAGGCTGCGCGGGATGACGGAGGAGGAGGCGCGCGCCCGGATGGCGGCCCAGGCGACGCGTGAGGAGCGGCTGGCCGTGGCCGATGTGGTGATCGACAACGACGGCCCGCTGGAGGAGCTGGAGCCGCAGGTCGCGAAGGTCTGGGCGGACCTGGTCGAGCGTACGACGGGCGGCGCCCGGACCGAGGGCTGACCGGACCGCCACCGCGGTGCGCCGGCGCCGGGGCTCTGGCGGGAATGCGCCGTATGGCGTCATTGTTGTGTAGCGCGTACCAACGATCACCCATACCAGACGATCACCCGTACCAGACGATCACCTCGTCCGACGACCAGCTCGCGCCGACGGTGGTCGTCAGCGCGCTCCGGGAAGGAAACGGTTGTGCCCGAGCCCACGCCCGAGACCCATGTCATCGACTACCGCGCGGCCGAGCAGCTGCTGGCCGCCCGCGACCCGCGCGGCGCGGTGAAGCTGCTCGACTCGGTCATCACCGCCCACCCCGAGAACACCGCGGCCCGGCTGCTGCGGGCGCGCGCTTTCTTCGGCGCGGCGCAGCTGCGAGCGGCGGAGCTGGAGTTCCAGCTCGTCCTGGAGCGGGAACCGGACAACGCCTTCGCCCACTTCGCCCTCGGCCGCACCCTGGAGCGCGCCAACCGCCCCGCCGAGGCCACCCGCCACTTCCGCCTGGCGGCGGCGCTCGACCCGCGCCCGGACTTCGTCAAGGCCGCGCGCTTCGGCGAAAACGGCTGAGCCTCGGCCCCCGCGGTTCCGCCGGGCGGGGGCCGCGCACCGGCGCGTACGGCGGCACGTCGCGGCCGGGCTGGTAGTGCGGCCCCTGCCGGATGTGCCGGAGGACCAGCACCAGATCGGTGAGGGTGAGGGCGGCCAGCACCCCGCAGGCGGCCGCCCAGCCGGGCCGGTGGACCATCCAGAAGGCCACTGTGCCCGCGACGGTCCAGGCCAGGCCCCACAGGGCCAGCGCACACCGCAGGCGCAGCGGGCTGCGCGCGTGCAGTGGCTCGTCTCCCGTACGGATCAGTCGGCTCGGCATGGCGCACCATCTCCCACTACCTACCACTTACGAATCTAACGCGTACTCCCCGCGCGATCCCGGATCCGCGGTCTGGGATCATGGCCCGAACACCTGAGCATCTGAACACCCGAGCATCTGAGCACCTGAGCACATCGATCAGCGCAGACCTCGGGCGACACCCCGGGCGATGAGGAGCCGCGCGATGATCCGCGAGTCATGGGACGAAACGGCCGCCAGGCGGGCCCGTATCCGCGGCTGCTTCCTCGGGGGCGCGATCGGCGACGCCCTGGGCAACCCGATCGAGTTCCTGTCGCTGCACAAGATCCGCGAGACCTACGGGCCGGAGGGGATCACCGCTCTCGTCCCGGACTCGGAGGGTGTCATCGGCCGGATCACCGACGACACCCAGATGACCATGTTCACTGCCGAGGGGATGATACGGGCCTGCGCCAGGTCCACGGCCAAGGGCATCGGCGGCGCCGAGGTCGCCATCGTGCGCCACTCCTATCTGCGCTGGCTCGACACCCAGAACCACCCCGCGCCGCCGCCCCGGCGGCAGGAACAGGACCTGGTCCGCTCCGGCTGGCTGCGCGAGCAGCAGTGGCTGTACGCCCGCCGCGCCCCCGGCGGCGCCTGTCTGTCCGGCCTCACCCAGGAGCACATCCCCTCGTCCTCCGACCCGCTCGACGGCACCCCCGGCCCGGTGAACACCAACTCCAAGGGCTGCGGCACGGTGATGCGCTCCGCCCCCTTCGGCCTCATCGGCACGGGCGCCCGCGAGTCGTTCGAATTCGCCGCCCGCTGCGCCCAGATCACCCATGGCCACCCCACCGGCTACTACGCCGCCGGCGCCCTGGCCGCGATCATCGCCCTCATCCTCGACGGCGATTCCCTGGAGGGCGCCGTCCTGCGCACCCTGGAACTGCTCGGCCGCTACCCGGGACACGAGGAGACGAGCGCCGCGCTGCGCAGGGCCGTCGACCTGGCCGCGCAGGGCGAGCCCACCCCGGAGAAGACCGAATCGCTCGGCGGCGGCTGGGTCGCCGAGGAGGCCCTGGCCATCGCGGTCTACTGCGCCCTGGCTCATACGGCGCCGCGGCGTTCCCTTTACAGCAAGGGCGGCGGGACCGGCTACGACCCGAAGTGGCGGCGTACCCCCTTCCAGAAGGCCATGCTGCTGTCCGTCAACCACTCGGGCGACAGCGATTCGACGGGCTCCATCTGCGGCAATCTGCTCGGCGCCCACTACGGCGACCTCCGTCTGCCCCCGATGTGGCTGGCGCAGATCGAGGGCCGGGGCACCATCGCCGAACTCGCCGACGACTTCTCCTCCGTGTTCCACCAGTCGATCGAGATGTACGAGTTCGACGGCCTGATCTTCCCGCGTTCCCGCTACCCCCTCTAGTCAACCGCCCGGGACTGGAAGTCCCGGGCTTGCACAACGGGCGCCACTGGCTGTAGAGCTGCGTTTGCGTCCTGTCCCACGCCCGGGTTTCGGGGGTGGGGCTGGGGTGGTTGACAGCACCCCGCGTCGCCACAACTTTCGCGCTCTGGCGCGGATGTTGCGGGAGCCGTTCCGGTCCGCGTGATCAACGAATCCGCAGGACCGGCATGCGAACCAGGCTTGACTCACCCGGTTCGCCTTGTCGATGTGGCCGCATTCGGCGCAGGTGCGGGAGGTGTACGCCGGGTCGACGTGCACCACCGGCACTCCGGCCTTGCGGGCCTTGTAGGCGATGAAGCTGCCCAGCTGGGCGAAGGCCCAGGAGTGCACGGTGGCCCGTTGGGGCTTGCCAAGCCGTACCCGTTCGCGGATGCCCGTGAGGTCTTCCAGGGCGATGCCGCGACCGGTGCGTTCTGCCTCGGCCACCACGTGCTTGGCAATCTTGTGGTTGATGTCCCTCGCCCGCCGGGCCTCCTTGCGGCGCCGCTTCTTCAACCGGCGTCTGGCCGATGGGGTGTTCTTCCTCTGCAGCTTGGTGCGCAGCGTCCGCTCGCGGGCCCGGGTGCGGTTGAGGCAGCGCCCGGCCAGGATCTCGCCGTCGGAGGTGGTGGCGATGTTGACGATGCCCAGGTCGATGCCCAGGCACTCCGCCGGGTCGGGGTTTGGCGGCTGTTCGGGCACCTCGCAGGTCGCCATCAGGAACCACATGCCGTCCCGGCGCATCAGGTCCGACTCGCCCTTGCGGTACAGGGCCAGGGTGGCAAGCTGCTCCACGGAGGCGGTGAACCTCACGTCCTTGACCCGGCCAGTCAGTGTCCAGATCGAGATTCGCCGCTCGGTGATCTGCCAGGACAGCATCCGGTCGTCATATGGCTGGGAGCCCTCGGGTCGGAAGGTTATCGGCTTCTCGGTGGCCTTGCGGTAGCGCTTAGAGCCCGGCTTGCCGAGGTTCCCGGCCTTCAGGTTCGCCTTCAGGGCCGACGCCTGCTCGGGCGTCGGCAGCAGCTTCACTTGGACCACCAGCTTCATGACCGCGACTCTACGTGGTCAGGTGTACAAGCATTTCACTTCCGAATGTCAGTTCACTCGCATGTGCGACCCCTTGCACACAAATTCGCTCTCACCGGGTCCGTCGGGCTGCGATGAGGGTGGCTCGCGCCCAGAAGAGACGATGCTGGGACCGCTCCGGGCTCACGGGATGTGATTCCTCCTGGTCGTGAACGACCACGATCCTCGCAAGAGTCCTGCTGAATAATCCGTTCGAGCGCTGTCACACCCGCCTGTTAACGTGCGGGTGTGGCGAAACTCAATCAGATCATCGCCGTGGAGAAGGGCGTCAAGTCCAAGTCGCAGCAGGACCTGACGGCCGCTCACCACGGTCTGCAGAAGCCGGCCCTGCTGGCCGGCATATCCCGTACGTACCAGCCCAAGGACGAGGAAGGCGAGCAGCTGCCGCCCGAGTCCACCCGCGTGCAGGTCAAGGCCGAGGACGTGCTGCGCGACACCGCGGCCGTCCTCACCCGGCTCTTCGACGTCACCGCCACCAAGGACTGGTCGAACTGCACAGCGAAGGCGGATGTGACGGTCGAGGGCCGCACCCTTCTGCGCGACGTCCCGGTCTCCTATCTCCTCTTCCTCGAGAAGCAGCTGACCGACCTCAACGCACTCGTGCGCAAGCTCCCGGTGCTCGACGCCGCCGAGTCCTGGTCGCTCGACCCCTCCACGGACTCCTGGAAGACCGAGCCGGTCCGCACCGTCCGCACCAAGAAAGTCCCCCGCAACCACGTCAAGGCGGAGGCCACGGACAAGCACCCGGCGCAGGTCGAGGTCTACTACGAGGACATCCCGGTCGGCTACTGGACCACCGTCAAGTTCTCCGGCGCCCTCCCGGCCCGCCGGGTCAACGACATCCTCGACCGCGTCGAAAAGCTCCAGCACGCGGTCAAGTTCGCCCGCGAGGAGGCGAACGGTGTGGAGGCCACCGACCAGCGCGTCGGTGACGTGGTCTTCGGCTACCTGTTCGGGTAGCGTGATGAACTCCCCGTCCGCCCGAGCGCGGGCGGGGTGCGCGAGGAGCGCAAGCTGAAGCTGAAGCTTGTCGTGACGGCGCGGTCGTCAGTGGAGGTTCGAATCCTCCTCCCGGCGCTCATCCACGGGCCGGGGTAGCCCAAGTCAGGCAGAGGCAGACCGCGATCAATCTCAGACTCTCGCTCCAGACTCAGCATTCGCCGCCGATCGCCGGATCGACCGGGCGCGGGCTTTGGTCGTCGGATGCCGGTTCAACTCCGGCCCGTGCAGCTTCGATGCGCGGTAGTTCAAAGGCAGAACACGACGGCATGAGACTGACCCGTGCTCTCAACGGAGCCGGCGTGCGCAATTGGGCGGCATCACAGGGCTCGGGGGCAGGCTACGCCCCCGGGCCCGCGCCGTATGCCTGAACACTGGCGCGGTGCCCGAACACCGGGGCAGGGTGGTGCCGAGGCTCCGGCGCCCCGGCCGGCCTCGCCACCACCCCACTCGTACTCCGCATCCCTTACTCGTACTCCGTGCCGCCCTTGCGCGTCAGATAGGCACCGCTGACCACCTTGGCGATGGCCCGTCCGCCCAGCACGGAGCTGTACCGGTCGCTCGCCGCCCGGACCACCACCCCCTCCCTGATGTGCAGCCCGCTTCCGGAGACGGTCTCGCGCCCCTCGGCCAGCTCCAGCACCCGCCCGGCGTCGTACGGCCCGGTGTACAGCGTCGGCACCACCGGCAGCCCGCCGTCCAGCAGCTTCGCCAGCTCCTCCGGGTCCATCCAGCGCGACCGCCCGTCGACGTCCACCGCGATGTCGAACACGGCGTACCCGGGCACCCCGCGCCGGCTGTCGGCCCCGTACCCGAGGTCCTGCACCCCGCCCCCGTACACCTCGCCGAAGATCCCGACCCGCGCCGCGCCCAGCTCGGCGGCCACCCGGGCCGCCACCGCGGGCACGCCGTGTCCGCGCACGGCCCGCCAGTACAGGTTCTTCTCGTCCTCCTTCAGAGCCAGCCGCTGGGCCCCCAGCCCCTTCGATGTCACCCGCACGTCCCCGCTGTCCGCGGAGTACGTCAGGCAGCACGCCGTGCCGTGCAGCTTCTCGGTGATCGCGACGGGCTCCCCGTCCTCGAACACGTCCGGGTAGCGCTTGAGGTTCTCGATGTCGATCCACGGCATCAGATCCGGCGCCGACTCCACGTCCCCGCTCATCGCGATCGGCACCGGCGGCACCCACTTGACGATCCCGAGCCGTTCGGCGAAGTCCACGCCCTCCCGCGCCGCCCGTTCCAGGTCCACCCCGGCCAGTGCCCGCGGCCGGCACACCAGCCCCTGGGACAGCTCGCCGCGCAGCCTGATGGCCTTGACCCGGTTGTGCGCGGCCCCCGCCAGCCTCCCCGTCAGCCCCAGCTCGTCGATCAGCTCGTCGGGCAGTACGGCCTGCTCCGGCACGTACACGGCGAACTCCCCCGACCGGAAGGCCCCCTTGGCCACCACGGCCCGGTACAGCCCCACCTGCGCCAGCTCCAGCGCGTCGGCGTTCGGATGCTCATGAATGGTCAGCCGCTCAGCGGTGACACGCAGCGTCGACATGTTCGGGTCCCCCGTCCCTCGTTCAGTGGAGTGCCACCACTGTGGTGCGTGGACGAGCCGGGTGGCCACCGAATTTGCGGCGGCGGAAGCGGGGCCCGGGGCCGGCGCGGAATCAGGCCGAGGCGGAGCTTGAAGGGGGATGTTCCGCCAGGGGCTCTCAGGGGCTCTCAGGGGCTCTCAGGGGCTCTCAGGGGCCTCGGGCGAGGGGGCGCGGTCAGGCCGCGCCGCGGTCCTCCGCGCGGTCCCCGCGGATCCAGCGCTGGATCTTGCGCAGGAAGGGGTAGCGCTCGCGCTGCTCGCGGGCGCTGCGGTCGAGCTCTTCCATCAGGCGCATGGAGCGCTGTTCCATGTCCAGTTCGTCGAGGATCCGGTCGATCTCGGCGAGCAGGGCCCCGTGGAGCTGCCACTGGCGCGGGTGCTGCTGGACGCGCTGGAGGAGCGCGTCGGCGGCGGTGTCGCGGCTCGTGTGGGCCTTGGCCAGCTCGTTGGCCAGCCGCGACTCGGCCTCCTCGGCGTTGGCGCTGACCTGGGTGGTGACCAGGACCGCGAAGCTCTCGACGGCCGAGGCGAGGTGGACGAAGAGGTCTTCCAGGGCGGCCGCCACATCGGGCGGGAAGAGGGGCTCGTCCCTTCGCTTCTTGGCGAGATCGGTGAGGGTGCGCGCCAGGACGCGCAGCACGACCATGGAGATCTCCAGGGTGTCCAGGCCGGTGCGCAGCACGACGCGGTAGAGCAGCCCTTCCTTGACGCGGGGGTTGAGCCGCACGCTGTCCTCCGCCTGCCGCAGGGCGGCGTCCACCTGCGCGATGTCCTGGTCGAGGCGGCGGGCCTCGTGGAGCCGGGCGGCGGCGCGTTCGACGGGGGTATGGCCGCCCAGCTCCTCGCCGATGTGCAGCAGCAGCCGGCGCATGCGGCGGGCCAGGTCCACGATGGACTCGCCGGCGGTCTCGACCCACACCGGCGGGGCGAGAAGGAGGTTGAAGGCCAGCCCCACCCCGGCGCCGATCAGCGTCTCGAGCACCCGGTCCCAGGCCGTGTTCGCGACCCGGGTCACGCCGAGGACCAGCATGGCGCTGATCGCCACCTCGGCGACGAACTCGCTGACCCGTACGAAATGGCCGACGGTCAGCGCCACCAGGATGATCAGTCCGAGGCTCCACCAGGTCAGCCCCACCAGCGCGCTGAACCCGATCGCGATGATCACGCCGACGACCACGGAGTTCACCCGGCGGACGCCGGTCGTGATGGTGGCGTAGAGCGTGACCTGCACCACCAGCAGGGCGGTGAGCGGGGCGGTGAGTGGGGCCGGTTCGCTGCTCAGCTTGAGGGCGACGACGTAAGCGATGGTCGCGGCGGCCGTCGAACGCAGCGTCTGTACGACGACCGGGTCCTTCCGCCGCTTGACGAGGTCTGCCACCGGGTCGAGAACATCTGGCACGTTCTGCCCCTTCCCGCATCAGAGGTCACAAAGGCATCACTACGTCGGCTTGCCACCTGAGCGGACCCTCACACGCCACGCGAAACCACGAACGGGCTAACGTGTGGGCCGTGATCACGCCATTCAACGAGCACGGCGACGCCGCCCCGCTGCCGGGCAGCACGGGCCCCACAGCCACGGTGGAGGCGCATCCGCGCCAGGTCGGCCGGGTGCGCACGCAGTACGCGCCGGACCCGGACGGGGACCCGGACCCGGGGGAGATCGTCTGGACCTGGGTGCCGTACGAGGAGAGGGACGGCCGCGGGAAGGACCGGCCGGTGCTCGTCGTCGCCCGTGAGCGCGGCGGGACCCTGCTGGCCGTACAGCTGTCGAGCCAGCGGCACGACGGCGACCGCGAATGGGTGGCCATCGGGGCCGGGCCGTGGGACCGGGCCGGGCGGGACTCATGGGTGGACCTGGACCGGGTGCTGCGGGTGCACCCGGAGGGCATGCGCCGCGAGGCCTGCGCCCTGGACCGGCCCCGCTTCGACCGGGTCGTGGCCCGGCTGAGGCAGCGGTACGGCTGGAGCTGAGGGGCGCGCGGGCCCACGGGCGGGGAGGGTCAGGCGCCGGCCAGCGCCAGCAGCTTGGTGACCGTGTTCCAGTTGCGGGCCGTCATCGTGACGCCGAGCGGCGCCCGCGTGACCTTCTCCGCCAGCTTGGAGCGGCCGACGCCGCCCGGGGCGCGCAGATAGATCTCCCGGCCGGCCAGGCGGAACTCGTCCGGGGCGTACGAGGGCAGGTCCAGGGCCTCCAGCGGGCCCGGGTCGGCCGGGGCGGCCGACAGGAACACCACGTGCAGCGTCTTGGGCTCGGCCGCGGCCTCGGGGTAGGGGTTGGCCTCGGCGACGGCGGCGAGCTCGTCGCGGGTCCGGATGACCACCGGCACCGTCAGCCCGAGGTCGGCGGTGATGCGGTCGGCGATCGTGCGGGCCGTCTCCTCGGGCGGGGTACCGGGGTCGGCGAAGACGATGTTGCCGGTCTGCAGGTGGACGGTGACGTCCTTGAAGCCCAGGTCCCGCATCAGCTCGCGCTGCCGCGCCATCGGGAACTTGTTGTGGCCGCTGACATTGATGCCGCGCAACAGCGCGATCTGGGACGACATGGCGGGGACTCCTCCGGATGGGATGAGCGGATCCTACGCTCGCGTCCCGTCCGGCGGTGCGGGCCATCGCGGCGAGGGGCCGCTCGCCCGCAGTGGACCCCACCGCGGACCCGCAGCGGACCCCACCGCGGACCCACCGCGGGGCAAGTGCCCCACCCCGTACCTGCATGATGGGGCTGTGCGGCTCGAAGCGATCTCCTGGGAACGGCTGACCGGCGCGCTCGCCGACCGCGTCGCGGATCTGACGGCAGCGGACGGCAGCCCCTGGCTGAGGGTGGCGGTCGACGGGGCCCCGGGGGCGGGTACCGGGGAGCTGGCGCACGGGCTGGCCGAGGCGCTGCGGGTGCGGGGGCGGCCGGCGCTGGTGGTCTCGGCGGGCGGCTTTCTGCGCGCGGCGTCGCTGCGCTACGAGTACGGGCGGCGGGACGCCGACGCGTACTACGACATGTGGCTGGACACGGGCGCCCTGTGGCGTGAGGTCTTCGACCCGCTGGAGCCCGCGCCGCGCGGCACGGGGCGGGTGCTGCCCGACCTGTGGGACCCGGTGACCGACCGGGCCACCCGCTCCCCGTATGTCGAACTGCCACCGGGCGGGGTGCTGCTGCTCCACGGCGCGCTGCTGCTGGGGCGCTGGTTCCCGTTCGACCTGTCGGTGCATCTGCGGCTGTCCCCGGCCGCCCTCGCCCGCCGCACGGACGCGGACGAACAGTGGACGCTGCCCGCCTTCGCGCGGTACGAGGAGGAGGTGCGGCCCGTGGAGACGGCGGATGTGGTGGTCCGCGCGGACGACCCGCGCCATCCGGCCTGGAGCGGACCGGGCGCCTGAGCCCCCGCGCACCGCGGCGACGCCGTGCGCCACGCCCCTGCGGGGGACGGGGCGCACGGCGCCAGGAGTGCGGGGTCCGGCGGGGGGTGGCTACGCCGGGCACTCCTTCCACGCGAAGTGGTACGTGGTGCTCACGCTGCCGTCAGTCGAGTCCATGGTCATGAAACTCGTCGTGTTGGTCGTGTCCGAGGTGCCGGCGTTGACCCGCAGCTCGGTGTTGATGTTGAAGTTCCGCAGCGCACCGCAGGGGGCCCATTCGACGGTGGCGATGTCGGAGACGTCGGTCGCCTGCCAGTTGTCGTCGTACGGACCGTTGAAATTATGGGAGAGGGCGGCGGTCTGTGACGACCCCTGGAAGTAGTACGAGGCCTTCTCGACGCTGGACGCGCCCTTCTCCAGGTGAGCGTAGCCGCGGTAGTCGACGCTGGCGATGGCGTACGTGAAGCCCTGCGGCACATGGACGACCAGGTTGAGCTGGCAGTTCTTCCTGAAGTCGGTCGGCTTGGCGCCCTTGCCCACTTGGGCGAGATAGTCGCTGTAGGTGACGGTGAACGCCGTGTTGTCGGGCGATACGGCCACGGCCGCGCTTCCCGCGGGACAGCCGGAACCGTTGACCGTCGCCACCGTGATCACGATTTTGTCGGGCGGCACGGTTTCGAACGGCGATTGTGCGGACGCGGGCTGGGAGGAGGCGAGTGCCGTGGCGAGGAAAGCCGTGGCCACGCCGCCGGCGAACATTGCACGGGGCATGATTCTCCATTCGATCGTCTGTGGACGACGACGGAAAGCCGGGCAGGCTCCGACGCCGCCCTGGCTGGTGGAGTTTCGCGCCTTACCGGACGGAAGGACATTCCTTCCAGGCGATGTGGTAAATGGTGTTCGAACTGCCGTCGGTCGAGTCCATGGCCATGAAGCTGGTGCTGCCCGACGCCGAGGTACCCGCGTTCACCCGCAGCTCGGTGTTGATGTTGAAGTTGCGGTCCACGCCGCACGGCGCCCAGACCAGGGCGCTGTAATCGGTGGAGTCGCGGGTCTGCCAGTTGTCGCTGTACGGACCGCTGAAGTCATGGGTCCGCGATGTGGTGTCCGCCGAACCCTGGAAGTAATAACTCGCTTTCTCGGTGCCTTTCGCGCCCTTCTCCAGATGCGCGTAGCCGCGGTAGTCGACGCTGGCGATGGCGTACGTGAAGCCCTGCGGTACGTGAACTCCCAGGTTGAGCTGGCAGTTCTTACGGATGTCGGTCGGGTCGGCGCCCGCGCCCACCTGGGCGAGATAGTCGCTGTAGGTCACCGTGAAGGCCGTGTTGTCGCTGGAGACGGCGACAGCGGCGGTCCCTTTGGGACAGCCCGATCCGTTCACGGTGTTGACGCTGACCTGGATCTTCTCGTTCGGCACATCGGAGACCGACGCGCCCTGCGGGGAAATGCCCGATGCGAATAACGCCGCGATCGCGCCGCCGGCGAGCAGGCCAAAAGACATGGTTCTCCTATCGAACGTCGAGCAAGCGGTGGCCGAAGCCGTGGGGACGTGTGGTGCCAGGGGTGTGGCGCATGCCGACGCGCGCTTTCGGCGCGATTTCGTCGGATGTTTGGATGTCCGGATGTCCGGCAGTAGCTGCGGGCATATGCGGTCGTCCGCGGCTCTTCACGGTATTTCCGGGAAGGCCTTAACCGTTGTGGGGGAAAGCGGTTCAGCCTTCAAGAAGGGCTCTCAGTGCCATGCGCGTGGTCAGTGCGCATTGGGAGCGATCCAAAGATAGGAGCGAAACGTGTCCACGACAAGACAGGTGGAGTTTTCCGGAACAAGATATTTGGCAGGCGGCATCCAGGCTCGGAGCCGAGGTCAGAAGAGCGGCTGCGGAAGGATCCCTTCCAGGGCCAGCAGCGTGCGCTTGGTCTCCAGGCCGCCGCCGAAGCCCCCTATGCCGCCGCCGCTTTCGACGACGCGATGGCAGGGCACCACGACCGGCAGCGGATTGCTGCCCATGGCCATCCCCACCGCCCGCGCGGCGCCCGGCTCGCCGACGCGCTCGGCGAGCTCCCCGTAGCCGACGACCGTGCCGTACGGGACGTGGTCGGCAAGCTCGCGCAGGACGCGGCGGTTGAAACCGGCGGTGAGGGACCAGTCCAGGGGGACGGTGAACTCGCGCAGCGCACCGGAGAAGTAGCTCTCCAGCTGGCGCACGGCCGAGCCGAGGTGGCCGAGACGGTCCGGCACGGCCCCGGCCCCCAAGGCCGCACGAAGGGCGGGGGCGGAGGCCGGGCCGGGCTCCGGGGCCGTGCCGAGCCGGCCGGTGAGCCGGGAGACGGCCTCGCCCGCCGTCGTGTCGTCGGCATGGAAGACGACCTGAGCCAGACCCTGATCCGTCGTCGCGAGCAGCAACGGGCCGATGGGGGAGCCGAGCACGCTCCAGCACCATGCTCGGGTCTCGCGCGCCTGCGTCGGTCCTTCTGAGATCGTCACAGTGTCAGCGTAGGCGGCGGGACCGACAACGCCTCCCGCGCATGAGCCGCAGACCCGCGGGGCCGGGAGCCCCGCCCCCGCGAATCCGGGCGAGGGGCGTTACGCCGCCGGGGCGCCCGGCACCTCGTAGCCCGCGTCCTCCAGCGCGTCCCGCACCACATCCGGGTTGTTGGTGATGACCCCGTCCACGCCCATGTGCGCGACGTCGACCGCCGTCTGCGCGTCGTTCACCGTCCAGGCGTAGACCTCGAACGGCCGGCCGTGGGCGCCGTCCACCTCGTGCACCGCCGCGACGTACTCGGCGTCGATGGTCTTGTAGCTCGGATTGATCTGGTCGGCGAATTCCGCGTACGTCTCCAGGTCGCCGACCGCGGGCGTACCGAGGAAGCCGGTCTTCACGTCCGGCCGCAGATCGTGGACCTGCTTCACGGCGTCCGCGCCGAAGCTCTGGACGATCAGCTTGTGCTGGACATGGCGGCGGTCCAGCCAGCCCTCTCTGCGCAGCTCGCGCAGCGTCTGGCGCTCGATGTCCGGATACAGCTCGGGGGCCTTGAGCTCCAGGAGCAGCTTCTGGTGGTTGTGTTCCACCCGATCGAGGTAATCCTCGAGGGTCGGCACCCCCTCTCCCGCGAACTCAGGGCTGAACCAGCTGCCCGCGTCCAGCTGCTGGATCTCGTCGAGGGTGAAGTCCGAGATCTTCCAGGGGGCGCGGTCCGGAAAGACCTCCTCGACGTCCGTGGTCCGGTTCAGCGTGGTGTCGTGCATGACGATCAGCTCGCCGTCCTTGGTGCGCTGGACGTCGTTCTCCACCCAGGTGATGCCGAGGTCGTCGGCCGCGTCGACGGCCGCGAGCGTGTTCTCCGGGGCGTAGGCGGAGGCGCCCCGGTGGGCGACGGTGACGGTGTGGCGCGACTGCTCGTCGGTCTGATCGGCCTGGTCGGCCCGGGCGGCCGCCGGTGAGAGGAAGAGCGCGGACATACCGATGAGCGCGCCGGTGAGAGCGGCGGCGGGGCGGGTGCGCATACGGACTCCTCGCGTCGTCTTGCTCGCGTGACTCGCGGACGGGCAGAGGGTCCCAGTCGTGCCGTCCCGGAGGGTAGGTCGCGGATGGACAGAATGAGATCGGGGATGGGTAGGCTGAAAATCGAACAAGCTGGATGAAAGTCGTACAGGCCGGGTGGAAGTCGGATGAACCGAGTGAAGCACGGCCTCGCCGGGCGGCCCGGCGTGGCGCGAGCGGGGGTCACTCTCCCCGGCCCCGGGTTCGGCCGGTCGGCCGTTGTCAGTGGCGGGTCGTACGGTGGGTGTCATGCGGCCCGTATCTCACATCGAACGCAAGGTGGCGCCCTTCGAGGTCGTCAGCCCGTATCAGCCAAGCGGCGACCAGCCGACGGCGATCGCCGACCTGGAGCGACGCATCCGCGCTGGTGAGAGTGATGTTGTGCTGCTCGGCGCGACCGGCACCGGAAAGTCGGCGACCACCGCGTGGATGATCGAGAAGCTTCAGCGGCCGACGCTCGTCATGGCGCCCAACAAAACCCTCGCCGCCCAGCTCGCCAACGAGTTCCGCGAGCTCCTGCCGAACAACGCGGTCGAGTACTTTGTGTCGTACTACGACTACTACCAGCCAGAGGCGTATGTCCCGCAGTCGGACACCTACATCGAGAAGGACTCCTCGATCAACGAGGAGGTCGAGCGGCTGCGCCACTCCGCGACGAACTCGCTGCTCACCCGGCGTGACGTGGTCGTGGTGGCATCCGTCTCGTGCATCTACGGCCTGGGCACCCCGCAGGAGTACGTGGACCGCATGGTGCCGCTGAAGGTCGGCCAGGAGATCGACCGCGATCAGATGCTGCGCCGCTTCGTCGACATCCAGTACACGCGCAACGACATGGCGTTCACCCGGGGCACCTTCCGGGTCCGCGGCGACACCATCGAGATCTTCCCGGTCTACGAGGAGCTCGCCGTCCGGATCGAGATGTTCGGTGACGAGATCGAGGCGCTGTCCACGCTCCACCCCCTCACCGGCGAGGTCATCAGCGACGACCAGGAGCTGTATGTGTTCCCGGCCTCCCACTACGTGGCGGGACCCGAGCGCATGGAGAAGGCCATCGCCGGGATCGAGGCCGAGCTCGAGCAGACCCTGGCCCGGCTGGAGAAGCAGGGCAAGCTGCTGGAGGCCCAGCGGCTGCGGATGCGGACGACCTACGACATCGAGATGATGCGCCAGATCGGCACCTGCTCCGGCATCGAGAACTACTCCCTGCACATCGACGGCCGCGAGACCGGCTCCCCGCCGCACACCCTGCTGGACTACTTCCCGGAGGACTTCCTCCTGGTCATCGACGAGTCCCATGTCACCGTCCCGCAGATCGGCGCGATGTACGAGGGCGACGCCTCCCGTAAGCGCACGCTGATCGAGCACGGCTTCCGGCTGCCGTCCGCGCTCGACAACCGCCCGCTGAAGTGGGAGGAGTTCCTGGAGCGCACCGGCCAGACCGTCTATCTCTCCGCGACCCCCGGGCCGTACGAGCTCTCGCGCGGCGACGGCTTCGTGGAGCAGATCATCCGCCCGACCGGCCTGGTCGACCCCGAGGTCGTCGTCAAGCCCACCGAGGGGCAGATCGACGACCTGATCCACGAGATCCGCACGCGCACGGAGAAGGACGAGCGCGTCCTGGTCACCACCCTCACCAAGAAGATGGCCGAGGACCTCACCGACTACATGCTGGAGCTGGGCATCCAGGTCCGCTATCTGCACAGCGATGTGGACACCCTGCGCCGCGTGGAGCTGCTGCGCGAGCTGCGAGCGGGCGAATACGACGTCCTGGTCGGCATCAACCTGCTGCGCGAGGGCCTGGACCTGCCGGAGGTCTCGCTGGTCGCGATCCTCGACGCCGACAAGGAGGGGTTCCTGCGCTCCGGCACCTCGCTGATCCAGACCATCGGCCGCGCCGCTCGTAACGTCTCCGGCCAGGTGCACATGTACGCCGACAAGATCACCCCGGCGATGGAGAAGGCCATCGACGAGACCAACCGGCGCCGGGAGAAGCAGATCGCCTTCAACAAGGCCAACGGGATCGACCCCCAGCCGCTCCGCAAGAAGATCGGCGACATCGTGGCGACCATCGCCCGCGAGGAGATCGACACCAAGGAGCTGCTGGGCACGGGCTACCGCAAGGCCGACGGCAAGGGCGCGGCCAAGGCCCCGGTGCCCGCTCTCGCGGGGCAGAGGGCGGGAAGCGCGGGCAAGGGGGCCAAGGGTGCCAAGGACGGGCAGCTGACGGACCGTCCGGCCGCCGAACTCGCCGAGCTGATCGAGGAGATGACCGACCGGATGCGGGCCGCGGCGGCCGAGCTCCAGTTCGAGGTCGCGGCGCGGCTGCGGGACGAGGTGGGGGAGTTGAAGAAGGAGCTGCGCCAGATGAGGGAGGCAGGGCTGTCCTGACCCCTGAGACGTGCCGCGTCCGGTCCGTGCCGCCCGGTGTGTTGCAAGACCGACACAAAAGCCGGTGGGGGCGGTTGGAGGGCTTGTCCCAGTGCATAGGGTTCAAGCAGGCCGTGCGGACCGGGCGGCCGCGGGGAATCGAGAAACGAGAGTAGGGACAGCGCGTGACGGTCAACATGTCCAAGGGACAGGCCATCAGTCTGCAGAAGGCCGACGGGGGCACCCTGACCGCGGTGCGGATGGGACTTGGCTGGCAGGCGGCTCCTCGCCGCGGGCTGTTCGGTTCCCGTACCCGGGAGATCGACCTCGACGCCTCGGCTGTCCTGTTCGCCGACAAGCAGCCGGTGGACGTCGTCTTCTTCCGCCACCTGGTCAGTGACGACGGCTCGGTGCGCCACACGGGCGACAACCTGGTGGGCGGCGCCGGCCAGGGTGGCGACGACGAGGCCATCCTGGTCGACCTGCAGCGGGTGCCGGTGCACATCGATCAGATCATCTTCACGGTGAACTCCTTCACCGGCCAGACCTTCGCCGAGGTGCAGAACGCGTTCTGCCGGCTGGTGGACGAGACCAACGGTCAGGAGCTGGCCCGCTACACCCTCACCGGCGGCGGGCAGTACACCGCGCAGATCATGGCCAAGGTGCAGCGCGCCGGATCGGGCTGGCAGATGAAGGCCGTCGGCGAGCCGGCCAACGGCCGCACCTTCCAGGACCTGATGCCGCACCTCCTGCCGCACCTGTGAGCAGCTGAATCCGTCGGCCCGGTAGGCGCATCCGCCCACCGGGCCGATGTGCTCCCGGCACCATGAGCACCGATCGCACACAAGCACTCATCGCACATCTCAATACGGCGAAACACAACGAGGGGACGCAGCCATGACGGCCGAGCTGGTCCGGGGGCAGAACCACCCACTGCCCCAGACCCGTTTGGAGATCCGGGTCTCGGCGGGCCATCCGATCGTGGCCGGGGTGACCCTCGGCGACGAGCAGGGCACAGTACGGGGGACCGAGTGGGTCGCCCATCCCGCCGCGCCGCAGCTCCCGGGCATCGATGTGCCCAGGCAGGCCGCGGCGGACCACCGGCTGGCCGTGGACCTCGGCGCCATGCCCGAGGCCGTCCACCGGGTCAGTGTGCTGCTGGCCCTGCCGACGGGCGTCGGCGGCCCCACCCGCTTCGGCGCCATGCCCGCGCCGTTCGTCGCCGCCACCGGTCTGGACGGCACCGAGGTCGCCAGCTACACCATCACCGACCTGGACTCGGAGTCCGCGGTGGTCGCCCTGGAGCTGTACCGCAGGCAGGGCGCCTGGAAGGTGCGCGCCGTCGGCCAGGGGTACGCGGGCGGGCTCGCCGCGATGCTGCGGGACCAGGGGTTGCCGGAGGCCGTCGAACTCGCCGCGCGGATCAATGACGCGGTCGCCCAGGGGATGGCCCGCTCGGTCGCCCAGCCGCCGCCCCGTCCGGAGGGCGAGGGCCGGGTGCGCACGGCCACGGCCGGCGGCAGCGGCCCGATGGGCGAGCCCGCCACCGCGCCGCAGCAGGCCCCCGCGGGCACCGCCGGCGGGAGCGCGCCCGGTGCGGGCGGACCCGGCTCGGGCGGGCCGGTCAACTACCAGCACCCCGGCCGCCGTACCTCCGCGCCGCCCACGCCCCCTCCCGCAGCCCCGCCCGCCCAGCCCGGACAGCCCGCCCAGCCCGTCGCGGGCGACGCCTCCGGCTGGACCATGGATGAGCGGCTCTACAACCAGGTCTGGGGCATGTTCGAGGACCTGGCCCGGACGACCGCGGCCTACCGCAGCGCCGTCGACTTCGCCGACTCCCGGATGGAGAAGGAGCTGGACGGAGTCCTCTCCGACCCGCGCACCCGCTTCGGCCCGGTCGCCGACTCGGCCCGCGCGGAGGCCCGCGCCAAGCACACCGCCCTGGTGGAGCAGGCCCGCGCGGCCCTCGACCGGGACCTGGCCCAGCTCGCCGCCGAGGCCGAGGTGGTCGAGCCCGCGCTGCCCCCGGCGTTCGCGCACTGGGACAGCCCGGTCTGGCAGGGCTATCAGGTGCCCATGGAGATCCCCATGGCGCTGCGCCTGGGGGACCTGCACCTCCCGGAGCGCCCGGATCTGCGCATCCCGATGCTGGTGCGGCTGCCGCTGGAGCGCGGGCTGTGGATCGACAGCGGGCGGGACAGCCTGTCCGACGCGGCGATGGTGGACTCCGGCGAGCTGCGCCGGCTGGCCGCGGACACGGCGGTGGCGCATGCCGCGCGGCTGCTGGCGGTCTATCCGGCGGGCGAGTTCACGGTGCATGTGATCGACCCGGCGGGGTCGGCCGCCGGGTCCCTCGCCCCGCTGCTGCGCTCCGGTGTGCTGCGCGAGCCGCCCGCCTCGGGCGCCCAGGGGGTGAGCGCGATGCTCGCCGGGCTGACGCGCCGGGTCGACCTGGTGCAGATGGCCGTGCGCAGCGGCGCCACGGACGCGCTGCCGCCGGACCTGGACATCGCCGAACAGCTGCTGATCGTCAATGACTTCCCGCACGGCTTCGACGACCGCGCCGTCACCCAGCTGCGCTATCTGGCGGACGAGGGCCCCTCGGTGGGCGTGCACCTGATGATGGTGGCCGACCGGCAGGACGCCCAGGCCTACGGCCCGGTGCTGGACCCGCTGTGGCGCTCGCTGCTCAGGGTCACCCCGGTCCCGGACGACCACCTGGCCGACCCCTGGGTGGGCCACGCCTGGACGTACGAGCCGTCGCTGGTGCCGGCCGGCAGCCAGGTGGTGGAGCAGGTGCTGGCGCAGGTGGTCAGGGCCCGGCAATCGTATGGACGGTGACTGCTGATCCTCGGTCATTACTCGGTAAAGGACCACTGACCAGCGTATTTACCCATCTCTTTACTCTTCCTTGGTGATTCCTGTACTCTTCTTTGTGCGGAGGGGAGTACTCCTGTCGCGGCGTTCCCGTCAGTACGGATCGCGTCCGGCGCCTGTTCGGGCCGGATGCGAACCCGGGGCGTCGGCCCGTGGTGCGAGCCCGGGCGGAAGAGACCTCCGGCAGCGACGACGCTGAACTTGCCGTACGAATGCCGGAGGAACCGTTGGACGTCTCCTGGTCCCTGTGGGTGCTGACCATCGTCGGTCTGTGCGCCCTTATCGCCGTCGACTTCTTCATCGGCGGCCGCAAACCACACGAGGTCTCGCTCAAGGAAGCGGGGATCTGGACCGCGGTCTGGATCGCCCTCGCCGGGCTGTTCGGGCTCGGGCTGCTCGTCTTCGCGGGCGGTCAGCCCTCGGGCGAGTTCTTCGCCGGGTTCATCACCGAGAAGTCGCTGAGCGTCGACAACCTCTTCGTCTTTGTGCTGATCATGGCGAAGTTCGCGGTGCCGACGATCTACCAGCAGCGGGTGCTGATGGTGGGCGTGCTCATAGCGCTGGTGCTGCGGGCGGTCTTCATCGGCGCGGGCGCCGCGATCATCTCGAACTTCTCCTGGGTCTTCTACCTCTTCGGCGCGTTCCTCATCTGGACCGCCTGGAAGCTGATCCAGGAGGCGCGGGCCGACGAGGAGGAAGAGGAGTTCGAGGAGAACCGCCTGCTGAAGGCGGTCGAGAAGCGCTTCCCGTCCACCGACACGTACCACGGCACCAAGCTGTTCATCGTGGAGAACGGCAAGCGCCTGATGACCCCGATGCTCATCGTCATGCTGGCCATCGGCACCACGGACGTCCTGTTCGCGCTCGACTCCATACCCGCGATCTTCGGCCTCACCCAGGACCCGTACATCGTCTTCACGGCCAACGCCTTCGCGCTGATGGGCCTGCGCCAGCTGTACTTCCTGATCGGCGGGCTGCTGAAGAAGCTGGTCCACCTCTCGTACGGGTTGTCGGTGATCCTCGGCTTCATCGGCGTGAAGCTGGTGCTCCACGCGCTGCACGAGTCCGGGGTGCACGTCCCCGAGATCAGCATCCCGGTCTCGCTCGGGGTCATCTGCTCGGTGCTCGCCATCACCACGGTCACCAGCCTCTACGCCTCGAAGAAGCAGGCCGAGCGGGAGCGGGCGGCCGGGGAGCGGACCGAGGAGGCCGCCGCCGAGCGGGACAGCGTCGACGCCCGGCCCTGACGACGGCGACGGCGGCAGTGCTGACGTACCACCCCGACCAGGGAGCCGGCGGCCGCACCCGCCGGCTCCCGCCCCGGACTCGCCCCGGGCCGCCCTGACCCCGGAGCGGGCTCTAGACCGCCGCCTCCCCGGCCTCCATCGGCCGCGGGAGGGGGCGGTCCGTGCCGTCCGCCGGAAGGGTCTCCGGCAGCAGCGCGAAGCAGCCCAGGCTGAGCAGCGCGATACCGGTCAGATACGCGGCGACGCCCCACGGCGGACCGTCGCCGCGCGACAGGGCGGTCGCCGCCAGCGGGGTGAGCCCGCCGCCGAGCACGCCCCCGAGGTTGTAGCCGAGGGCCGCGCCCGTGCAGCGCACCCGCGGCTCGTACAGCTCGGGCAGATAGGCCGCCGTGACGGCGAGCATCGCGACAAAGGCCAGCAGCGCGCCCAGGAAGCCGAGGAACATCAGCGGGGCCCGCCCGGTGCCGAGCAGCGCCACCATCGGGAACGTCCACAGCACCGTGCCGACGCAGCCCACCAGGCACATGGTCCGCCGCCCGAAGCGGTCGCCGAGATGCGCGGCCAGGGGCGTCACCGCGCCCTTGACCGCCACCGCCGCCATGACACAGCCGAGCATGACCGTGCGGTCCACCCCCAGCCGCTCCGTCCCGTACGCCAGCGACCAGGTCGTCACGGTGTAGAAGACCGCGTAGCCCACCGAGAGGCCGCCCGCGGTGAGCAGCACCAGCCGCCAGTGGCCGCGCACCACCTCGGTGAGCGGCGCGGCGGCGCGCTCGTCCCGCTCGGCCAGCTCCCGGAACCGCGGGGACTCGGCGAGCTGGGCCCGCAGCAGCAGCCCGGCCGCCACCAGCACGGCCGCCGCCCAGAAGGGCACCCGCCAGCCCCAGGACCGGAAGGCGGCCTCGCCCAGTGTCGCCGACAGGGTCAGCATGACGCCGTTGGCGAGCAGGAATCCGACGGCCGGGCCGATCTGCGGAAAGCCCGCCCACAGCCCGCGCCGGCGCTCGGGCGCGTGCTCGGCGGTCAGCAGCACCGCGCCGCCCCACTCGCCGCCGAGCCCGAGGCCCTGCACGAAGCGCAGCGTCAGCAGCAGTACGGGGGCCGCGACGCCGATCGAGTCATACGTGGGCACAAAGCCGACCGCGACCGTCGCGACCCCGGTCAGCAGCAGTGAGAACACAAGGACCGGCCGTCTGCCGTACCGGTCGCCGAGGGGGCCGAAGAGCGCCGAGCCCAGGGGCCGGGAGAGAAAGCCGACGGCGAAGGTGCCGAAGGCGGCGAGGGTCCCGGCGAGCGGGGAGACGGTGGGGAAGAAGAGCGGGCCGAGGACGAGAGCGGCCGCGGTGCCGTAGACGAAGAAGTCGTAGAACTCGATGGCGGTGCCGGCCAGGGACGCGGCGGCGAGCCGGACCATGGACGGGGAGCGGTCGTCGTGCATGAAGCGCCAACCGCCGCCGTGCGCCCACGGTTACGGGGCGTGCGGCGCGTGTGAGGGCGCACGGCGCCAGGGCGCGGCTCGCGCCGCGCGCGCTGCTCTCACACCTCGCCGCACGCCCGTCATGGAGTGGGCCGGGAGGGGCCGCCGTCACCAGCCGCGCTGGCGCCACTCGCCCAGATGCGGGCGCTCCGTGCCCAGGGTGGTGTCGTCGCCGTGGCCGGGGTACACCCAGGTCTCGTCCGGCAGGGGGGCGAAGAGCTTGGCCTCGACGTCGTTGATGAGGCTCTCGAACGCCTTCGGGTCCTTCCAGGTGTTGCCGACCCCGCCGGGGAAGAGGCAGTCGCCGGTGAACACATGAGGGTGGCCGTGCGGGTCGTCGTAGATCAGGGCGATGGAGCCCGGGGTGTGGCCGACCAGGTGGCGGGCGGTGAGCTCGACCCGGCCGACGCGCAGCGTGTCCCCGTCCTCGACCAGGACGTCGGTGGGGACCGGGATGCCCTCGGCGTCGTAGCGGCCGGCGTAGGTGCGGGCACCGGTCGCCTCCACCACCTCGCGCAGCGCGCCCCAGTGGTCGGGGTGGCGGTGGGTGGTCACCACGGACGCGATACCGCTGCTCCCGATGAACGAGAGCAGGGTGTGCGGCTCGGCCGCGGCGTCGATGAGCAGCTGCTCGTCGGTGGCCCGGCAGCGCAGCAGATAGGCGTTGTTGCTCCCCGGACCGACCGCGACCTTCGAGATCATCAGATCGGTCAGTTCGTGCACATCCGCCGGCCCGCCGACCTTCACCGCTCCGCTGTACGTCATGGCCTCAGCCTAGCGGCGGAAGCGTCGGCAGGGGCGCTTCCGCACAGGACAGGTCCGCCCCGTCCGTGCGCCCGCTCAGCCACCCCAACAGGGCGGCGGGGGAGCCCTCGACGGTCAGCGGCGGCTCGTCCCCGCCCGCCCGGCCGGTGCGCCGGACCCGCCCGCCGTCGCCCGACACCAGCAGCAGCGGCGGGATGTCGGGGTGGCCCGCGAACCTCTCCCCGGCGAGGAAGTCGAGCTCCTGCTCGACGAACGCGGCGGGCAGGTCCGACAGCGTGTAGCCGACCCCGAGATCCACATGGTGCAGCTCGACCTCGGCCAGCCTGCGGAAGGGCAGCCGGCCGGCCTGCTCGACGACGCCGCGCCGCATGGTGACCTCGTACGGCCGGCGGTCCGCGGGCAGCGCCGCGGCCGCCGCGTGGAAGCGGAACGCGCTGGTGCGCAGATCGTCGACGTGGACGGGCAGCGGCCGGGACGCGGCTTCCTCGATCTCCCGGTCGCGCGCGTCCTCGCTCTCGTACATGGGGGTCGGCTCCCCGGTGCGCGCCCATGTGAGGAGATTCACCAGGGCGTCCGCGTTGCGCGCCAGATGCGCCAGTACGTGGCCCCGGGTCCAGCCGGGGAGCAGTGAGGGCTCGGTCACGGCCGTCTCGTCCAGCCGGGACACCGAAGCCATCAGCCGGTCGGTCGCGCCCCGCACCGCGGCGGCGTCCCGTGCGTAATCGGTCATGTCCCGACGGTAGTCCGCACCACACGTTCGGGTGAAGCTGTCGTCCTTGGTCAGCAAATCGAATGTGCGTGCTATAGGCTCGTGTGCTGCATCCTTAAAGACATCGCCGCAGCGCCCCCTACCCTGGGTCGGGGGGCTTCGCCTCGCTCCGGTTCTGCGTACCGGCAGAGCCCCCACGGAAGCGGGGCCCGCGGACCCCACACCTCTCTCAAGAAAGGTGCCGACCGGCGTGGCCGACCGTCTCATCGTCCGTGGCGCTCGCGAGCACAACCTCAAGAACGTCTCGCTCGACCTCCCTCGCGACTCCCTCATCGTCTTCACCGGGCTCTCCGGGTCGGGCAAGTCCTCCCTCGCGTTCGACACGATCTTCGCGGAGGGCCAGCGCCGTTACGTGGAGTCGCTCTCCTCGTACGCCCGCCAGTTCCTGGGGCAGATGGACAAGCCCGACGTGGACTTCATCGAGGGCCTGTCCCCGGCGGTGTCCATCGACCAGAAGTCCACCTCGCGCAACCCCCGCTCCACGGTCGGCACCATCACGGAGGTCTACGACTACCTCCGGCTGCTGTTTGCCAGGATCGGCAAGCCGCACTGCCCCGAGTGCGGCCGCCCGATCACCCGCCAGTCGCCGCAGGCGATCGTCGACAAGGTGCTGGAGCTGCCCGAGGGCAGCCGCTTCCAGGTGCTGTCCCCGCTGGTGCGCGAGCGCAAGGGGGAGTTCGTCGACCTCTTCGCCGACCTGCAGACCAAGGGCTACAGCCGGGCGCGGGTGGACGGCACGACCATCCAGCTGACCGATCCGCCGAAGCTGAAGAAGCAGGAGAAGCACACCATCGAGGTGGTCATCGACCGCCTGACGGTCAAGGGAAGCGCCAAGCGGCGGCTGACCGACTCCGTCGAGACCGCGCTCGGGCTCTCCGGCGGCATGGTGATCCTCGACTTCGTCGACCTCGACGAGGACGATCCGCAGCGCGAGCGGATGTTCTCCGAGCACCTCTACTGCCCGTACGACGACCTGTCCTTCGAGGAGCTGGAGCCGCGCTCCTTCTCCTTCAACTCGCCCTTCGGCGCCTGCCCGGAGTGCACCGGCATCGGCACCCGCATGGAGGTCGACCCCGAGCTGATCATCCCGGACGAGGAGAAGTCGCTCGACGAGGGCGCCATCCACCCCTGGTCCCACGGCCACACCAAGGACTACTTCGCCCGGCTGTACGGAGGACTCGCCGACGCGCTCGGCTTCCGTACGGACATCCCCTGGGCCGGGCTTCCGCAGCGCGCCAAGAAGGCGCTGCTCTACGGGCACAAGACGCAGATCGAGGTCCGCTACCGCAACCGCTACGGGCGGGAGCGCGCCTACGTCACGGCCTTCGAAGGGGCGGTGCCCTTCGTCCGCCGGCGGTACACGGAGGCGGAGAGCGACTCCAGCCGCGAGCGCTTCGAGGGCTATATGCGCGAGGTGCCCTGCCCCACCTGTGAGGGCACCCGGCTCAAGCCGCTCATCCTGGCGGTCACGGTGGAGGGCCGCTCCATCGCGGAGGTCTCCGCGATGTCGATCAGCGAGTGCGCCGAGTTCCTGCGCGACATGAAGCTGAGCGCCCGGGACAAGACCATCGCCGAGCGGGTGCTCAAGGAGGTCAACGAGCGGCTGCGGTTCCTGGTCGACGTCGGCCTGGACTATCTCTCGCTCAACCGCGCGGCGGGCACCCTGTCCGGCGGCGAGGCACAGCGCATCCGGCTGGCCACCCAGATCGGCTCTGGTCTGGTGGGCGTGTTGTACGTGCTGGACGAGCCGTCGATCGGGCTGCACCAGCGCGACAACCACCGGCTGATCGAGACGCTGGTGCGGCTGCGCGACCTGGGCAACACGCTGATCGTCGTCGAGCACGACGAGGACACCATCAAGACCTCGGACTGGGTGGTGGACATCGGCCCGGGCGCGGGCGAGCACGGCGGCAAGGTCGTCCACAGCGGGCCGCTCAAGGAGCTGCTGGCCAACGAGGACTCGATGACCGGGCAGTATCTGGCCGGGAAGAGGTCCATCGAGCTGCCGGGGATGCGCCGGCCCATGGACGCGGAGCGGCAGCTGACGGTCCACGGCGCCCGGGAGAACAACCTCAAGGACATCGATGTGTCCTTCCCGCTCGGTGTGCTCACCGCCGTCACCGGCGTCTCCGGATCGGGCAAGTCCACCCTGGTCAACGACATCCTGTACACCCACCTGGCGCGCGAGCTGAACGGGGCGCGGGCCGTCCCGGGCCGGCACACCCGGGTCGCCGGCGACGACCTCGTCGACAAGGTGGTCCACGTCGACCAGTCGCCCATCGGCCGCACCCCCCGCTCGAACCCGGCGACGTACACCGGCGTCTTCGACCATGTGCGCAAGCTGTTCGCGGAGACGATGGAGGCCAAGGTCCGCGGGTACCAGCCCGGGCGCTTCTCGTTCAACGTCAAGGGCGGCCGCTGCGAGAACTGCTCCGGCGACGGCACCATCAAGATCGAGATGAACTTCCTGCCGGATGTGTATGTGCCGTGCGAGGTCTGCCACGGCGCCCGCTACAACCGGGAGACCCTGGAGGTGCACTACAAGGGCAAGTCCATCGCCGAGGTGCTGGACATGCCCATCGAGGAGGCGCTCGACTTCTTCGAGGCGGTGCCGACGATCGCCCGCCATCTGCGCACGCTCAACGAGGTCGGGCTCGGCTATGTCCGGCTCGGGCAGCCCGCGCCGACCCTCTCCGGCGGTGAGGCGCAGCGCGTCAAGCTCGCGAGCGAGCTGCAGAAGCGGTCGACGGGGCGCACGGTCTACGTCCTGGACGAGCCCACGACCGGGCTGCACTTCGAGGACATCAGCAAGCTGATCAAGGTGTTGTCCGGACTGGTCGACAAGGGCAACACGGTGATCGTCATCGAGCACAACCTCGATGTGATCAAGACGGCCGACTGGGTCGTGGACATGGGCCCGGAGGGCGGCAGCGGCGGCGGTCTGGTCGTCGCCGAGGGCACCCCCGAGCAGGTGGCCTCGGTCCCGGCCAGCCACACCGGCAAGTTCCTCAGGGAGATGCTGGGGGACCGGGTGAGCGACGCGGTGGCGCCGGTCGGCCGGAAGACCGCGAAGAAGGCCCCCGCCAAGGCCCCGGCGAAGAAGACGGCGGCCAAGAAGGCCGCCGTCAAGAAGGTGGCGGCCAAGGCGACGGTTCCCGGACGGCGCGCGGCGGCGAAGTAGCGCCCTTCGGCGTGCCGCGCCCCAGGGCGCGGCACGCTCCGGCGCCCGCCGTCGAACCGGCGGCGGGCGCGCCCCATGCGTCCTTCGGCGGCCCCCGGCGGCCTCTCCGGGTCAGAGCTCGGACGCGTAGGGCGGCTGTGCGCCCGGCCGGGAGCAGGTGACGGCCGCGGCCCGCGCCGCGAAGCCGAGCACATCCCGCCAGGCCGCCTCGTCCAGCTTCGCCACCGCGTCCGCCGACAGCGCCTCATGCGCCGCCAGCCGGTGCAGCAGCGCGGCGTTCACCGTGTCGCCCGCCCCGATGGTGTCCACGACCTCGATCTGTACGCCGGGCACGGCGCAGCCGCCCCCGCCCCGGGTGAGGACGCTGATGCCGTCCCGGCCGTGGGTGAGGACCACGGCCGCAGGGCCCGCGGCCAGCCACTCCCGGGCGGCCGCCGCCGGGTCCTGGGCGCCGGCCAGCCAGGCCGCGTCCTCCATCGACAGCTTGAGCAGCCCGACATGCGGCAGCCAGCCGTGGAACCGGGCCCGGTAGGCGTCGGCGTCGGGGATCAGACCAGTGCGGATGTTGGGGTCGAGCGTGGTGAAGACGCCCCGGGCCGCCTCGCGCCGCAGCAGCGCCTCGTAGGCGCTCGCGCCCGGCTCCAGCACCAGCGAGCAGGTGCCGAAGGACAGCGCCGTGACCGAGTCGGGAAGGGCCGCGGGCAGCTCGAAGAGGCGGTCCGCAGTGCCCTCGACGTAGAAGCCGTAGCCCGCCGATCCGTCGGGGGCTATCGACGCGACCGCCAGCGTGGTCGGCTCCCCACCGCGCTGCACCAGCGCGGTGTCCACGCCGTCCGCGCGCAGCCCCGCCATCAGCGCCTCGCCGAAGCCGTCGGTGGAGATCCGGGAGCAGAAGGCGGTCGGCGAGCCCAGCCGGCCCAGCGCCACGGCCGTGTTGTACGGGCCGCCGCCGCGCCGCGGCAGCAGCGCCGGCAGGGCCGGGTCCGCCGCGGGCCCGGCCGCTGCCGGGCGGTCGGGCACCAGGTCGATCAGGGCTTCTCCGGCGACGACGATCACGGGGCGGTTCCTCACGTTGGGGGTGGGTGGGGGTCCCGGGGCCCACCGGGTGGCGGCCCCGTCATGCGCTTCACTCCTCGCAGCCGCACGAGGTGCGGTGCACCAGGGTGCAGGGCAGCCGGACGGTCCGCGGCGGCCGAGAGGGGTCCGCCAGCCGGTCGAGCAGCAGCCTGACGGCGGTGGCGCCGATCTCGCGGCTGGGCTGCGAGATCGCGGTGAGCCGGGGCGAGAACACATCGGCCCAGGCGAAGTCGTCGAAGCAGACCAGCGCGATGTCGTCCGGCACGCGAAGGCCCGCCTCGCGCAGGGCGCGCAGCGCGCCGATGGTCATCGCGTTGTTCGCGGTGACGATCGCGGTGGGCGGCCGGGCGGCGGACAGCAGCTGCCGGGTGGCGTCCCGCGCGCCGTCCGCCTCGGAGTCGCCGCCGGTCAGCAGCTCGGGGGCGAACGGCAGCCCTCGTCGGCGCAGCCCGGCCCGGTAGCCGGCGATCCGCTCGGCGGTGGTGCTCAGCCCCGGCGCGCCCGCGACCAGGCCGATGCGGGTGTGGCCGAGATCGGCGAGGTGGTGGACGAGCTGTTCGACGTGGCGGGCGTTCTCCGCGCTCACCTGGTCGTGGGCGTCGGTGACCAGCCGGTCGAGGAAGACGGCGGGGACCTGGTGGCGGGTCAGATAGTCGATCATCGCGCCGGGTTCGGCGGAGGCGGCGACGATTACTCCGTCCACCCGCCGTTCGTGGAGCAGCCGGACGGCCTTGTGCTCCTGCTCGGGATCGTCGTGCGGGTCGGCGATGAGCAGGCCGTAGCCGTGCTCCAGCGCGCTGGACTCCACGCCTTGGAGGATCTCGGTGAAGTACGGATTGCTGATGGCCGAGACCGCCAGGCCGATCGAGCGGGTGCGCGCGGTGACCAGGGAGCGGGCGAGGGTGTTGTGGGTGTAGCCCAGGGCGTCGATGGCGTCGAGCACGGCCCGCCGGGTGTCCGGGAGCACCGGGCGGGTCTCGTTGAGCACATGCGAGACGGTTGCGACGGACACGCCCGCCCGCCGGGCCACATCAGCCATGGTCGCCATGGAGCAGGAACGTACCGCATCGAAGGCGGCGCGTAAACGCTTGCGCAAGCGTTTACGCGCTTCCGGTCGCGGACCGTGCGCCCCGCCGGGGCCCTGGGCCCGGCCGAGAGGGAAAGCCCGCCGCCGGGGGAGGCCCGACCGCTCCGGACTGTCACTCCCCGCCAGTAGGGTGGTGACCATGGCCGACCCGAGCAGCTACCGCCCCAAGCCGGGACAGATCCCCGAGTCGCCGGGGGTCTACAAGTTCCGAGACGAGCACGGCCGGGTGATCTACGTCGGAAAGGCGAAGAGCCTGCGCCCGCGGCTCTCCTCCTACTTCCAGGACCTGGCGAACCTCCACCCGCGCACCCGCACCATGGTCACCACCGCCGCCTCCGTGGAGTGGACCGTGGTGAGCACGGAGGTCGAGGCGCTGCAGCTCGAGTACTCCTGGATCAAGGAGTTCGACCCCCGGTTCAACGTCAAGTACCGCGACGACAAGAGCTATCCGTCCCTCGCCGTGACGCTCAACGAGGAATTCCCCCGGGTCCAGGTCATGCGAGGCCCCAAGAAGAAGGGCGTGCGCTACTTCGGCCCGTACGGCCACGCCTGGGCCATCCGCGAAACCGTCGACCTGATGCTGCGGGTCTTCCCGGTGCGGACCTGCTCGGCCGGGGTGTTCAAGCGCTCGGCCCAGATCGGCCGCCCCTGTCTGCTGGGCTACATCGGCAAGTGCTCCGCCCCCTGCGTGGGCCGGGTGACCGCCGAGGAGCACCGGCGGCTGGCCGAGGAGTTCTGCGACTTCATGGCCGGGCGCACCGGCACCTATCTGCGCCGCCTGGAGCAGCGGATGCAGGAGGCCGCCGAGGAGATGGAGTACGAGAAGGCGGCCCGGCTCCGCGACGACATCGGGGCGCTCAAGCGCGCCATGGAGAAGAACGCGGTGGTGCTCGCCGACGCCACCGACGCCGACCTGATAGCGATCGCCGAGGACGAGCTGGAGGCCGCCGTCCAGATCTTCCATGTGCGCGGCGGCCGGGTCCGCGGCCAGCGCGGCTGGGTCACCGACAAGGTGGAGGCCGTCGACACCGCCGGGCTGGTCGAACACGCCCTGCAGCAGCTGTACGGGGAGGAGAAGGGCGACGCGGTCCCCAGGGAGGTGCTGGTACCCGCCCTGCCCGACCCGGCCGAGCCGGTCGCCCAGTGGCTGAGCGACCGCCGCGGCTCCCGGGTCGATCTGCGCATCCCGCAGCGCGGTGACAAGAAGGACCTGATGGCGACCGTCGCGCGCAACGCCCAGCAGGCGCTGGCGCTGCACAAGACCAAGCGCGCCTCCGATCTGACCACGCGCTCGCGCGCCCTGGAGGAGATCGCGGAGGCCCTGGAGCTGGACTCCGCCCCGCTGCGCGTCGAGTGCTTCGACATCTCGCACCTGCAGGGCGAGGACGTGGTGGCCTCCATGGTGGTCTTCGAGGACGGCCTGGCGCGCAAGAGCGAGTACCGCCGCTTCCAGATCAAGAGCTTCGCGGGCCAGGACGACGTCCGCGCCATGCACGAGGTCGTCAGCCGCCGGTTCCGCCGCTATCTGCAGGAGAAGACGGACACCGGCGAGTGGGGCCCGGCGCCCGAGGGCGACACCGCTGCGGACGGGGACTCCGCGGCGCCCGCCGGGCCCATCGACGAGAGCGGCAAGCCGAAGCGATTCGCCTACCCGCCGCAGCTCGTCGTCGTGGACGGCGGCCGGCCGCAGGTCGCCGCCGCCAAGCGGGCGCTGGACGAGCTCGGGATCGACGACGTGGCCGTCTGCGGCCTCGCCAAGCGGCTGGAGGAGGTCTGGCTGCCCGACGACGAGGACCCGGTGGTGCTGCCCCGCAGCAGCGAGGGGCTGTATCTGCTGCAGCGCGTGCGCGACGAGGCGCACCGCTTCGCCATCACCTACCAGCGCGGCAAGCGGGCCAAGTCGATGAAGGCCGGCCCGCTGGACACCGTGCCCGGGCTCGGCGAGAGCCGTCGGCAGGCGCTCCTGAAGCACTTCGGCTCGCTCAAGCGGCTGCGCGCCGCGACGGTCGAGCAGATATGCGAGGTGCCGGGGGTGGGCCGCAAGACGGCCGAGACGGTCGCGGCCGCCCTCGCCACGGCGGCCCCGGCCGCCCCGGCGGTGAACACCGCCACAGGAGAGATCATTGAGGATGAGGCCGCGAGCGCGGCGTCGTCATCGACGCGGGGGACGGACAGATGAACGAGCATGAGAAGCATGGAGACGGAGCGCAGGTGAATACGGGCACCCCGGGAGACGCCGCCGAGGCGACGGCCATCCCCGAGCTGGTGATCATCTCCGGTATGTCGGGGGCGGGCCGCAGCACCGCCGCGAAATGTCTGGAGGACCTCGGCTGGTTCGTGGTGGACAACCTGCCGCCCGCGCTGATCCCCACCATGGTGGACCTCGGCGCCCGCTCCCAGGGCAATGTGGCCCGTATCGCGGTGGTCGTCGACGTCCGCGGCCGTCGCTTCTTCGACAATCTGCGCGAGTCCCTGGCGGACCTGGCCGCCAAGAGCGTCAAGCGCCGCGTCCTGTTCCTGGAGGCGTCCGACGAGGCCCTGGTGCGCCGCTTCGAGTCGGTGCGCCGCCCGCACCCGCTCCAGGGCGACGGCCGGATCGTGGACGGCATCGCGGCCGAGCGGGACCTGCTGCGCGAGCTGCGCGGCGACGCCGACCTGGTGATCGACACCTCCAGCCTCAACGTGCACGAGCTGCGCGCCAAGATGGACGCCCAGTTCGCCGGCGAGGAGGAGCCGGAGCTGCGGGCCACCGTCATGTCCTTCGGCTACAAGTACGGCCTGCCGGTCGACGCCGACCTGGTGGTGGACTGCCGCTTCCTGCCGAACCCGCACTGGGTCCCGGAGCTGCGCCCCTTCACCGGCCTCAACGAGGAGGTCGCCGGCTATGTCTTCAACCAGCCCGGCGCCAAGGAGTTCCTGGACCGCTACGCGGAGCTGCTGCAGCTGATCGCGACCGGCTACCGCCGCGAGGGCAAGCGCTATGTGACCATCGCCGTCGGCTGCACCGGAGGCAAGCACCGCAGCGTCGCGATGTCCGAGCGGCTGGCGGCCCGGCTCGCCGCCGAGGGAGTCGAGACCGTCATCGTCCACCGTGACATGGGGCGCGAGTGACGATCCGGACCAGACGGCTGCGGCGGCTGGTCGGATCCCGCACCAGCAAAGGAGCGCAGCCCAAGGTGGTCGCGCTCGGCGGCGGGATGGGGCTGTCCGCCTCGCTCGCCGCCCTGCGCCGGATCACCGGCGATCTGACCGCCGTCGTCACCGTCGCCGACGACGGGGGCTCCAGCGGGCGGCTGCGCGACGAGCTCGGCGTGCTGCCGCCCGGCGATCTGCGCAAGGCGCTGGCCGCGCTGTGCGGCGACGACGACTGGGGCCAGACGTGGGCCCGGGTCATCCAGCACCGCTTCGCCAGCGAGGGCGAGCTGCACGGCCACGCGGTCGGCAATCTCCTGATCGTCGCCCTGTGGGAGCAGCTGGGCGACCACGTCAAGGCCCTGGACCTGGTCGGCAAGCTGCTGGGCGCGCACGGCCGGGTGCTGCCCATGTCGGCGGTCCCGCTGGAGCTCCAGGCGTTCGTCCGCGGCCACGACCCGGGCCGCCCGGACGAGGTCACCACGGTGCGCGGGCAGGCCACCGTCGCGCTCACCCCCGGCGAGGTGCAGTCGGTCCATCTGGTGCCGGGCGGCCCGCCGGCTGTCCCCGAGGCCGTCGAGGCGGTCCTGGACGCCGACTGGGTGGTGCTGGGCCCCGGCTCCTGGTTCTCCTCGGTGATCCCGCATCTGCTCGTCCCCGAGCTGCTGGAAGCGCTCACCGACACCAAGGCCCGACGGGTCCTGTCGCTGAACCTCGCCCCCCAGCCCGGTGAAACCGACGGCTTCTCCCCGCAGCGTCATTTGGAGGTTTTGGCCCGACACGCCCCTAAACTCGCCTTCGACGTGGTGCTGGCCGACCAGGCCGCCGTCCCCGACCAGGGCAGTCTGTGCGACGCCGCGAAGCGGCTGGGCGGCACGGTCGAGCTCGCGCCGGTGGCCAGGCCCGACGGCTCCCCGAAACACGACCCGGAGCTTTTGGCGGCCGCGTACGACCGTATTTTTCGGATGCATGGAAGGATCGGCCCATGGCGATGACGGCAGCGGTGAAGGACGAAATCTCCCGGCTCCCCGTCACCCGCACCTGCTGCCGGAAAGCGGAGGTCTCGGCGATCCTGCGGTTCGCGGGCGGGCTGCACCTGGTCAGCGGGCGGATCGTGATCGAGGCGGAGCTGGATACGGGCATCGCGGCCCGCAGAGTGCGCAAGGACATCCTGGAGATCTTCGGACACTCCTCGGACCTGGTGGTGATGGCCCCCGGCGGGCTGCGGCGCGGCAGCCGCTATGTGGTGCGGGTGGTGGCGGGCGGTGACCAACTGGCCCGGCAGACCGGGCTGGTCGACGGCCGCGGCCGGCCGATCCGCGGGCTGCCGCCGCAGGTCGTCTCGGGTGCCACCTGTGACGCCGAGGCCGCCTGGCGCGGGGCCTTCCTCGCCCATGGCTCGCTCACCGAGCCCGGCCGCTCCTCCTCGCTGGAAGTGACCTGCCCCGGCCCCGAGGCCGCGCTCGCGCTGGTCGGCGCGGCGCGCCGGCTGCAGATCGCCGCCAAGGCGCGGGAGGTGCGCAGTGTTGACCGCGTTGTCGTCCGTGACGGTGATGCCATCGGCGCGCTGTTGACGCGACTCGGTGCCCATGAGTCGGTGCTCGCGTGGGAGGAGCGCCGGATGCGCCGCGAGGTCCGCGCCACCGCCAACCGGCTCGCCAACTTCGACGACGCCAACCTGCGCCGCTCGGCCCGGGCCGCCGTCGCCGCCGGGGCCCGGGTGCAGCGCGCGCTGGAGATCCTGGGCGACGAGGTGCCCGAGCACCTGGCCGCGGCCGGCCGACTGCGCATGGAGCACAAGCAGGCGTCCCTGGAGGAGTTGGGCGCGCTCGCCGACCCGCCGCTGACCAAGGACGCTGTCGCGGGCCGTATCCGCCGCCTGCTGGCCATGGCGGACAAGCGCGCCCAGGACCTCGGGATCCCCGGCACGGAGTCCAGCCTGACCGAGGAGATGGCCGAGGGCATGGTCGGCTGACCGCACCGGCTGCCCACCTCGGCTGACAGTACGACAGAACTGCACGGCAGGACTGCTCGAGAGGCATCGCGCCCCCGGCTTCCCAGGAGAGGCCGGGGGCGCGATGCTGCCCTGCGCCTCGCGGTTCTTCGCGCCGGACGGCCTTGCGGTGTTATCGGGATCGGGCGCGCTGCGTATCCGGCAGGACGCCTTCAAACAAGGCAAGCCGGTCCCGTCGATCGTCGAACTGGCGAAGATGGTGATCACCGAGGCGAAAAAGACGCCCGAGCGGGGGTGGCTCGGCGAGGTGTCGGCGGTCGTACTTCAGTCGTCCCTGAGGGACCTTCAGACCGCGTACGGCAACTTCTTCGCGTCGAAGAAGGGCACCCGTAAGGGACCGAAGATCGGGCCGCCGCGCTTCAAGATGCTCCGCCGTGCCCCAGCGGACAGCTGCGGCGCGCTCACCGGCCCGAAGGGAACGGCCGGACTCAAGGTCCGGGTCTGGGCGTGTGACTGCGGCACCGTGCACGACCGCGACCGGAATGCTGAGTGCAACCTTCGCGCCGAGGGGCGGCGCATGGTGGCGGCCGGGCGGGCCGACACGTAAAACGCCTGCGGAGCCCGTGGAAGACCCGGCAAGCCGGGCGGTGGGTGATGAAACAGGAACCACCCGAAGACCGCCGTCCAACAGCGGTGGCCAGGCGGGAAGTCCCCGGCTTCGGTCGGGGGAGACGTCAACTGATCCTGCACCCGTTCCTGGCGCGCTACCTGACCCGTGGCGCGAACGCCTGTGAGGCGGGCGGGACCACGGGCGACTGGAACGCCTTCAACGGCTCCTCGGAAGGCTGGCGGCCCGTCTCCGTGGACCTGAGCGGCTACGCGGGCAAAAAGGTCGAGCTGTCCCTCTCGTATGTGACCGACTCCGGTACGGGCGGCCTCGGCCGCGGTCACCACCCGGGATGCCGTGCTCCTCGGCTTCGGACTGGAACACATCCCCAGCGCGTCCGAGCGGAAGCGACTCGTGGGGTCCGCGCCGCGTGCGTTGCGACGTTGACCTCTCGTGACGGAAAGTGACTGACAGGTAAATCGAAGCCGGCGGTCCGTACCACTTTTCAGTGGACGTGGGCCACCGGTGCCAATGTCACGTACGTCCCGTGATAGCGGTAGGGTCGGATGCGGTCGGGGACATCCAATAAGGCTCGCCGGCGTCCATACCGGCACACCAACGAGGAGATCGGTTCGTGACGATCCGCGTAGGCATCAACGGCTTCGGCCGCATCGGACGCAACTACTTCCGCGCGCTCCTGGACCAGGGCGCGGACATCGAGATCGTCGGTGTCAACGACCTGACCGACAACGCCACTCTCGTCCACCTGCTGAAGTACGACACCATCCTGGGTCGGCTGAAGCAGGCGGTCAGCCACACCGACGACACCATCACCGTCGGCAACCAGACGTTCAAGACGTTCGCCGAGCGGGACCCGGCCCAGCTGCCCTGGAGCGAGCTCGGCGCCGACATCGTCATCGAGTCGACGGGCATCTTCACCAAGCGCGACGACGCGGCGAAGCACCTGGCCGCCGGTGCCAAGAAGGTCCTGATCTCCGCGCCCGCCAAGGGCGAGGACATCACCATCGTCATGGGCGTCAACCAGGACAAGTACGACGCCGCCAACCACCACGTCATCTCCAACGCGTCCTGCACCACCAACTGTGTGGCCCCGATGGCCAAGGTCCTCGACGAGGCCTTCGGCATCACCAAGGGTCTGATGACCACGGTGCACGCGTACACCAACGACCAGCGCATCCTGGACTTCCCGCACAAGGACCTGCGCCGCGCGCGGGCCGCCGCGGAGAACATCATCCCGACCTCGACCGGTGCGGCGAAGGCCACCGCCCTGGTCCTCCCGCAGCTCAAGGGCAAGCTGGACGGCATCGCCATGCGCGTCCCGGTGCCCACCGGCTCGGTCACCGACCTGGTCGTCGAGCTGGACCGCGAGGTCACCAGGGACGAGGTCAACACCGCCTTCCAGAAGGCCGCCGAGGGCCAGCTCAAGGGCATCCTCGAGTACACCGAGGACGAGATCGTCTCCTCGGACATCGTCAACTGGCCGGCCTCCTGCACCTTCGACTCCTCGCTGACCATGGCCCAGGGCAAGCAGGTCAAGGTCATCGGCTGGTACGACAACGAGTGGGGCTACTCCAACCGCCTCGTCGACCTGACCGTCTTCGTCGGCAACCAGCTCTGACCGCTGCCGAGATGAGCCAGGACAGGGCCCGGTACGACGCTGTCGTACGGGCCCTGTCCCATGAACTAGGAGTCCTCTGTGAAGACGATTGACGATCTGCAGGTCGCCGGGAAGCGGGTCTTCGTCCGCGCCGATCTGAACGTCCCGCTCGACGGCGAGACGATCACCGACGACGGCCGTATCCGCGCCGCCGTGCCGACCATCGCGGGGCTCGCCGAGTCGGGCGCCAAGGTGATCGTCGCCTCCCACCTGGGCCGGCCCAAGGGCGCGCCCGAGCCCCGCTTCTCGCTCGCCCCGGTCGCCCGGCGGCTCGGCGAACTCCTCGGCAAGCAGGTCGCGTTCGCGGCCGACACGGTCGGGGACAGCGCCCGCGAGGCCGTGGCCGGGCTCGGCGAGGGCGATGTGGTGCTGCTGGAGAACCTGCGCTTCAACGCCGGTGAGACCAGCAAGGACGACGCCGAGCGCGGCGCCTTCGCCGATCAGCTCGCCGCCCTCGCGGACCTGTACGTGGGCGACGGCTTCGGCGCCGTGCACCGCAAGCACGCCTCCGTGTTCGACCTCCCGGCGCGGCTGCCGCACGCCGCGGGCCACCTGATCGCCGCGGAGCTGAACGTCCTCAGGCAGCTCACCGAGGACGTGAAGCGCCCGTACGCGGTGGTCCTCGGCGGCGCCAAGGTGTCCGACAAGCTCGGCGTCATCGACCACCTCCTGGAGCGGGCCGACCGCATCCTGATCGGCGGCGGCATGGCGTACACCTTCCTCAAGGCCCAGGGCCATGAGATCGGCACCTCGCTGCTCCAGGAGGACCAGATCGGGGCCGTCCAGGAGTACCTGGCGCGCGCCAAGGAGCGCGGTGTGGAGTTCGTGCTCCCCGTCGACGTCCTGGTGGCCCCCGAGTTCCCGGACCTGAAGACGAAGGCCCCCGCCGGCCCGCAGGCCGTCTCCGTCGCGGAGATCCCGGCCGACCGGATGGGTCTTGACATCGGCCCGGGGACCCAGGAGCTGTACGCCTCGAAGCTGGCCGACGCCGCCACCGTCTTCTGGAACGGCCCGATGGGCGTCTTCGAGCACCCCGACTTCGCCGAGGGCACCAGGGCCGTCGCCCAGGCGCTGGTCGAGAGCCCGGCCTTCACCGTGGTGGGCGGGGGAGACTCCGCCGCCGCCGTACGCATCCTGGGCTTCGACGAGAATGCTTTCGGCCACATCTCGACCGGCGGTGGAGCGAGCCTCGAATACCTCGAGGGCAAGACGCTCCCCGGCCTTGCCGCACTGGAGGACTGAACACCGTGAGTGACCGCACCCCGCTGATCGCGGGCAACTGGAAGATGAACCTCAACCACCTCGAGGCCATCGCCCACACCCAGAAGATCACTTTTTCGCTCACCGACAAGGACTACGAGGCCGTCGAGGTCGCGGTCCTTCCGCCGTTCACGGACCTCCGGACGCTCCAGACCCTGGTCGAGCACGACAAGCTGAAGCTCAAGTACGGCGCCCAGGACATCTCGGCGCACGACTCAGGCGCGTACACCGGAGAGATCTCCGGCGCGATGCTCGCCAAGCTGCGGTGCTCCTATGTGGCGGTCGGCCACTCCGAGCGGCGCCAGTACCACAACGAGACCGACGAGCTGTGCAACGCCAAGGTCAAGGCCGCGTTCAAGAACGACATCGTCCCCATCCTGTGTGTCGGTGAGGGCCTGGAGGTGCGCAAGGCGGGCAACCAGGTCGCCCACACGCTCGCGCAGGTCGACGGGGGTCTCAAGGACATCCCCGCCGAGCAGGCCGAGCGGATCGTGATCGCCTACGAGCCGGTCTGGGCCATCGGCACCGGTGAGGTGGCCACGCCCGAGGACGCCCAGGAGGTCTGCGGGGCCATCCGGGGCCGCCTGGCCGAGCTCTACAGCCAGGACGTGGCCGACAAGGTCAGGATCCAGTACGGCGGCTCGGTGAAGCCCGGGAACGTCGCCGCGATCATGGCGCAGCCGGACGTGGACGGCGCGCTGGTCGGGGGCGCCTGCCTGGACGCGGACGACTTCGTCAAGATCGTCCGGTTCCGCGACCAGTGAGCAGGCCGGTGAGTAGGCCGTAGCAGGTCACTCGTCGTACCCTGGCGGGGGTCGAGGTGGTGCGGAAGGCACCGCCCGGCCCCCGCTCCTTACCGTTCCTACCGTCCCGTCCAAGCCCGAGAGAGTTGGTTCCAGCCGTGGTCATGGGGTTCTCGATCGCCCTCATCATCTTCAGCGTCCTGCTGATGATGCTGGTGCTCATGCACAAGGGGAAGGGCGGAGGTCTGTCCGACATGTTCGGTGGTGGCATGCAGTCCTCAGTGGGCGGCTCCTCGGTCGCCGAGCGCAACCTGGACCGGATCACCATCGTCGTCGGTCTGCTGTGGTTCGTCTGCATCGTGGTGCTCGGGCTGCTGATGAAGCTCGATTGAGCCGATAGCTGACGCACCGTCGCGAGCGCGGCTTATCATGGGTTTGCGTCCTCGGGGGCACCTCCTTGCCGAAGGCTGGGGGAGGGTGTAACTCCTCTCACTGGACGCGCGTTGGGCCTTACGTAGACTGGGGCGCCCGGCAGCGGAGCTGCCTACCAATGCTTCGCGGCACCATCACGCAGGGAGTTACGACCGTGGCAAGTGGCAACGCGATCCGTGGAAGTCGGGTCGGAGCGGGGCCGATGGGAGAAGCGGAGCGAGGCGAATCGGCGCCTCGCCTGCGTATTTCCTTCTGGTGCTCGAACGGGCACGAGACTCAGCCGAGCTTCGCCAGCGACGCGCAGATCCCGGACACTTGGGACTGCCCCCGCTGCGGCTTCCCGGCCGGCAAGGACCGGGACAACCCGCCGGACCCGCCGCGCACCGAGCCGTACAAGACGCATCTGGCGTATGTGCGGGAGCGGCGGAGCGACGCCGACGGCGAGGCGATCCTCGCCGAGGCCCTCGCCAAGCTCCGCGGCGAGATCTGAGCGGCGGGCGGGGACGACGCACGGTACGACGGCCCGGCCGGGCACCTCTGACGGGGGTGCGCGGCCGGGCCGTTGTCAGTGGCGGGGGCTACGGTCGTGACGTGGGGTGCCGTACGGGGCGGTGCCGCGTGGCTGTGAGGGGGCGGCATGACCACGGTGGAGGCGGGTGAGCAGGGTGCCGAGCGGGCGTCGCTCGGGTGGCGGGGTGGCTTCGGGCGGCTGTGGGGGGCCGCGGTGGTGTCCCGGTTCGGGGACGCGCTGCGCGGGGCGGCCCTTCCGCTGCTGGCCGTCTCGCTGACCGACTCCCCGGTGCTGGTCTCCCTGGTGACCGCGTGCGGCTTCCTGCCGTGGCTGCTGTTCGGGCTGCTCGGCGGGGCCATCGCCGACCGGGTGGACCAGCGGCGGGCGATGTGGGCGGTGGACGTGGCGCGCGGCGTGCTGATGGCCGCCTTCGCCGTCGTCGTATGGCTGGGACATGCCACGATCGGCCTGCTGCTCGCCCTCGCCTTCGCGCTCACCACCCTGCAGACCCTCTTCGACAACGCGGCCACGGCCCTGCTGCCGTCCGTGGTGGCGCCGGAGGCCCTGAGCCGGGCCAACGCACGCCTGATGACAGGGCAGGAGGTCATGGGCCGGTTCGTGGGCGCGCCGCTGGTGCCGGTGGCCCTGGGGCTCGGCGCCGCCGTGCCGTACGCGGCGGACGCGGCCACCTATCTCGCCGCCGCCGCGCTCGTCGCCTCGCTGGGCTCGGTGCGCCCATCGGGCGGGGAGCCCCGGGCGCCGGGGCGCACGATCCGCCGGGACATGGCCGAGGGCATCAAAGTGCTGTGGCGGGACGGGCTGCTGCGGGCGCTGTGTGTGTCCACGACGCTGTGCAACATAGGCATCGGCGCGCTCATCGCCACGCTGGTGCTGCATGTCACCGGATGGCTGGGCGCCGGGGACGCGGGCTACGCGGCCGTCATCACGGTGTACGGGATCGGCAGTGTGGCGGGTGGGCTGGTGGCCGCGCGGGTGGCGGAGCGGCTGGGGCGCGGCCCCACGATCATGGTGTGCGGTATCGCGCAGGTCGCCGCCCTCCTCGCCCTGGGCGTCATCCGCGAGCTGCCGGCCGCCGCGGCCGCCCTCGGCGTCTTCGGCTTCGCCGGGATCATATGGAACGTCACGGAGGTGACGATGATGCAGCAGCGCAGCCCGGCCGAGATGCTGGGCCGGGTCAGCGCCGCCTTCCGCACGCTGTCGATCGCCGGCACCCCGCTGGGCGCCCTGCTCGGCGGGGTCATAGCCGGGGCATGGGGGCTGAACACACCGGCGCTGGCGGCCGCCGCGCTCTTCGCGGGCGGTCTGGTGGCCCTCGTCCCCGGGATGCGCGCCCCGATCAATTAGGTTGGGGGCCACGGGGGCCAGGCACCGACAAGAAGTGGGCTGATTCCGAGATGAACGCAGATGGCCGCAGCAGGCTCGACCAGCTGCCGGAGTGGAACGCACTGGCCGCACACCGCCAGGAGCTGGGTGACGCGCGGCTGCGCGAGCTGTTCGCCCAGGACCCCGGGCGCGCGGAGCGGTTCACCCTGTCGGTCGGCGACCTCCATCTGGACTACTCCAAGCACCTGGTGACCGACGAGACCCTGCGGCTGCTGCGGGAGCTGGCCCGGGCCACCGGGGTGGCCGAGCTGCGGGACGCCATGCTCCGGGGCGAGAAGATCAACACCACCGAGGACCGGTCGGTGCTGCATATCGCGCTGCGCGCGCCCCACTCGGCGGTCATCGAGGCCGACGGCCAGGACGTCGTCCCCGAAGTACACGCGGTGCTCACCAAGATGGGCACGTTCGTCGACCGGATCCACTCGGGGGAGTGGACCGGCCACACCGGCAAGCGCATCAAGAACGTCGTCAACATCGGTATCGGCGGCTCCGACCTGGGCCCGGCGATGGCGTACGAGGCGCTGCGCGCCTACACCCACCGCGAGTTGCGGTTCCGCTTCGTCTCCAATGTCGACGGGGCGGATCTGCACGAGGCGCTGCTCGGTCTTGACCCGGCCGAGACCCTGTTCATCGTCGCCTCCAAGACCTTCACCACCATCGAGACCATCACCAACGCCACCTCCGCCCGCCGATGGCTGCTGAGGGGCCTCGAAGCGGGCCAGGAAGCGGTCGCCAAGCACTTCGTGGCGCTGTCGACCAACGCGGAGAAGGTCGCCGAGTTCGGCATCAACACCGACAACATGTTCGAGTTCTGGGACTGGGTCGGCGGACGTTACTCCTTCGACTCGGCCATCGGCCTGTCGCTGATGATCGCCATCGGCCAGGAGCACTTCCGCGAGATGCTGGCCGGTTTCCGCCTCGTCGACGAGCACTTCCGCTGCGCCCCGCCCGAGGAGAACGCGCCGATGCTGCTCGGGCTGCTCGGCATCTGGTACGGACAGTTCTTCGACGCGCAGTCCCATGCCGTGCTGCCGTACTCGCACTACATGTCGAAGTTCCCCGCCTATCTGCAGCAGTTGGACATGGAGTCCAACGGCAAGTCGGTGGACCGCGAGGGCAATCCGGTCGGCTGGCAGACCGGACCGGTCGTCTGGGGCACGCCCGGCACCAACGGACAGCACGCCTACTACCAGCTGCTCCACCAGGGCACCAAGATGATTCCGGCCGATCTGATCGGCTTCGCCAACCCGGTGGCGGACCTGTCCCCGATCCTCGCCGGCCACCACGACCTGCTGATGGCCAACCTCTTCGCCCAGGGCCAGGCACTGGCGTTCGGCAAGACGGCGCAGGAGGTGGCCGCCGAGGGGGTGGCGCCGGAGCTGGTGCCGCACAAGACCTTCCCCGGCAACCGCCCCACGACCACGATCCTGGCCGCCGAGCTGAGCCCTTCGGTGCTCGGCCAGCTGATCGCGCTCTACGAGCACAAGGTGTTCGTCCAGGGCGCCGTGTGGAACATCGACTCGTTCGACCAGTGGGGGGTGGAGCTCGGCAAGGTCCTCGCCAAGCGCGTCGAGCCCGCCCTCACCGAGGGCGCCGAGGTGCCGGGGCTCGACCCCTCCACGGCGAGGCTGGTCGCCACCTACCGCTCGCTGCGCGGGCGCTGAGACGGTGCAGGACGCGGGACGGGCCGACCGGGGCTTTGCCCAGTCGGCCCGTCCGGCTGTGTCCCGCGCCCGGTCAGGGCGACGCCGGGGGGTACAGCTCGCGCGGCAGGCCCGCCGCGGCGGCCCGGTCCAGCAGCCACAGCGTGCGGCGGCGGCCGTACGCGCCCGCGGCCGGGGCCTGGATCTCCCCGGCCCCCGACAGCGCGATCGTCACCGCCTTGGCCTTGTCCTCGCCCGCCGCCAGCAGCCAGACCTCCTGCGCCGCGCGGATCGCGGGCAGGGTCAGGGAGACCCGCGTGGGCGGGGGCTTGGGCGCGCCGCGCACCGCCACCACCGTCCGCTCGGCCTCCCGTACGGCGGGCAGCTCCGGGAAGAGCGAGGCCACATGGGTGTCCGGGCCGACGCCCAGCAGCAGGACATCGAAGGACGGCACCGCGCCGTGGTTCTCCGGCCGCGCGGCCCGGTCCAGCTCCTCGGCGTACGCCTCCGCGGCGGCCTCCACCTCGCTGCCCCACGGGCCGTCGGACGCCGGCATCGGGTGCACCCGGGCCGGGTCCAGACCCACCGCGTCCAGCAGCGCCGCCCGCGCCTGGGTGATATTGCGGTCCGGGTGTCCTTCCGGCAGGAACCGCTCGTCACCCCACCACAGATCCAGCCGCGACCAGTCCACGGCGTCCCGGGCGGGCGCCTCGGCGAGCGCGGCCAGCAGGCCGTTGCCGTTGCGCCCGCCGGTCAGCACCACCGAGGCCGAGCCACGGGCCGACTGGGCGTCCACGATCTTTGTGATCAGCCGGGCCGCCGCGGCCTGTGCCATCAGCTCCTTGTCGCGGTGGACGACGACCTGCGGAGCGCTCACGACGCCGCCTTGCCGGCCGCGCCGCCCGCGTCACCAGGGCCGCCGGCCGCATGCGCCGGGGCCCCGGCCGCCTTCTGCGCCGCCTCCGGACGACCCGCGTCACCGGCCCGCGCCGCGGGCTGCTCGGCCGCGCGGGTCATGCCCTTGCCGAGCCGGCTCACCCCGAACCTCACCGCGCAGGCGTACATCTCGTCCGGGTCCAGACGGCGCAGCTCTTCCGCTATCAGCTCCGACCTGTCCCGCCGCTGCAGCGCGACATGCCGGTCCGGCTGCCCCGGCATCGCCAGCTCGGCCAGTGACCCGTTGGCCCGGTCCAGGCAGATCGTGCCGTCGGGCGTCTCCAGCCGCACCGCGGTCAGCCCCGGGCCCTCGGAGACCTGCCGCTGCACCGGGACCCGAAGCCGCTCCGCGAGCCACAGCGCCAGCAGTTCGCCGCTGGGGTTGTACGCCTCACCCTCGACCACGGCGGAGGTGATCGCCGAGTGCTTCTGGTCGAGCGCCGCCGCCAGCACACTGCGCCACGGGGTGATGCGGGTCCAGGCCAGGTCGGTGTCGCCCGGGGTGTACGTCCTGGCCCGCAGCGCGAGCGTGGCCACCGGGTCCTCGGTGGCCTGGGCGTCGGTGATCCGGCGGGCGGCCAGCCGGCCCAGCAGATCCTCGCTGGGGTGCTCCGGCGCGTCATCCGGCCACCACACCACCACCGGGGCGTCCGGCAGCAGCAGTGGCAGCACCACCGACTGGGCGTGGCCCGCGAGCTCGCCGTGCAGCCGCAGCAGCACCGTCTCACCGGTGCCGCTCTCGCCGGCGATCCGCACCTCCGCGTCAAGCCGGGCCATCTTGCGGTCGCGCGGCGAGCGCCCCGGCCGCCTGATGACGACCAGGATGCGCGAGGGGTGTTCCTTGGACGCCTCGCTCGCCGCCTTCAGCGCGTCGTAGTGATTGCCCTCGTCGGTCACGACGACAAGGGTGAGCACCATGCCCACGGCCGGTATCCCCGCCGCCCTCCGCGCCTGGACCAGAGCAGCGTTGATCTGGCTGGACGTGGTGTCGGTGAGATCGATGTTCATGGCCGGCGCCAGCTCCGTCCGTCTCGTGCGAGCATCTCGTCCGCCGCCTTCGGCCCCCAGGTGCCCGCCGTGTACTGCTCGGGCTTTCCGTGCTGGTCCCAGTAGGCCTCGACGGGGTCGAGGATCCGCCAGGACTCCTCCACCTCCTGGTGGCGGGGGAAGAGGTTGGCGTCGCCGAGCAGGACGTCGAGCAGCAGCCGCTCATAGGCCTCGGGGCTGGACTCGGTGAAGGACTCGCCGTAGGCGAAGTCCATCGTCACGTCCCGGATCTCCATGGAGGTGCCGGGCACCTTGGAGCCGAACCGGATGGTCACGCCCTCGTCCGGCTGCACCCGGATGACCAGGGCGTTCTCCCCGAGCTCCTGGGTGTCGGTGGCGTCGAAGGGAGAGTGCGGGGCGCGCTGGAAGACCACCGCGATCTCGGTGACCCGCCGCCCGAGCCGCTTGCCCGTGCGCAGATAGAAGGGGACGCCCGCCCAGCGGCGGTTGTCGATCTCCAGCTTGATCGCGGCATAGGTGTCGGTCTTGGAGTGGGGGTCGATGCCCTCCTCCTCCAGATAGCCCAGCACCTCTTCGCCGCCCTGCCAGCCGTGGGAGTACTGGCCGCGCACGGTGTGCTTGCCCAGCTCCTTCGGCAGCTTGACGGCCTTGAGCGCCTTGAGCTTCTCGGTGACCAGCGCGGTGGCGTCGAAGGAGGAGGGCTCCTCCATGGCGGTCAGCGCGAGGAGCTGCAGCAGGTGGTTCTGGATGACGTCGCGCGCGGCGCCGATGCCGTCGTAGTAGCCGGCCCGGCCGCCGATGCCGATGTCCTCGGCCATGGTGATCTGTACGTGATCGACGTACGACCGGTTCCACAGCGGCTCGAACATGGTGTTGGCGAAGCGCAGCGCCAGGATGTTCTGGACCGTCTCCTTGCCCAGGTAGTGGTCGATCCGGAAGACGTCGCTCGGCCGGAAGACCTCGTGGACGACCTGGTTGAGCTCCTGGGCGCTGGCCAGGTCGTGGCCGAAGGGCTTCTCGATGACGGCGCGCCGCCAGGAGTCGCCGGGCCCGGAGGACAGGCCGTGCTTCTTGAGCTGCTGGACGACGGAGGGGAAGAACTTCGGCGGGACCGACAGGTAGAAGGCGAAGTTGCCGCCCGTGCCGCGCGCCTTGTCCAGGTCCTCGATCGTCTCCCGCAGCTTCTCGAACGCCTCGTCGTCGGAGAACTCGCCGGGCACGAAGCGGAAGCCCTCGGCGAGCTGCTGCCAGACCTCCTCGCGGAAGGGGGTCCTGGCGTGTTCCTTGACCGCGTCGTGCACGACCTGGGCGAAGTCCTCGTTCTCCCAGTCGCGGCGGGCGAAGCCGACGAGCGAGAAGCCCGGCGGCAGCAGGCCGCGGTTGGCCAGGTCGTAGACGGCCGGCATCAGCTTCTTGCGGGACAAGTCGCCCGTGACGCCGAAGATGACCAGGCCGGACGGCCCCGCGATACGCGGAAGCCGCCGGTCCCGGGGGTCACGCAGCGGATTGGCTCCGCTCGTGGAAAGTGACAAGGTCTCTCACGCCTCCGAAGGAGCGAGGCGGCCCAGCTCCGCCTCAGTGGACTTCAGCAGGTCGTTCCAGGACGCCTCGAACTTCTCGACGCCCTCGTCCTCGAGGAGCTGTACAACGTCATCGTACGAGATTCCGACCCCGGCGAGCGCGTCGAGATCGGCCTTGGCCTGCTCGTATGTACCGCGCACCGCGTCACCGGTGATCTGGCCGTGGTCGGCGACGGCCTCGAGCGTGGCCTCCGGCATGGTGTTGACCGTGCCCGGGGCGACCAGGTCGTCCACGTAGAGCGTGTCCTTGTAGGCCGGGTCCTTGACGCCGGTCGAGGCCCACAGCGGGCGCTGCTTGTTGGCGTTGGCCCGGTCCAGGGCGGCCCAGCGCTCCGACGGCGGCGTCGACTTGTCGTGGGAGCCGAACACCTCCTCGTACGCCTGGTAGGCGAGGCGGGCGTTGGCCAGGGCGGCCTTGCCGCGCAGCGCCTTGGCCTCGTCGGTGCCCAGCTTGTCGAGGCGCTTGTCGATCTCGGTGTCCACGCGGGACACGAAGAAGGACGCCACCGAGTGGATCTTCTGCAGGTCAAGACCCGCGGCCTTGGCCTTCTCCAGGCCGGCCAGGAAGGCGTCCATGACCTCGCGGTAGCGCTCAAGCGAGAAGATCAGCGTGACGTTGACGCTGATGCCGAGCCCGATCACCTCGGTGATCGCGGGCAGGCCCGCCCTGGTGGCCGGGATCTTGATGAAGGTGTTGGGCCGGTCCACCAGCCAGGCCAGCTGCTTGGCCTCGGCGATGGTGGCGGCCGTGTTGTGCGCCAGGCGCGGGTCCACCTCGATGGAGACCCGGCCGTCCTGGCCGCCGGTCGCGTCGTAGACCGGGCGCAGGATGTCGGCGGCGTCCCGGACGTCCGCGGTGGTGATCATCCGGACCGCTTCCTCGACGGTGACCTTGCGGGTCGCGAGGTCGGCCACCTGCTGCTGGTAGCCGTCACCGCCGGCGATCGCCTTCTGGAAGATCGACGGGTTGGTGGTCACGCCCACCACATGGCTCTCGTCGATCAGCTCGGCCAGGTTGCCGGATGTGATGCGCTTGCGCGAAAGGTCGTCGAGCCAGACCGCGACGCCTGCGTCGGCCAGCCGCTTGAGTGCGTCTGTCATCGGGATTGCATCTCCTACTCGTCGCTACAGGGTCGTATACGGCGTCAGTGCCCGGCGGTCTCAAGCGACTCGCGGGCGGCGGCGACGACGGCTTCCGAGGTCAGGCCGAACTCCCGGTAGAGCACCTTGTAGTCGGCGGAGGCGCCGAAGTGCTCGAGGGAGACGATGCGGCCGGCCTCGCCCACGAAGCGGTGCCAGGTCAGGCCGATGCCCGCCTCGACCGCCACCCGGGCCTTCACCGACGGCGGCAGCACGCTGTCCCGGTACGCCTGGTCCTGCTCCTCGAACCACTCGACCGAGGGCATCGAGACCACGCGGGTCGGGACCCCGGCGGCCTGCAGCTGCTCGCGCGCCTCGACGGCGAGCTGCACCTCGGACCCGGTGCCGATGAGGATCACCTGCGGGGTGCCGCCCTCGGCCTCGGCCAGGACGTAGCCGCCCTTGGCGGCGTCCTCGTTGACGTCGTACGTCGGCACGTTCTGCCGGGTCAGCGCGATGCCGTGGGGAGCCGGCTTGTCGCTGTGGCGGCGGGTGATCTCGCGCCAGACGATGGCGGTCTCGTTGGCGTCGGCAGGGCGGACGATGTTCAGGCCCGGGATGGCGCGCAGCGCGGACAGGTGCTCGACCGGCTGGTGGGTCGGGCCGTCCTCACCCAGGCCGATGGAGTCGTGCGTCCACACATAGGTGACGGGGAGCTTCATCAGGGCGGCGAGACGGACGGCGGGGCGCATGTAGTCGGAGAAGACCAGGAAGGTGCCGCCGTAGATACGGGTGTTGCCGTGCAGCGCGATGCCGTTCATGGTCGAGCCCATGGCGTGCTCGCGGATGCCGAAGTGCACCGTACGGCCGTACGGGTCGGCCTCGGGCAGCGGGTTGTCCTTCGGGAGGAAGGACGAGGACGCGTCGATGGTGGTGTTGTTCGAGCCCGCGAGGTCGGCGGAGCCGCCCCACAGCTCGGGGAGCACCCCGCCGAGCGCCTTGAGGACCTGGCCGGAGGCCTTGCGGGTGGCCACGTCCTTGCCCGGCTCGAAGACCGGGATCGCCTTGTCCCAGCCCTCGGGCAGCTCACCGGCGGTGATCCGGTCGAACTGGGCGGCGCGCTCGGGGTTGTTGTTCCGCCAGTCCTGGAGCTTCTTGTCCCAGGCGGCGCGGGCCTCGCGGCCGCGGTCGGCCAGGGAGCGGGAGTGGGCGATGACCGACTCCTCGACCTCGAAGTCCTTCTCGGGGTCGAAGCCCAGGACGCGCTTGGTGGCGGCGACCTCGTCGGCGCCGAGCGCCGAGCCGTGGGCGGCCTCGGTGTTCTGCGCGTTCGGCGCGGGCCAGGCGATGATGGTGCGGGCGGCGATGATCGAGGGGCGCTCGGTCTCGGCCTGCGCCGCCTTCAGCGCCGCGTACAGCGCGTGGACGTCGAAGTCGCCGTTCTCCGCCTGCTCGACGCGCTGGACGTGCCAGCCGTACGCCTCGTAGCGCTTGAGCACATCCTCGGAGAAGGCGGTCGCGGTGTCGCCCTCGATCGAGATGTGGTTGTCGTCGTAGAGCGCGACCAGATTGCCGAGCTTCTGGTGGCCGGCCAGCGAGGAGGCCTCAGCGGAGATGCCCTCCTCCAGGTCGCCGTCGGAGACGATCGCCCAGATGGTGTGGTCGAAGGGAGAGGTGCCCTCGGGCGCCTCCGGGTCGAACAGACCGCGCTCGTAGCGGGCGGCCATCGCCATGCCGACCGCGTTGGCGATGCCCTGGCCCAGCGGGCCGGTGGTGGTCTCGACGCCGACCGTGTGGCCGTGCTCCGGGTGGCCCGGGGTCAGCGAGCCCCAGGTGCGGAACGACTTCAGGTCCTCCAGCTCCAGACCGAACCCGCCCAGGTACAGCTGGACGTAGAGGGTCAGCGAGGTGTGCCCGGGGGAGAGGACGAACCGGTCGCGGCCCACCCATCCGGCGTCGGAGGGGTCGTGCCGCATCAGCTTCTGGAAGAGCAGGTATGCGGCGGGGGCCAGGCTCATGGCGGTGCCGGGGTGGCCGTTGCCGACCTTCTGCACTGCATCCGCGGCCAGGACGCGTGCTGTGTCCACGGCACGCTGGTCCACATCGGTCCACTCGAGGTCTGTGGTAGTCGGCTTCGTGCTCACCCTGAGTCAGGGCTCCTCTCCACAAAATGTCGATATCCCGGCGACGATGCGCACACCGGCGTTGTCGAGCCTACCCCTGGAAGAACGCTCATCTTTTCGAGCGAGTACCCGACATCCCGGGAACGAATGCCGGAGATGTGCCATTCCCCCGAGGGTCGTGAGCTCGGCGAACACGAGCCGACCCCGGCGGCGGGCGGCGTATCCGCAACGTCTAGAGTGGCGTGGTACGCGCAAGTCTTTACCGGCTCTTCATGTCCGGTGCTTGCTGGTTCTTGCTTCTACCAGGGGTGTGCGTGACGGCCGTCGATTCCCGTCCTGCGGGGGTGCTCGATACGAGCCGGAGCCACCGGCCGCTCGGTGCCCGCGTCAAGGCTTTCGTGGCACTGACCAAGCCGCGTGTCATCGAGCTGCTGCTGATGACGACGGTGCCGGTGATGTTCCTGGCCGCCGAGGGCGTCCCGGATCTATGGCTGGTGCTCGCCACCTGCGTCGGTGGCTATCTGTCGGCCGGCGGCGCGGGCGCGTTCAATATGTATTACGACCGCGACATCGACGCGCTCATGGACCGCACCTCGCACCGCCCACTGGTGACCGGGATGGTCTCGCCGGCCGAGTGCCTGGTCTTCGCCTTCGCGCTCGCGATCGGGTCGACGGCCTGGTTCTGGTTCCTGGTCAATCCGCTGTCCGCGATTTTGTCGCTCGGCGCGTTGGTTTTCTACGTCGTCGTCTACACGATGTGGCTCAAACGGCGTACCGCGCAGAACATCGTGTGGGGCGGCATCGCCGGCTGTATGCCGGTGTTCATCGGCTGGTCCGCCGTCACCAATACGGTCTCCTGGGCCGCGCTGATTCTGTTCCTCGTCATCTTCTTCTGGACGCCGCCGCACTACTGGCCCCTGTCCATGAAGGTGAAGGAGGACTACGCGCGCGTGGGCGTGCCGATGATGCCCGTGGTCGCGGGCAACAAGGCGGTCGCCCGGCAGATCGTCCTCTACAGCTGGGTCATGGTCATCGTCTCGCTGCTGCTCTGGCCGCTCGGTTATACCGGCTGGTTCTACCCCGCCGTGGCCGCGGTGCTGGGCGCGTTCTGGCTCAAGGAGGCGCACGGCCTCCAGGCGCGCGCCAAGGCCGGGATCACGGGGGCGAAGCTCAAGGAGATGCGGCTGTTCCACTGGTCCATCACCTATGCCTCGCTGCTGTTCGCCGCCGTCGCCGTGGACCCCTTCCTGCGCTGATTACCAGCCGGTAGCATCGGCCTTATGGGAGACACCACGCAGACGGCCCCGGAAGGCCCGTCGGACGAGTCCGCACCGGGCACGTCCGCGTCGAGCAAGTCCGCGTCGGCCAAGGCCGAGAAGCGGGCCAGGCGGCTCGCCCACCAGATGACGGCCTTCGCGCAGTCCCACGGCGGCAGCGCCGAGGGCCAGCTCGCCCACATCGGGCGCGGCACCGTCCGCGTCGCCCTGGTCGGCGCCAACGGCGACTGGGGCAACCTGGTCGCCCCCTCCTACGAGACCGCCCGCCGCGCCGCGGAGACCGCGGGGATCACCCTGCACGACGACTTCGACGGCGAACTCGCCGCGAAGGTCCGCACCGGCCCGTACGAGTGGACCCGTATGGCCGGTATCCAGCTCGGCGGCCCGAGCAACGCGTAGCCCGCGCCGCGGCGGCTCGCGCCCCCGGCCCGCCCCTCCCGGGGCGTGCGCCGGCGCGGGCCGCGTACCGCGCCCGGTGTGGGCGCGGCACCGTTCTTGTGGGCTGGGGCCGGGGAAGACCTCCGCGGTCCACAAGGGCTCGCACTCCACCTCCGACGGTGCGCCCTTGTCGGGCGAGGCCAAGGCGGGCCAGGCTCGGGGGCGGGCCCGGCGACACCTCATACCGTTTCGCCCGTTAAGCCCTTCGATGCCCGACGGCGAGGAGGCGGCGGTGATGGACGAGGCGACGGGCACTGCGGCCGACCCGGCCGCCTCGGACGTCCCGGAGGCCGCCCCGGAAACAGGACACAGACCCTCCGAGGCCGCTCGCCCCCTGGGATTGCCGCCGCTCATCGACCAGCACAGCCACGGCGCTCTCCACAGCGAGCTCGGCCTCGGCTCGTTCGAGGCCCATCTCGCCGCCGCCGTGGGCTCCGGCGCCGCCGCCCCGGCGGGCACCACCTTCTTCGACAGCTGGACCGGCCTGGCCGTACGCCGCTGGTGCCCCCCGCTCCTCGGCCTGGAGGCCCACTGCTCCCCCGTCCGCTATCTCGCCCGGCGCCGCGAGCTGGGCGCCTACCGCGCCGGGCGGCTGCTGTTGCGCGGCGCCGGCATCGGCGCCTTCCTGCTGGAGTCGGGGGCGCCGGGCGAGCTCACCTCGGCCGCCGAGCTGGCCGCGGCCGCGGACGGCCCGGTCCACGAGGTCATCCGGCTGGAGCCGCTGGCCGAGGAGGTCGCGCACACCTCGGGCTCGGCCGACTCGTTCATCGGCAACGCCGCGGAGGCCCTGTACGCCGCGGCCCAGCACGCGACCGCCTTCGCCGTGGGCCTCACCTTCTGCGACGAGACCCCGCCGGACCCCCGGGAGGTGCGGCGGGCGGCGGACCGCTGGCTCGGCGGGCGCACCCCGCGGGCCCGCCCCGCCGATCCGGCGCTCCTCCAGCATCTGCTGTGGAGCGCCGTCGCGACCGGCCTGCCCGTCCAGCTGCACTGCGCCGATCCCCAGCCGCTCGCGGGATTTCTGCGCGCCACCGCGGGCGCCGGGACCGACCTGGTGCTGCTGCCCGGCCGGCCGCACCACCGCCGCGCCGCCCAGCTGGCCGCCGCCTTCGCGCATGTGTACGCGGACGCGGGGCCCCAGCCGGGGGAGACCCTTGGCGAGGCGCCGTTCGGCAAGCTGCTGTTCTCGACCGGGGCGCGGGCGCTGCCCGAGCTGTATGTGACCGGCGCCCGGCTGTTCGTACGGTCCATGGCGCGGCTGGCGGCCGAATGGGTCGCCGACGGCGTCTGCACCCGGCCCGAGGCGCGGCGCATCGCCGCGCTCGTCGCGGCCGGGACCGCGCGCCGCGTCTACCGGCTGGACGCGGCGGGCTCGGCCACGGGCTGAGCGGCGGGTGCGGGGGTGGCGACCGGGGCGGGAAGCTCGGCCCGCTCGCGCTGGGAGAGCAGGATCCGCTGCACCGCGATCAGCACCAGGCAGGAGCCGAACATGTGGACGCCGACGACCACCTCGGGCAGGTGCGTGAAGTACTGGACGTAGCCGACCACGCCCTGCAGGAGCAGCACGACGAGGAATTCGACGACGGGGCGGCGCAGAGCGGCCGGCGCCTTCACCGCGCGCAGCGTGAACCACAGGGCGGCGCTCAGGCCCAGCACGATGTAGACGAAGTCCACGTGCAGCTGGGTGATCTCCTGCCAGTCCAGCGGGATGCGGTGCACCTTGCGGGCGTCGCCCGCGTGCGGCCCGGCGCCGCTGACCACGGTCCCGATGAGGATCAGCGCACCGGTCGCGCCGACCAGCAGCCAGGTCAGCTGGCGGATGGGGCGGGCGACCAGATCGCGGGGCTCGCCGTCGCCCTCGCGGGTGCGCTGCCAGGTGATCACGGTGACCACGAGCAGGGCGGTGGCCAGGAGGAAGTGCGAGCTGACGATGTACGGGTTGAGCCCGGTGAGCACCGTGATGCCGCCGACCACGGCATTGCCCATCACGAACCAGAACTGGGCCCAGCCGAGCCGGGTGAGCGAGCGGCGCACCGGGGTACGGGCGCGGGCCGCGATGATCAGCACGCCGACGACCGCGCACAGCACATACGTCAGCATGCGGTTGCCGAACTCGATGGCTCCGTTGATGCCCATCTCGTGGGTGGGCGTCAGGCTGTCCTTCGTACAGGTCGGCCAGGTCGGGCAGCCGAGCCCGGACTGGGTGAGCCGGACCGCGCCGCCCGTCACCACGATGACCACGGTCATCACCACGGCGACCAGCGCCGCGCGCTCCACGAAGCGCGCGGAGGGCTGCCAGCGGCGGGCGATCTGCTCAAGGGGGTTCAGCGAAGAGGGCACGCCGCCCATCGTAGGCGGGCGCTTGTGCAGCTTTTCACGAGGGGGGTGTGGGGGGAGTCGGCTCCCCCGTGAAGATGCAGTACGAGGGGGTCCCCGCGGACATGCAGTACGAGGCGGTACGGGGGTCCCACTACTCCCAGCGGAACCAGCGCGCCGCCGCCCCCAGCCCCAGCACCGCCCACACCGCCAGGATCCCCAGGTCCCTCCACGGCACCCCGGCCCCGTCCCGCAGCACGTCCCGCAGCCCGTCCGACAGGGCGGAGATCGGCAGCAGCTGCAGCACGCCGCGCACCGCGTCCGGGAACTTGTCCAGCGACACGATCACCCCGCCGCCGACGAGCAGCAGCAGGAAGACCAGGTTGGCCGCCGCGAGGGTCGCCTCGGCCTTCAGGGTGCCGGCCATCAGCAGGCCGAGGCCGGAGAACGCGGCCGTGCCGAGGAGCAGCAGCAGGGCGACGGTGAGCGGGTTGCCGTGCGGGGACCAGCCGAGAGCCAGGGCGATCACGGTCAGCAGCGCGACCTGCAGCACCTCGGTGACCAGCACCGAGCAGGTCTTGGCGGTCATCAGCGCCCAGCGCGGCAGCGGCGAGGCGCCGAGCCGCTTGAGGACGCCGTACCGCCGCTCGAAGCCGGTCGCGATGGCCTGGCCGGTGAAGGCCGTGGACAGCACGGCGAGCGCCAGGACACCGGGGGCCAGGAAGTCCACGGCCTTGCCGTCCGAGCCCGTGTCGACGATGTCGACGCTGCTGAACAGCACCAGCAGCAGGGACGGGATGATCACGGTCAGCAGCAGCTGCTCGCCGTTGCGCAGCAGCATCCGGGTCTCCAGGGTGGCCTGGGCGCGGATCATGCGGGGCAGCGGGGCGGCGCCCGGCTGCGGGGTGAAGGTTCCCGGGGCGGTCACGCGCGCAGCTCCTTGCCGGTCAGCTCGAGGAAGACGTCCTCCAGGGTGTGCCGCTCGACCGAGATCCGGTCCGGCAGGACGCCGTTCTGGGCGCACCAGGAGGTGACGGTGGCCAGCAGCTGCGGGTCGATCTTGCCGGTGACGCGGTACGAGCCGGGGGTCAGCTCGTCGGCCGTGGAGTCGGCGGGCAGCGCCTTGAGCAGCGAGGCCAGGTCGAGCGCGGGGCGGCCGCTGAAGCGCAGGGTGTTCTCGGCTCCGCCGCGGCACAGCTCCTCCGGGCTGCCCTGGGCGATCACCTTGCCGCCGTCGACGATCGCGACGTCGTCGGCGAGCTCTTCGGCCTCGTCCATGTAGTGCGTGGTCAGCACGACGGTCACGCCATCCCGGCGCAGGTCGCGGACGAGCTCCCAGGTGGCGCGCCGGGCCTGCGGGTCGAGACCGGCGGTGGGCTCGTCGAGGAAGACGAGTTCGGGGCGGCCGACGACGGCCATGGCGAGCGCCAGGCGCTGCTGCTGGCCGCCGGAGAGCCGCCGGTAGGTCGTGCGGCCGCAGGAGCCGAGGCCGAGCCGTTCCATGAGGTGGTCGACGTCGACGGGATGGGCGTGCAGGCCCGCGGTGTGGCGCAGCATCTCTTCTGCGCGCGCCCCGGAGTAAACCCCTCCGGACTGCAGCATCACGCCGATGCGCGGGCGCAGTGCGGCGGCCTGGGTGACGGGGTCGAGGCCGAGGACGCGCACCGTGCCGGCGTCGGGCCGGCGGTACCCCTCGCAGGTCTCGACGGTGGTGGTCTTGCCTGCCCCGTTGGGGCCGAGCACGGCGGTCACGGAGGAGCGCGCGATGGACAGGTCGAGCCCGTCCACGGCGGTCTTCGAGCCGTACCGCTTGACGAGGCCGACGATGTCGACCGCGGGCTCTTCTCGCATGCCCGGCAGTCTACGAATCGCCCGGGCGGGCCTGGAGGGCAGGGCGGGGCGGACCCTGTTTCCGCAGGCCGGCTCGGCATTCCGGTTAGGTGTGCCTTAGTGACGCACTCCACCGGACCACCGGGAGGACCCCGCTTGTACCTCCGCGGGGAATTACGCAACAATGGCGTTGTGAAATACGCGAGCGAAGCTCCGGCGGGACGCGCGGTCGAGGCGGCCGCGCGATCTGCCGTGCCCGTGCCCGCGCCCGACGAGCAGCACGGCACCCGCAACAAGGTCGCCCGCTCCATCCTCGACCACGGCCCGTCCACCGCGGCCGAGCTCGCCCTGCGGCTCGAGCTGACCCAGGCGGCCGTGCGCCGCCACCTCGACACCCTCGTCGCCGACGGCGTCGTCGAGCCCCGCGAGAAGAGGGTGTACGGGGCGCGGGGCCGCGGCCGCCCGGCCAAGGTCTTCGCGCTCACCGACTGCGGTCGCGACGCGTTCGACCAGGCGTATGACGAGCTGGCCATGGACGCCCTGCGCTGGATCGAGCAGAGCGCCGGCGGCGGCGAGGCGGGCCGGGCCGCGGTCGCCGCCTTCGCGCGCGCCAGGCTCGCCGCCCAGGCCGTGGCGTACCGCCAGGCCGTCGAGGCCGCGGAGCCCGAGAGTCGCGCCCAAGCCCTCGCCCGCGCACTGTCCGCGGACGGGTACGCTGCTACGGCGCGCAGCGCACCGGTCGGCGAACAGCTCTGCCAGCACCACTGCCCGGTCGCCCACGCGGCCGAGCGGTATCCGCAGCTGTGCGAGGCGGAGACCGAGGTCTTCTCCCAGCTCCTCGGGACTCATGTGCAGCGTCTGGCCACCATCGCCCATGGCGACGGGGTGTGCACGACCTACATCCCGGGGACCGGCAAGGCCGAGAAGGCGTCCCCCAGCAAGACCCCCAGCAAGACCAAGACCACCACAGCATCTGCCAGCACGGCCGGGAGGAACCCCGAATGACTCTCCCCACGGAGACTGCTCACCCCGAGCTCGAGGGGCTGGGCACTTACGAGTACGGCTGGGCCGACTCCGATGTGGCCGGTGCCTCGGCCAAGCGTGGCCTCTCCGAGGACGTCGTCCGCGACATCTCGGGGAAGAAGTCCGAGCCGGAGTGGATGCTGAAGCTCCGGCTGAAGGGCCTCAAGCTCTTCGAGAAGAAGCCCATGCCCACCTGGGGCTCGGACCTGACCGGCATCGACTTCGACAACATCAAGTACTTCGTGCGCTCGACGGAGCAGCAGGCCGCCTCCTGGGAAGAGCTGCCCGAGGACATCAAGAACACGTACGACAAGCTGGGCATCCCGGAGGCCGAGAAGCAGCGCCTCGTCGCGGGTGTCGCCGCGCAGTACGAGTCCGAGGTCGTCTACCACAAGATCCGTGAGGACCTCGAGGAGCAGGGTGTCATCTTCCTGGACACCGACACCGGCCTCAAGGAGCACCCGGAGCTCTTCAAGGAGTACTTCGGCTCGGTGATCCCGGCCGGCGACAACAAGTTCGCCTCGCTGAACACGGCGGTGTGGTCCGGCGGCTCGTTCATCTACGTGCCGAAGGGCGTGCACGTGGAGATCCCGCTGCAGGCCTACTTCCGGATCAACACGGAGAACATGGGCCAGTTCGAGCGGACGCTGATCATCGTCGACGAGGACGCGTACGTCCACTACGTCGAGGGCTGCACCGCGCCGATCTACAAGTCGGACTCGCTGCACTCCGCGGTGGTCGAGATCATCGTCAAGAAGGGCGCCCGCTGCCGCTACACGACCATCCAGAACTGGTCGAACAACGTGTACAACCTGGTCACCAAGCGCGCCGTGGCCTACGAGGGCGCGACCATGGAGTGGGTCGACGGCAACATCGGCTCCAAGGTGACCATGAAGTACCCGGCCGTCTACCTGATGGGCGAGCACGCCAAGGGCGAGACCCTGTCCATCGCCTTCGCGGGCGAGGGCCAGCACCAGGACGCCGGCGCCAAGATGGTCCACATGGCGCCCCGCACCTCGTCCAACATCGTCTCCAAGTCGGTGGCGCGCGGCGGCGGCCGCACCTCCTACCGCGGTCTGATCGAGATCGGCGAGGGCGCCGAGGGCTCCAAGTCCAATGTGCTGTGCGACGCGCTGCTGGTCGACACGATCTCGCGCTCGGACACCTACCCCTATGTGGACGTCCGTGAGGACGACGTGTCGATGGGCCACGAGGCGACCGTCTCCAAGGTCAGCGACGACCAGCTGTTCTACCTGATGAGCCGCGGCCTGTCCGAGGACGAGGCCATGGCGATGATCGTGCGCGGCTTCGTCGAGCCGATCGCGCGCGAGCTTCCCATGGAGTACGCGCTGGAGCTCAACCGGCTGATCGAGCTGCAGATGGAAGGCGCGGTCGGCTGACGCCGGCGCCTCCCCCGATACCCGCGGCGGCCGTCCCCAGGGAGGGCCGAGGTACGTCACCAGAAAGCGAGCTGTACAGCTGCCATGGCTGAAACCATTCCGGCCGGATCCACCACGGACGGTGCCATCCAGGTGGGCCAGCCCACCGATGCGAGGGTCGGCGCCATCGCGTCGTACGACGTGGCCGACTTCCCGGTGCCGCACGGCCGTGAGGAGGAGTGGCGGTTCACTCCTCTGGAGCGGCTGCGCGGTCTGCACGACGGCACCGCCGAGGCCACCGGCGGGCTGCGGGTCGAGGTGAGCGCCCCCGAGGGCGTCACCGTCGAGACCGTGGACCGCACGGACCCGCGCCTGGGCAAGGCCGGCAAGCCGGTCGACCGGATCGCGGCCCAGGCGTACAGCTCCTTCGAGAAGGCCTCGGTGGTCTCCGTCGCCAAGGAGACCGTGCTCACCGAGCCCGTGCGGATCTCCGTGCACGGAGAGGGCGGCACCGCCTACGGCCACCAGGTCGTGGAGGTCGGCGCCTTCGCCGAGGCCGTCGTGGTCATCGACCACACCGGAGACGCCACCCTCGCGGCCAATGTGGAGTTCCTGGTCGGAGACGGCGCCAAGCTCACCGTCGTCTCGATCCAGGACTGGGACGACACCGCCGTCCACGCCGCGCAGCACACCGCGCTGGTCGGCCGCGACGCCATGTTCAAGTCCGTGGTCGTCACCTTCGGCGGCGACGTGGTGCGCCTCCACCCGCGGGTCATCTACGGTGCCCCGGGCGGTGAGGCCGAGCTCTACGGCCTGTACTTCACCGACAACGGCCAGCACCAGGAGCACCGGCTCTTCATCGACCACGACACCCCGCACTGCCGCAGCAACGTGGCCTACAAGGGCGCGCTGCAGGGCAAGGACGCCCACGCGGTCTGGATCGGCGATGTGCTGATCCGCGCCGCCGCGGAGGGCACGGACACCTACGAGCTCAACCGCAACCTCGTCCTCACCGACGGCGCGCGCGTCGACTCGGTGCCCAACCTGGAGATCGAGACCGGCGAGATCGTCGGCGCCGGCCACGCCAGCGCGACCGGCCGCTTCGAGGACGAGCAGCTGTTCTACCTGATGGCGCGCGGCATCCCGGCCGACGAGGCCCGCCGTCTTGTCGTCCGCGGCTTCTTCGCCGAGCTCGTCCAGCAGATCGGCATCCCCGAGCTGGAGGAGCGTCTGATCGCCCAGATCGAGGCCGAGCTGGAGGCGTCCGTCGCATGAGCCAGACCTTCGTACGCGCCTGCTCGCTGAGCGAGCTGGAAGACGACACCCCCAAGCGGGTGGAGCTCGACGGCGTGCCCGTCTCGGTCGTGCGCACCGAGGGCGAGGTCTTCGCGATCAACGACATCTGCTCGCATGCGAACGTCTCGCTGTCCGAGGGCGAGGTGGAGGACTGTCAGATCGAGTGCTGGCTGCACGGCTCCAGCTTCGACCTGCGCACCGGCAAGCCGTCCGGCCTCCCCGCGACGCGCCCCGTCCCCGTATACCCCGTAAAGATCGAAGGGGACGACGTGCTCGTCTCCGTCACCCAGGAGTCCTGAGGCACCCATGGCAACGCTTGAGATCCACGACCTGCACGTCTCCGTCGAGGCCGAAGGCGGCCCCCGCGAGATCCTGCGCGGTGTCGACCTGACCGTGAAGCAGGGCGAGACCCACGCCATCATGGGCCCCAACGGCTCCGGCAAGTCCACGCTGGCGTACTCGCTCGCGGGCCACCCCAAGTACCAGGTCACCGGCGGCACGGTGACCCTGGACGGCGAGGACGTGCTGGCCATGTCCGTCGATGAGCGGGCCCGCGCGGGCGTCTTCCTCGCCATGCAGTACCCCGTGGAGGTCCCCGGGGTCTCCGTCTCCAACTTCCTGCGCACCTCGGCCACCGCCATCCGCGGCGAGGCGCCGAAGCTGCGCACCTGGGTGAAGGAGGTCAAGGAGGCCATGGAGCGCCTTTCGATCGACCCCTCCTTCGCCGAGCGGAACGTCAACGAGGGCTTCTCCGGCGGTGAGAAGAAGCGCCACGAGATCCTCCAGCTCGAGCTGTTGAAGCCCCGTATCGCGATCCTCGACGAGACGGACTCCGGTCTGGACGTCGACGCGCTGCGCGTGGTCTCCGAGGGCGTCAACCGCGTCCGTGAGACCGGCGAGGTCGGCACCCTGCTGATCACCCACTACACGCGCATCCTGCGGTACATCAAGCCCGACCACGTCCATGTCTTCGCGGCGGGCCGGATCGCCGAGTCCGGTGGCCCCGAGCTCGCGGACAAGCTGGAGGAAGAGGGCTACGAGGCCTATGTGAAGGGCGGCGCGACGAGTGAGTGACGACGACAGGGGCCGTTTCGACGGCGAGGGATTCGGCGGGGGATACGGAGGCGCAGGGACATGACACAGCTGCCGGGCCTCCTCGACACCGAGGCGATCCGCAAGGACTTCCCGATCCTGGACCGGCTGGTCCACGACGGCAGGAAGCTCGTGTACCTGGACAACGCGGCGACGTCACAGACGCCGCGTCAGGTGCTCGATGTGCTCAGCGAGTACTACGAGGTGCACAACGCGAACGTGCACCGCGGAGTGCATGTGCTCGCCGAGGAGGCCACGGCGCTGTACGAAGGCGCCCGGGACAAGGTGGCCGCCTTCATCAACGCGCCGAGCCGGGACGAGGTGATCTTCACCAAGAACGCCTCGGAGTCGCTCAACCTCGTCGCCAACATGCTGGGTTGGGCCGATGAGCCCTACCGCGTGGACAGCGACACCGAGATCGTCATCACGGAGATGGAGCACCACTCCAACATCGTCCCCTGGCAGCTGCTCGCGCAGCGCACGGGCGCGAAGCTGAAGTGGTTCGGCCTCACCGACGACGGCCGTCTCGACCTGTCGAACATCGAGGAGATCATCACCGAGAAGACCAAGGTCGTCTCGTTCGTGCTGGTCTCCAACATCCTGGGCACGGTCAACCCGGTCGAGGCGATCGTCCGCCGGGCGCAGCAGGTCGGCGCCCTCGTCGTCATCGACGCCTCGCAGGCCGCCCCGCACATGACGATGGACGTGCAGGCGCTGCAGGCCGACTTCGTGGCCTTCACCGGCCACAAGATGTGCGGCCCGACGGGCATCGGTGTGCTGTGGGGCCGTCAGGAGCTGCTGGAGGACCTGCCTCCGTTCCTCGGCGGCGGCGAGATGATCGAGACCGTCTCGATGCACTCGTCCACCTACGCCCCCGCGCCGCACAAGTTCGAGGCCGGTACGCCCCCGATCGCCCAGGCCGTCGGCCTCGGCGCGGCCGTGGACTATCTGACCTCGATCGGCATGGACAACATCGCCCGCCATGAGCACGTGGTCACCGAGTACGCGGTGCGCAGGCTCCTGGACGTCCCCGACCTGCGGATCATCGGCCCGACCACGGCCGAGGACCGCGGCGCCGCGATCTCCTTCACGCTCGGCGACATCCACCCCCACGATGTGGGTCAGGTGCTCGACGAGCAGGGCATCGCGGTCCGGGTCGGCCACCACTGCGCCCGGCCCGTCTGCCTCCGGTACGGAATTCCCGCGACCACGCGAGCGTCGTTCTATCTGTACTCCACCCCGGCCGAGGTCGACGCCTTGGTCGAGGGCCTGGAGCACGTTCGCAACTTCTTCGGGTAGGGGCGTGCCGCGTGAAGCTTGATTCGATGTACCAGGACGTGATCCTGGACCACTACAAGCACCCGCACGGGCGGGGTCTGAGGGACGGCGACGCAGAGGTACACCACGTCAATCCGACATGCGGGGACGAAATCACCCTGCGGGTGCGGCTCGACGGCGAGACCATTGAGGACGTCAGCTACGAGGGCCAGGGCTGTTCCATCAGCCAGGCCAGCGCGTCCGTGCTCAATGAGCTGCTGGTCGGCAAGGAGATCGCCGAGGCGCGCAAGATCCAGGAGACGTTTCTGGAGCTGATGCAGTCCAAGGGCAGGACCGAGCCGGACGACGCGATGGAGGAGGTGCTGGAGGACGCGGTCGCGTTCGCCGGCGTCTCCAAGTACCCGGCCCGGGTGAAGTGTGCCCTGCTGAGCTGGATGGCGTGGAAGGACGCGACCGCCCAGGCGCTGGGCGAGGGCGCCGAAGGGAAGATCGCATGAGTGACAACGTGGAAACGGCCGTCAAGCCGGCCAGTGAGGAAGAGGTCCGCGAGGCCCTGTACGACGTCGTGGACCCCGAGCTGGGCATCGACGTGGTCAATCTGGGCCTCGTCTACGGCATCCACATCGACGACGCCAACATCGCCACCCTCGACATGACGCTGACGTCGGCGGCCTGTCCGCTGACCGATGTCATCGAGGACCAGGCGAAGTCGGCCACCGAGGGCATCGTCAACGAGCTGCGGATCAACTGGGTCTGGATGCCCCCGTGGGGCCCCGACAAGATCACCGACGATGGCCGCGAGCAGCTTCGCGCCCTCGGCTTCAACGTCTGATCGCAGCTGAGCCGGCATCCGAGCCGCACGCCCGAAAGGCCCCCACGCATCCGCTTGGGTTCAAGGGGTCGTCGCAACACCACTTGGTTTCAGGTGGTGAGTAGATCACGTAGACGCTCGGCTGGGGTATCCCAGCCGAGCGTC